>JAIRUS010000066.1 GCA_031254295.1 Streptococcaceae bacterium | reverse complement strand
CTCAATTTCTGTCTCCTCAATTATCTTATGACTGCCTGGTTCTGGCGCAAACTTCAAGAAAGTTTCAAGGAAGGTCTGCACGCCAAAACTTGTCAGCGCTGAGCCAAAGAAAACAGGTGTTAATTCACCCGCAAGAATCGCCTCTTCATCAAATTCATTGCCCGCGTCGCGCAAAAGCTCCGCATCCTCAACTGCCTGCTCATAAAAGGGATTTTTCGCCAGTGCATGATTTCCGACCTCAGAAAAAGCCACAAAACGCTCACCATCTTCTGGCTGATAGATTTCAACACGTTCATTGTCAAAGTCATAAAGGCCTTGGAAATTTTTCCCCATGCCAATCGGCCAGTTCATCGGCACGGAAGCAATTCCCAGAATTTCTTCAAGCTCCGATAGCAAATCCAACGGCTCGCGACCATCACGGTCAAGTTTATTGATAAAAGTAAAAACGGGGATATGACGGTGCTTGACAACCTGAAAAAGCTTCTTCGTCTGTGCCTCGATACCTTTGGCTGAGTCAATCACCATCACGGCTGCATCTACCGCCATCAAAGTACGATAAGTGTCTTCGGAAAAGTCCTCATGCCCTGGCGTATCGAGGATATTCACACGCTTGCCTGCATAGTCAAACTGCATGACCGAACTCGTTACGGAGATACCACGCTCTTTTTCAATATCCATCCAGTCAGACTTGGCAAAATTCCCAGTTTTTCTCGCCTTGACTGTTCCCGCTTCGCGAATCGCCCCACCAAATTTCAGCAACTGCTCCGTAATCGTGGTCTTGCCCGCATCTGGGTGACTGATAATGGCAAACGTGCGGCGCTTTTTGATTTCTGCTTGTAAATTCATAGGCTTAATTTTATCAAAAAAAGCGAACTTCCGCCAATCCTCTTTATTTACACATACAAAAAAGCTCCATCATAATTGATAGAACTTTTCCTAGCATATATTAGGCCATTATAAGATAGAAACTAATCTACTATTATTACTTTACTTTACTGTTCTCTTATACTCTTCTCTTATACTCTTCTGCCTCTTCTTCTGTTGAGAAGACGAAATGTCCTGGGGAAATCTCACGCATTTCACGTAGCTGTCCATCATTTTCAGACGATGGATCATAGATGATAGGTGTACGCTGACGTTCAGATAAGGGATCCGGAGCTGGAATTGAGCTCAAAAGTGACTTTGTATAAGGATGGATTGGGTGATTATAAACCTGATCCGAAGTTCCAATTTCTAAAATCTTACCCCAGTGCATGACACCGATACGATCCGAAATATATTTCACCATTGATAGATCATGAGCAATAAAGAGATAAGTCAGATTTTCCTTTTCCTGAATGTCCTTCATCAAGTTGACAACCTGAGCTTGAATTGACACATCAAGCGCCGAGATAGGCTCATCTGCTACGATAAATTTCGGCTGTACCGCTAAGGCTCGCGCAATACCGATACGCTGACGTTGACCACCTGAGAACTCATGCGGATAACGCGTCATATGGTCATCATTCAACCCAACCAGACGCAACAGTTCAAGGACACGTGCATCACGCTCTTCCTTAGACTTCACAAGTCCATTAGCATCAAGTCCTTCTGCAATGATGTCTTTGACGCGCATACGGCCATTCAGCGATGCCTGAGGATCTTGGAAAATCATCTGCGCCTTTGAGCGGAAATTTGTCAATTCTTGTCCCCGTAATTTTTGAACATCTTTGCCATCAAACAAAATTTTACCTGACTCAATATCACGATCATAAAGCTTTAAAATTGTGCGTCCAATAGTTGTTTTACCTGAACCTGACTCACCAACAAGACCAAAAGTCTCTCCCTCATAGATATCAAAAGAAACATTATTGATAGCTTTATTAGCATTACGTCGGCCTTTATTGAATACGAGGTTTAAATTTTGGAGCTCAACTAATTTTTTATCAGATTTAACCATTATTTCGCTCCTTCCATTTCTGCCCAACGCGCCCAACGGTGCTTGATATTTTCTGATGGTTCAACCTTTGGTGCTCGCTCATCAAGTAGCCAAGTCTTAGCTGCATGTGTCTCAGAAACCTTGAAAAATGGTGGCTCTTCCTCAGAATCAATGGCAAGCGCAAATTTGTTACGTGCCGCAAAAGCGTCGCCCTTTGGCGGATTCAAAAGATCTGGCGGTGTTCCTTGGATCGAGACCAAACGCTCTGACTCTGTATCAACCGTTGGCATCGAGTCAAGCAATCCCCAAGTGTAAGGGTGTTGTGGATTGTAAAAGATTTCTTCTACAGTACCATATTCAACAATTTCACCAGCATACATAACGGCTACCTTATCTGCAAAACCAGCCACCACACCCAAATCATGCGTGATAAAGATAATTGATGAACTGATACGCTGTTGAAGCTCTGACATCAGCGCCATAATTTGCGCTTGAATCGTCACGTCAAGCGCCGTCGTTGGCTCGTCCGCAATCAAAATCTCTGGTTCAGCGGCCAAGGCAATGGCAATCACTGCACGTTGACGCATTCCACCCGACCATTGATGTGGATAGTCCTTAATATGAATCTCTGGTTCTGGAATTCCTACTTGTGTCATCAACTCAAGTGCGCGTGCTAGAGCTTCTTTTTTGTTCATGCCTTTGTGCTTCATCAGTGGTTCAGCAATTTGATTACCAATACGCATTGTAGGATCAAGTGAAGTCATTGGATCTTGGAAAATCATGGAAATTTCATTTCCACGAATCTTCTGCCACTCTGTCTCAGACAACTTCAAAAGGTCATTGCCTTTAAAAAGAAGCTGGCCTTCTGGAATCAGAGCATTTTTGGCATTAAGCCCCATCAAAGTTTTTGTCGTAACAGACTTCCCTGAGCCTGATTCGCCAACAATCGCAAGTGTCTGCCCTTTTTCAAGTGTAAAATTAACATCTCGAATGGCTTTGACTTCTCCTGCATAGGTATGAAAGTTTACGTGTAGATTTTTTACTTCTAAAATATTCTCTGTCATATGAAGAAGCTCCGTTTCTTTATTAAATCTCTAATTATTTTCATATGCCTTAATCCTCACTCGCTCTTGGGTCAAAAGCGTCATTTAATCCGTCACCTACAAAGATGAAGGCTAGTGACAGGAGTGAGAGAACAAGCGCAGGAATAATCAAGAGATAAGAATATGTTTGGATATTTGCAATTCCGTCGGAGATAAGGGTTCCAAGTGACGCAGTAGGAGGTTTCACACCTAGATTAATTTGTGAAAGCACTGCTTCGTACAAAATCATAGATGGAATGTCAAACATCAACTGAACAATGATAACGCCCGAAACGTTTGGTAGTAAATGTTTCAAGGCAATTTTCCAAGTTGACTGTCCCAAAGTTTTAGAAGCTAGAATGAAATCGCGCTCCTTATATGTCAACACCATTGAACGTACTTGACGCGCCATTCCTGTCCATGCAAAGAGACCAATGGCAAGAATGATTGACACGATAGATTGTCCCATCACAAGCGAAAGCAGCGTCACAATGACCAAGTTAGGAATTGAGGTGATAATCTCGATGATACGTTGCATGACAAGGTCAGTTTTACCACCAACCCAGCCAGAAATCAAACCATAAGTTACACCAATAACGAGATCAATAGCTGCTGCTGAAAAGGCAATAATCAAAGAAATTCGGAATCCAACAATCGTTCTCAAAGCCAACGAACGGCCATACTGATCCGTACCTAAGATGAAATTTGGACTACCTGGTGAGAGATAAGAATAAGCCTGGGTTGTCGTTGAAAAGTTGTTTGCCTTTGCATTTGTCACAAAGAAAGTCGAAATAAGGGCAAACAAAATTGAAGCTATAAGTAAAATCAAAAAAACTACTGCTACTTTATTTTGCTTAAAACGTCTTACTGCGTCCTGAAACATACTTAACGCTGGCTTTGAAATATACTCACTTGATGATGAATCTTTTGCCCCAACGAGGCTAAAATCTTGAACTTTATTTTCCATTTTACCTCCTTAAGCCAATCTCACACGTGGGTCCACGATTGCTGTTAAAATATCTGTAATCAAAATGAAGACCATCAAAATCACAGCATAAAGAATTGTCGTTGCCATAATGACTGGGAAATCCTTGGCTGGGATAGAATCAACAAACTGCTTTCCTATTCCTGGAATAGAAAAGATTGTCTCAATCAAGACCGAACCAGTCAACAGGTTCGCCGCCATTGGGCCAAGCAACGTAAGCATTGGAATCAATGAATTTCGTGTCGCATGGCGGTAAACAACCTCTCGCTCAGACAGACCTTTGGCACGAGCCAAAAGAATATAATCCGAATTAAGCGACTGAATCATCTCTGACCGAACAAAACGCGTTACCATTGCCATCGGAGCAAAAGATAGGGCAATAGTTGGCATAATCGTATCTGAAAAATCTCCCCAACCTGTTGCAGGTAAAATTTGAAGGGTGAAACCAAGCCAAACCAAGAGCAAAGAACCAATAACAAAAGACGGAACAGAAATCCCAAGTACAGAGATAAAGCCAAGAAGCCCATCAACGAAACCATTTTTATACCTAGCTGATAGACTACCAAACAAAATCCCCAATACTGACCCTAATACCAAGGCTTGAAAACCGAGCTGAGCTGAAACTGGAAGACGTTGTAAAACCATCGTGCTTACAGGTTGATTGGTATATTGGAAAGACGTGCCAAAATTCCCAGTAAACATGTGTCCAACATAGACAAGATATTGTTCCCATAATGGCTTATTTAAACCATAAGTTTTATTAAGCACTGCAATTGCTTCTGGCGTTAACTTTGGATTCGAATAAGGTGAACCTGGCATAAATTGCATCATGAAGAATGTCAACGTGATGACAATAAACAAGGTAACTAAGAGCCAGAATAACCTTTTAAGAATGTATTTAATCATATAATATCCTATTCATAAAAAAATAAGGGTAGGCAAAGCCTGCCCTTAACTGTCGATTTTAGTAAAATAAATTATTTTGCTTTTTCTGCATACTTAAAGTCATAAACCAGACCAGTCGAGCCAAAACGTACACCCGTTACTTTTGGATTTTGTAGAACTGCAGTCGTACGGAAATAAACTGGATTCACATTTGATGATTCAAATAATGCAGCTTCTGCCGCCTTATAATCCGCATCGCGTTTAGCAGGTTCGGTAGCATTGGTTGTTTCAGCCTTTTTGATTGCTGCATCATAGGTCGCATTACTAAACTTACCATTATTTTGTGCATTACCTGTTGTGAACAAATCAAGGAAAGTTGATGGATCCGCATAATCTCCACCCCAAAGTGTCATTACAATATCAAAGTTTCCACTCTTAGAATCATTCAGACGTTGCTTGAATGGTTCAGTCTTGATGTTAAAAGTCAAACCTGGTAAGTCTTTTTGGTAATTTTGTTGCATATAAGTAGAACCAGCTTTAGCTGGAGGAGTATCGTCAGTTGTAAGCGTAATACTTAACTTAGTAAGACCAAGCTCTTTCAAACCTTCTTTAAATAAGCTCGCTGCTTTTGCTGGATCATACGTGTAGTCTTGTTTTGCATATGCAGAGAAATCTTCACCTGAAGCCGTTTTTGACATCTTTGCTGGAGTAACACTAACCGCTGGAGCTGAAACTGGAGCTGTTGCTTTTAAATATCCTGAGCGATCCGTTGCCAGATTAAATGCTTCACGAATTTTCTGATTTGCAAGTGCTTTTTGTGTATCTGATGAACTTGCACCTTTGCCTGACTGATTATATTCCAAATAAGTTGTAACTGCTTCTTTTAGAAGTACTAAATCTTTATTATTCTTATATTTTGGCCAAAGCGCTGTGCTTCCCACACCTACTCCAGTCTGATCTAGCTTACCTTGCTTGTAAAGACTAACCGCTGTATTTGGATCTGTGACAACTTGGAAATCAATTTCTGACATTTTCACTGCACTCGCATCATAGTAATCTGAATTTTTATAGATTGAGAAAGTGTTATTTGATCCATTCCAGTTCTTAGTTGATTTGAACTCATAAGGACCTGAGAAGACCATTTTGTCTGATGAGGTCGCATATTGTTTTCCATACTTTTCAACAACTTTTTGATTAAGTGGATAATAGACAGACTGACCCAAGAGGAACTTGAAATATGGCGTTGGATTTTCCAGTGTTACGACGAACTGTGTGTCTGAAGTTGCTTTAATTCCCAACTCTGACTTGTCCATCTTTCCTGAATTAATTGCTTCGCCATTTTTTATTACAGCCAAGAGGTAAGCATATTCAGAAGCTGTTGCTGGGTCATCATTACGTTGCCAAGCATAAACAAAATCTTTAGCTGTCAGGGCATCGCCGTTTGACCATTTCAATCCTGATTTCAAGGTCACTGTATAAGTTAGGCCGTCTGCTGACACTTTGATATCTTTTGCCAACTCATTGGCTGCATCACCGTTTTTATCTACACGCGTTGCACCAGATTGAACATTACCGATTATTTCGTTTGAATAGGTATCTGTTGCAAGGCCAGAGTCAAGTGTATTCAATGCTGTTGTTAGATTCCAATGTAAAGCTGTGCCTGTTGTTTTACTTGAAGAACAAGCTGCGAGTGTAAGGACAGCTGCACCGAGAGTTGCGGTTGCCAATGAAAGTTTTTTCCAATTTTTCATAAATTTACCTTTCTTTTCCTAAAAGTATGAGTTTAACAAAGTTTTACAAATAGTCAGACAATTGTTATGTTTATTATTATACTTAATTTTTTCTTAAAGTCAAGAGATATATGATTTTACTTTAAGATTAGTCCCACAAAAAGCAGTAAGATCTGTAGGAGCTGAAAAATCATTAGAATTTTCACAGAACAGACAAATGTCTCACGCTTGACTTGTCTTTTAAGATATGGCTGAGCTACTTTCCAGATTACAGGAAAAATTAAGAGAATCGCAAGCATTGTAAGCGGCAAAACTTTTAATATCACAGCTAGGAGAACTGAGATAAAACTTATATAAATCGCCAGTCTCCACCAAAATAAGGCCGCCTTCTTTCCTATATAATGCACAATCGTATAGCGATGATTGGCTTCATCTTCTTCTAGGTCACAGGTATTGTTCGCCAACATGAGATTTGCAATTAACAAAATATTCGGTAAAGCAATCAGGAGAGTAGTCAAAATAGTCGCAGAACTCCAAACAAAACTTGCATGCGCATTGATATAAAGACAGATTAAGAAAATTAGGTAGCCCATTGTGAGACCAGAAGCTGCTTCTCCAATCGGAAGGCTCGAGAGTGGTTTAGGCCCTGCAGCATAGAAAATTCCTACAAAGTAACAAATCAAGCCGAGCCAGAAAACCGCCCAACCCGTCATACTGGCAACAATTAAGCCGAGCCCTAAGCTTGCAAAAAAGAAAAAAACTAAAAGACCTCGAATCAATCCTATCGAAAGATTTTCACGTCCGATAATGTTCGTGTTCTTTTGGTAATTATCTGTATCCACTGCATTGTGATAATCATTGTAGTTATCCCAGATGTCAACGAAGCAACTAAACATGAACATCGCAACAAAATAAAGACTGAGGGGGAAGATATTTGCCGTGTAGTAGTGATATAAGGAATAAGTCAGGCCAAGGAAAAATGGAAAGACAGAAGCTGCCTTGGCTTTGAGTTCGATAAGTTCTGCAAATATTTTAAAGTTCATTTTCTACCTGTAACTAATAAAGATTGTGATAAAATTGAGGGTAATAAGCTCATTTTTATGTTTATTTTAGCATAATTATACTTATATAAACTACCAAATTCACCACAAAGACTTCAGGAAAGGAAGACTGAGCAACTATGATTCCATTTTGGAAAGAACATCAAGAAATTTCAGCTTTCTTGGAGCAGGTTCAAGTCGAGATGAAAACTTGTCTGTACATCGATAACAACACTATTTCGGAAGCCTTGCAAAATTTTTCGGTACAAGGCGGGAAAATGATCCGCCCCGCTCTCTTTTTCTTGTTTGCAGGTATGGGCGCTCGACAAAGTCAGATAGATAATCTGGTAAAAGTCGCAAGTTCATTTGAGCTCCTTCATCTTGCGACTTTGATTCATGATGACATTATCGACGACAGCCCGACCCGAAGGAATTTTCCTACCTTACAAAATCTGCTCGGTAAGGATACAGCCGTTTATGCTGGTGATTTTGTCTATACAGTCTATTTTCAGCTTTTGGCGGAAACAATGAATGGCACACAATTATTGTCTGCTAATGCCAAATCTATGAAAAAAATCCTGATGGGTGAGTTGATTCAGAAAGATCAGTCCTTCGTAGTAAATGTTACAGTTTATAATTATTTGCGGGCAATTTCTGGAAAAACTGCTGAGCTTCTCAGCATGAGCTGTTGTCAAGGGGCTTATTTTGGCGGCTTTGATGAAACAGAGCAAAAAATCGCCAAACGAATCGGACGTAATATTGGTCTGGCTTTTCAAATCTATGATGATATCTTAAATTTTTCTGTCGAGTTAAATAACGAAAAGCCAATCCTTACCGATGTGCAGCAAGGTATATTTACTCTCCCCCTGCTTTTAGCTCGTGATAAAGCACCTGAGAAAATCTTGCCTTATATGCAGCAAGCAGAAAATCTCAGTTTAAATGACCTCTATCGTCTCGCAGACCTTGTCAAGTCAACAGGTGGACTTCATGGCGCAATGAATATAGCTGAAAGATTAACAAATAAAGCCTTATCTGATATTCAACAGCTTCCAGAGGGACAGAACAAAAAAATCTTGGCTAAGGCAACCAAAAAATTATTAAAACGTGCTTATTAAGTAGATTTTCTCTGAAAATCTACTTTTTCTATCTTCTCAAAAACTTTCAATCTATCTTTAAGTCTCTGTTTTATATTTTCTAGTAGAATTTGCGGAATTTCTTCATAGACTAAATCGTCACCTAAAAATAATAGCCAGTCCATGACATAGTCAAGCTCTCGCTGATTTTTCTCTTCAATATAAAACTCAATTTTGGCCGTCTGCTGGTAGAGATCTAAATATTGGAGTGTCGCACCAAATGGATGCTGGCGCTTAAAGCGTTGAATCGCCGAATTTCCCAGTCTGACAATCAGATTTGGGATTTCTTTTTCTTCAGATTTGACAAACTTTTTAATATTTTTTTCTGATAGTTTGCTAGCTTGTATCCGATCTACACGAAAATTTCGCTTGGCTGATTTTCCTACATCATAGCAGTCAAGATACCAAATTCCATTCGTATTATAAATATGCTCGACAAAGATTTCTCGATTTTCGGCTTCTTCGCTTCTTGGTTTCAGATAGGAAATTTCTAAATGTCTCTGCTCTAACACTTGACTAATGATTGTATTTAAAATCGCTGGCGCAGCGTCTGAAAGTTCGAGAATACTCGGATTATAAGGATTCGTATTATCAAAAAATATTAATTTTTCCATCTCGACCAGCGCATCTTGCTGTGTCTGTGGTGCTATTCCAATCAGTTTTTCAGCAATATTTTTACGATTTTTCAAAAACGGGAGCTGTGAATTTTTACTCGCCATAAAGCTGATGAAAATAGCCCTTAGCTCATCTGGCGTAAAATGCACGGCTGGAAGATATTCATTTTGCAAGACAAAATAGCCTCCAGCTCTACCTCTCTCAGTTACCAAGGGCAAACCCATCGCCTCGATTTCTTGAATGTCACGGATCGCCGTTGCGCGTGATATAGCAAATTCATTTTGGATTTCTGAAATTGTGAATTTAGCGCGATTGTTGATATAGCGCATGATGAGATTAACACGTTCTGTTTTTTTCATATAAATTATTTTATCACAATAGGTATCATTTTCTGATACATTTATCTAGTAAACTTAACTCATAAAAGAAAGAGGTAACTATGACTTACACAATCCAAACAATTAATGCGCCCTTCCAACTGACCGCTTATGGTGTCAGCTTTGATGATTTCAATGACTGGGCAGGCAATGCGAAGAAAACGGCTGAGTTGATGACAGCTATCACAGCTGATGGCTCACTTGACAAACTTCTTGCAGCAGGCGATGGTGTCTTCATGCAAATCAACTCAGCAGCTCAAGGCGGCAAACCATGGCGTGGCTTTGGTGTCAAGGGAGACATTGATATGGCTGGCACTGTAAAAATCGCAATTCACGCGCAAGAGCATGCAGTTTTCAGTAAAGTCGGAGCTGATAAAGCTTCTCTCGCAGACCAACTCACAGGCGAAGTCTTTGGCGGCGCCATGAGAGAAATGATCGCGGCTGGCTATCAATACAAGGTAGAAGATGACAGCATGGGCTACAACTTTACTACTGTTACAGAGAACACAGATGGCAGCTTTACTGCTGAGATGTGGATTCCCGTTGTGAAAGGATGAGCGGATAATTTAATGAAAAACTTAACTTACGACGCACAAGTCTTAAACGCCAAACTCTTAGTTTTAGAAGATGCGATGGTCTCAATGTCTGCGGACGAGCTCTCTGCCCTACTCGCAGAAATCGGCTACGGCGGAAAAGTCAGTGAGCTTTTGGCCGAATATCGCCAGCTGATTGTAGCTTTCCGGGAAAGAATGGTTCAAATGGAGAAAGAAAATGACTGAATATAAGATTGAACATAAAGATGCCTTTAACATCACTGCTTACGGCACAACAATAGAAATGCCTTATGAGTCTATCCCCGCACAAAAATCTGACTTCTGGAAGGCCATAGAAGCCGATGGACGTTGGGCTAAACTAAAATCAGTAGCCAAAAATGGGCTGGAATTCGCTGTCAACGAGGCCATCAACGGCGCAATGTGGTATTACAGTGGCGTTGAAAGCGATAAAGAAATCGAAGATGCGACACGCTTGATTGAATTTCCCGACGGCGACTATCTTATTCTCAAGGGCTCTGCTCCACAGCCAGGCCAGCTCTTTGCTCAGCTCGAAGGTGCAGCCTTTAGCGAAGTCCTTGGTTCACTAAGCGATTATGCCTATACAGGTGGTCCAAATACTTCAGTCCAGACTGATCAAAAAGATGGCATGTTCTATGGAGAAATCTGGATTCCATTGACGAAAAAATAATCATTATAAGATAAGTAAAAAAACTTGACTCCATCATCGTCAAGTTTTTTCTTTTAAGCTATTAAATTCTTCAAACTCAGTAATCAGCCGTAAAATAAGCTGAAGTTGCTCATCAGTCAAAGACGCCACATTAAAACTTGTATTATCTGAGAATCCAAGCAAATAATCTGCCGAAACATTAAAGCTTTCACAAATTTTAATCAGATTATCAACAGACGGATATTGCTTTCCTTTCTCGTAGGAAGAAATCGCCGCGCTCACTAACCCAATTCGATCCGCCATCTCAACCTGCGTGAGCTTCCTCTCCGTTCTCAAGGCACGCAGCTTATCCCCGAAATATTCCATTCCCATTTTCGCCTCTTTTTCAAATATATATTGAATCTTCAACTTTATTTTGAATAAGGTTATCAAATTGAATTAAACGTATAATTTAATTTTAAATCATATATTGACAATTATTTGCAAAAAGATTATTATTGAACAATCAATTAAAAATTTAATTTAGGAAATTCTATGGAAAAAGAACAAAAAGTATTAGGAATTATTGGAATTAGCATTGGAGGCTTTGGACTGCTTCTACCTTGGATCCCGATTATAAATAATTTCGCGTTTATTCTAGGATTTGTTGGGCTTATTTTAGGTATTATCGCTTTGATCATCAATCGAAAGAATAAAAAATTACTTTCAATTTTATCTCTTTCTCTCTATCGCTACACTTGCTCTAGTCCTCATCACACAGTCAATTTTCAGTAAAGCTCTTGATAAAAGTCTCAAAACTCCCCCCTCAAGCGTTTTAACTGTTCCATCTAGCTCTAGCAAAGAAAAACAGAGTACACTTGAAGCTTTGAATTCCCTAGCAACAAGCTCACAATCGACAGATGAAATTTATGTAACAGGAGATATTACAGTTGGGAAAAATGAAGCTGTAAAACCAGGAATTTACGATTTAAGCATATTAGGCGGATCAGGAAATGTAACAGGAGATTTCCTCAGCGTAATTACTCCAAATATTGATACAGCAAAAATGACTTCTGCTGCGTTAAATAGCAAATTTTTAAAAGCTTCTTTATCCCAAAATCAAAAATGGCTCCAAGAAGCTACTGAAATTTACTATAAAGATTTAGTTTATAAAATTGATTCTAAAGCTAAATTAACCTTTGAATTTTCAAAGTAAAAAGAGGATCAATGCCTCTTTTTCTTATCATGGAGCCGCGGGGATTTGAACCCCGGTCCAAACACCTTGCATCACCAACGTCTACAACCATAGGACTTCTTGATTTTTGACCTGTTAGCTAAAAAGTCTCAAGAATGCTCAGCAGGCGAGTTTCTAAATTTTCATCAGACTGGCCGAAACGCTCCAGACTGCCTATTCGGCTAAATTAGAACTTTAGTCAAGCCACCGACGAGCCTGATAAAGTCACGCAAGCTGTGGTTTAGGCAGCGAAAGCGTAAGTGTTTGTATTTTTTGCAGTTATATTTCTGCGGCTGATTAGGCTGGAACCACCAGCAGTTGCAGTTAATGCGCAGGCAGTGTCTGTCGAATCCGTAACGACCCCGTTACTCTTTAATTATAGCATGGACTAGAAACTTCTACAAGCCGAACATAACTTTAAAAACTTGACAAGTTGTAGCCATTTGATAAACTAAAAAAGTCGAAGTTTCGAGCATACAAAAAAAACGCTGTGCGTCTACACAGCGCATGTTCTAACTCTTGTTTTGGGCATCTAAGCGTTATTTGCGCTTAGATTTTTTATTTCCTGAGCAAGCTTGATAATCATTAGCAGCTCAAATAAATTATCAAGAATCGTCTTCACGATTCCCAGCGCAAGCCCTATGTATCACCTTCAAAAATGTTTCAAAATTTAGATTTTTACTTCAACAACTCGCTTTCTTCCTTCTGCTACTTGAATTTTTCCATTGAATTTTTCTGTTAAATCGCGCAAAAATCCTGAAATTTTGTCTTCGTCTAAAAATATTTTGATCTCTACCTTATCCGTAAAGCTTTTATCTACTATTGGAATTGATAAATACTTCTCCAAGCTATCAAATAGGCTATAATCCAGCGTCAGACAAAGTTCCTGCTGTTCCACGATTTTCACCAAGTTCACTTCATTAAGAGCCTCATTTACAGAACCCGCATAGGCACGGATTAAGCCACCTGCTCCAAGTTTTATTCCGCCAAAATATCGGGTAACAACTGCACAAACATTCGTAATTTCCCGCTTCTTCAAAATTTCAAGCATATGAACGCCAGCCGTTCCGCTTGGCTCTCCATCATCACTCGTTCGCTGAATTTCTTGTCGCTCTCCAAGGACAAAGGCCGAGCAATTATGATTCGCCTTATAATGCTCTTTCTTTACAGAATTTATAAAATCACGCGCTTCCTCCTCCGTCTCAACTCGTTTGAGCTGGCAAATAAAGCGCGATTTTTTTATTTCAATCTCATGCGTAAAATCTTTAGAAATCATAATCGTCATAACAAAATTTTACCAAATTTTTACCAAATTATGAAAGGAATTTGGAATTTTTCCGCTTTGCAACTATGGAAATAAGTCGAAGTAAAGGTGTCCAGATAAGAAACCTCACAATTTGTGAAACAAATGGAAAATTTTCCGCTTTGCGACCCTAGGAGCAAAGGTAACCAAATAAGAAATTTTACAATTTGTGAAACAAATGGAAAATTTTTCCGCTTTGCGACTCTAGGAGCAAAGGTAACCAAATAAGAAATTTTACAATTTGTGAAACAAATGGAAAATTTTTCCGTATATATAAGTATGAGAGAAAATTTATTAGGACGCTGTTTGCCCGACTATCAGGTGGATGAAATCCCCGAAGATACTGTCAGAATCGAGGGAATGACTTTCCTAGCAGGCCAACAGATTGTCTGCAACCATTGCGGGAGTCAGTTTGACAAAAGGACAGTCAAGCTTCAAATCGAGGCCTACTACTGCCCTGCCTGCCTAAACATGGGCAGAGTGCGTTCGGACCAGAGGCTTATAAGCCTACCACAGGAAAGTTTTGAACCTTGCGATGCACTGGTCTGGCAGGGTAAGCTGACCAAATATCAGGCTGCTATTTCAGAAAAACTCATCGAAGCTGTTGCGCAAAAGTCGCAGATTCTGGTTCACGCCGTGACAGGAGCTGGCAAGACGGAGATGATGTATGCTGCGGTCAATGAAGTCCTGAAAGTGGGTGGCTCTGTCTGCATTGCCACACCGCGTATTGATGTCTGTATCGAGCTGCACAAGCGGATGACACGTGATTTCACAGTGGCAATTGCTCTGCTCCATGGTGAGGGGGATCCTTATTTCAGAACGCCCTTAGTTATCGCAACAACCCACCAGCTCATTCGCTTTCGTGAGGCCTTTGACCTGCTAATTATTGATGAAGTCGATGCTTTTCCATTTCGGGATAATGAAATGCTCTATTTTGCAGCCAAGCATGCTCGTAAACCTGATTCGACCTTAATTTATCTGACGGCCACTTCTACAGACAATTTGGATAAACAAGTTAAGTCAGGTCAGCTTCAAAAAGTTTCCCTTGCCCGTCGATTTCACGGCAATCCGCTCATCGTTCCCAAATTACTTTGGCAGAAAAAGTTCAAATCTGAGCTGAAAAAACAGCGCTTGACTGGATTTCCTCTTCTGATTTTTGCACCTGAGATTGACTTTGGACAGCAATTTGCTGAGAGCCTGCAGATTGATTTTCCAGATGAAAAAATAGGCTTTGTCGCTTCAACAACTGAAAATCGCCTTGAACTGGTTGAGCAATTCCGCGCGCAGGAATTGACAATTTTAATCAGCACCACCATTCTTGAACGAGGTGTAACCTTCCCCAAAGTTGATGTCTTCGTCTATAATTCGGGACATTTCAACTTTACTAACTCAGCTCTGGTGCAAATCGCTGGGCGAGTGGGTCGGAGTCCCGACCGTCCTACTGGCCTCGTCTATTTCTTTCATCTCGGACGTAGCAAGGCCATGATTCGCGCCGTCCGTGAAATCAAGGAAATGAATAAACTCGGAGGTTTCAAGCCATGAACTGCCTACTTTGTCAACGCAAACTCAGCCTAACCCTAAAATTCACAGAGCTTTTTTTGCTTAAATCCCCTGAGAATTCTATCTGCGAAAAATGTTTGGCAACTTTTCAGACCATTTCCGAAAAACATTGCCCTCGTTGCTGGAAAGATGGCAGCAGTCAAGTTTGCGAGGACTGCCAGGAATGGGAAGAACAGGGAATTATCATCAATCATCGCGCGATTTTTCATTACAATGCGCCCATGAAAGGATATTTTTCCAATTACAAGTTCATTGGAGATTATCGCCTGCGAGCTATTTTTGCAAATTACTTCAAGCCGACTAAGAAAGATAAGAACTTTACCCTCGTCCCAATTCCCATCTCAGATAAGCGGCTCCAAGAACGCGGATTTAATCAAGTAACTGGTTTTCTTGATGCGGCTAAAATCCCTTATGGAAATCTTCTCCTCAAATCTGACAGCGTCAAACAAAGCTCTCTTAGTCGCGAAGAGCGGCTTGACAGCAAAAATGCCTTCACAGTGGCTGAAGACATTCTGATTCCAAAAAAAGTTTTATTAATTGATGACATTTATACAACAGGCACGACCTTGCAACATACTGTTTTTACCCTGAAAGAAGCTGGCGTAACAGAAGTTAAGAGCTTCTCGCTCTGCCGTTAAAAAGCAAAAGAAAAAAGCCGCCTCACCTAATGGGACAATTAAGGCTTACTCTGCCTGATTTCAATATGTACGAGCGTGCCATGTTTACCTATCTCAAATTGCTCTACAAGTTCCGCAGCAATCCTTCGGTAGAAACTCTTGCTCCCTGTGAAAACTGCCTCGAAGCCTTTAAAACGCTCGGCTGCTTTGGTGTAGCCAATCAAGAATCACGTCTCTTGGAAAACTATCGAAAAGAATCGCATATCTGAGAGATTTGGCAGATTTGGCAGAAAGTAACGCAACTAGATTAAACAAAAAATGAGCATTTAGGCTCATTTTACTTTGTTTTTATCAAACACTAATAAAATCTTATCTCGGAATCACTTATCTATTCGTGTTGTAATATCCCTACAATATCCGCTGGAACTTGGTTAAAATCCGCTGTAAAATACCCCTTGACGGTCGGATTCGTTTCGCTAAAGGGAGTCTTTGAAATCAGACTGCCCCGTATAATTGCACGATCTGGGCCACTTGGATTCACACAATAAATCAATGTAATGACTTGCTTCCCTTGAACTGGGTCCAAAACACTCAGATCCGTATCCTGCACCACAAAGATATTATCGACCTTGTATTGATAAACATAGGTCTTGTCGGTCACATAAATCATCATACCGATTTGACTGCCTGTCAAGGGACTAAAGAGGTAAGTCTCAGCTCCTGCTATATCAAAGACATGATGTGAAGCCAAGGCAAAGTTAGCCCCTCCAAAAATACTATCTGTGTCTACAGTACCCGCGCCATAAAGAATCTGAGTCGCACCTGAGTCTTGAAAAATCGGAAGATTTACTTTGACGTTAGGTATGGCAATCTGTCCTATCACTGGCAGAGGTTGGTTCGTTGCCCTAGCTCCCATAGCTGATAAATACGCATTTTGATTGATAACTTGGGTAGAACTAGATTTAACAATATGAGATGAGCTGAAAACTTTAGTAACAGCTTTAGTCTTAGAACCTGTTTGTTGGTTGTAAAAAAATCCTGCAACTATCACAAATAGCAGAATAACTAGACTTCCCCAAACGACACTTAATTTTTTCTTTTTCATTTGAATATTAATTCCCAAATTGGCGGAAAAAAGACAAAAAGTCCTACAATAATAGCAAATCCAGAAATCATAAGCACCGCTCCTGCCGCCATATCTTTAGCCCTCTTGGCCCGCATATGAAAGTTATAATCTGCGGCCAGATCGACTACATTTTCAATAGCCGAATTGACTAACTCCATACTGATAACCAAGAAAAGAGCCAATAAAAGCATCAGCCAATCCAAACGATCCACATGGAAGATAAAGCCTGCAACTATCACAAGAGCCGAGGTGACAAGGTGCTTGCGCATGTTGCGTTCTTCCTTGACAGCTGTCAAAATCCCCGTCACTGCAAATTGAAAACTACTTATAAAATCTGCATTTTTCCAGCGACGGCGTTCTGTCTTTTGTCCTTTTTCAGTACTATAATCACCTTTTTCATAAATCTTAACTCCGTCATGATCAAAGTGATAAGAGCGCTCAAATTTATGCTTATCTTGTGAGTCCATACGCAGTCAAAATCTCCTCTTGAAGTCCAAACATTTCTTTTTCTTCTTCAGGATCATAGTGATCATAGCCATTAATATGTAAAAAGCCATGAACACAAAGCCATCCATATTCACGCTCAATTGAATGCCCAAACTCCTCTGCCTGTTCCGCTGCTTTATCTATCGAAATATACAACCCTCCTATAAAAGGGTCCATTTCCTCTAATAAATCTTCTGGAATATCCATCTCCTCATCAAAGAAAATCTCTTCAGCGTCAGGTTTGTATTCCAAACTGATAACATCTGTTGGACGATCTGTATCGCGATATTGTAAATTCAACTCGTGCGACCTTGCATTATCTACAAAAGTAACTGCCATCTCTTTAGACTCTGGCAAATGAATATAGCTCGCAGCAAAAGCCAAAACTTTCTTTGTTTGCTCAATAATGGCAGGACTTACCTTGCCCGTTTCATCGCTTAATTCGATATACATAGGTCTATTTTATCATTTCTTTATTTTTTAAACAGATTTTATGACGCCTTTAAACTAATTTTTTTCTTCTTCATCATAGGCCTTAATGATTTCTGCCACTACAGGATGTCGCACAACATCGCGCGAAGTAAAGAAAACAAAGTCAATCGCTGAAATCAGTCTCAGCTTTTCCTGAGCATCAATCAAACCTGACTTTTGATGTTTCGGAAGATCTATCTGTGAAATATCTCCATTAACAATCATCTTTGAGCCAAAGCCGAGTCGCGTCAAGAACATTTTCATTTGCATGACTGTTGTGTTCTGTGCCTCATCAAGAATGACAAAAGCATCGTCTAATGTACGCCCACGCATATAGGCAAGCGGTGCAATCTCAATAATCCCGCGCTCCATCAGACGCTCTGTTCCAGCTTTACCAAGCACTTGATAAAGCGCATCATAAACTGGGCGTAGGTAAGGATCGACCTTTTCTTGCAAATCACCTGGTAAAAATCCTAAGTTTTCGCCTGCTTCTACAGCAGGACGAGTTAAGATAATACGCTTGACAGCACCATTACGCAAGGCCTGAATCGCCAGTACAACAGCTAGAAAGGTTTTACCTGTACCAGCTGGTCCAATGCCAAACACGACATCATGATTTTTGATG
>JAIRUS010000096.1 GCA_031254295.1 Streptococcaceae bacterium | reverse complement strand
GCAGATATAACAAAAGCAGTAGAGTTAGCTGAAATTCGTAAAGATATTGAAAGTATGCAGCTCGGTTACCAGACAGAACTTTCAAGTGATGCCACAACTATTTCTGGTGGACAAAAGCAGCGTATTGCCTTGGCTCGTGCACTCCTCTCACCAGCGAAAATCTTAATTTTTGATGAAGCTACAAGTAATCTGGATATGCTGACAGAGAAGAAAATATTACAGAATATTTTTCAACTAGATAAAACAGTCATTTTTATTGCGCATAGATTGTCTGTAGCCGAAAGAAGTGATCGCGTTATCGTGATTGACAAAGGCCAAATTATTGAGGAAGGCAATCATGAAAGTCTTCTCCGTCAAAAGGGCTTTTATGCAAAGCTTTATCAGAGCTAGAAAGGTGGTTAAAAATGTTTGACAAACGATTATTGGAAAGCTCAGAGCTTTATGACAAACGTTATAAGAATTTTACAACAGTCATTATTTTCCCCATCTTACTTTTGTTTTTATCTCTTCTGATATTTTCAGTTTTTGCTAAAAAGCAGATTGTTGTGAGCGGCATGGGAAGTTTGGAAGCGACAACGATTATTGCGAAAATACAATCGACAAGTTCAGAAGAAATTCTTGAAAATAATCTAGTGGAAGGAAAGACTGTCGAAAAAAATCAGCTATTATTGAGATATGACGGCGCATCGAATAATGTTCAGCTCGATATTCTCCAAAAAAACCTTTCAAAAAGTCTGGAACAAAAAAAAGCTTTAAGAACCTTGCGAGAAAGTCTATCAGAGGGAAAAAATCTTTTCAGCTCTCCTGACAGTTATGGTTACTATCAGGCGTTCCAAAATTATGAGGCACAGGGGGCTACACTTGCAGCAGGAGTTAATAAATCCAATCAAGCTGTAATCAACCAAAATAATCTCATTGGCGCACAACAGGAGGCGATTAAAAAACAAATAAGTTCGATATACCTGCAGATTTCAGATTATCAAAGGATTGTGACGGCTGTTTCTACTGATGGTGCAGTAGCAAATGATAATCCTTACAAAGCTCAATTTGATAGCTATAAGGCTCAGATACAAGAGAATAGTAGCCAAAAAGCAAGTCTGAAGAGTCAGTTTTTAGCTTCTGTCCAGTCAAACATTGAAACACTTCAAGGACAAGCTCAGTCATTAGAAACTCAGTCTGCAGGTCTAGGCACGAGTAATGCTTATGATAATAGTTTATCTAGTCAGTTGCTCAGTCTGAAAGCGCAAGCACTTCAAAGCTCAAATCAAGAAATGACAACTCTTGATAATACTATTTCAGATTTAAGTGCAAAAGTTGCGTTGCAAAAAGAAGTCAATAAAAATGGAGCACTTTATTCAGCGAATAGTGGTGTACTACATATTTTACCCGATGTTCAAGGGTTAAAAAATATTCCTATGGGAACAACGATAGCAGAAATTTATCCTCAGATTCAAAAAAATCAAAAAATAATCATCTCTATGTTTATTCCAAGCACAAGCATTTCTGGTATTAAAACAGGACAAAAGGTAAGATTTACAGGACAACAAGACCTCCCTAAAGCATTAACCCTTGACGCAAAAATTATAACGATAGATCATGCCCCAACGGTCACAAAAGAGGGCGTCAATGTTTATCAAGTAAAAGCTGAGACAACTGTAACATCAGCAAATGTTTTAAATCTTCGGTATGGCTTGCAGGGAAAAACAACAGTAATTGTTGGCGAGAAAACATTTTTTGACTACTATAAAAGTAAAATTATAGGGGATTCACAGTAAAATACAAGCACTTAAATTCATGATAAAATAGTCATAGGAGCCATATATGAAAAAAGAAATTTGCGGTCAAGTTTTTAAGGAACTACGAAGTTTGACAAAGACGAGTTATGCGGATTTAGCTGAGATAACAAGTAAATCTGCAATTATCAAGTTTGAGGCAGGTACTTCTTTGCTCAGTGTTGATAAATTAGAGGCCACACTTGCCTTTATGGGGTTTACCTTGGGAGACTTTGATTATCTCACCCGACCTGAGCGCGGCATAGAGAAAATTTATGGTAAGTTATTTCATACGATGCGCTTTCAACGCGGCTATCGCGAGGATTTTTTTGAGAATCTGGGCGTAAATGCGTTGCGTTTAAGGCTTTTTGAAGATGGACGTATCATGCTTCCCTACAGTATCTTAGATGTGATGCTGGAGCAGATGAGAATCCCAGAGTCAGACTACGGACATTGGCTAAATCAAGGTGCACCAGATTATTTTATTGGAGAACTTGCCCGTCTTGAAAAGGCTTATCTGGAACGAGATTTTATAACCATTAAACAAATTGAGGAAAAAGCGCATCATTATACTGGTCTTATGGCAGATAAAGAAGAGATTCCTGATGAGGATGAGAAGCATGATTATACTGCGGACCATTTGACGCGGCAGTATTCGGATTACCGTATCCTAGAGTTGACGGCGAAAGCCTGTCAGCACGAGCTGAGTTATGAAGAAGAGGTCGAAATTTCAGATTTTTTGATGGGAATGGAACATT
>JAIRUS010000169.1 GCA_031254295.1 Streptococcaceae bacterium | reverse complement strand
AGATAATCCTCGTCAGCATTTACAGTACATTCATATTTATTATAATCATCCTAATCATAAACACAGTCCCAATAATAGCAAAATCCCAAAATCCCTAAATCTATACGCTTCAAAGCAGTTGGTCTCACTTTTTGTGTAATCCAGCTCAGCCTCCTAGCTCCTAGGGAATTAGAGAACTATAGAACCTGCGTTGCGCGTAGAACCTATATTTCCTAAATTCCTACGGAGCTAAGCAGTCGGCTTCGCTTTTTGTTATAATAATTTAATGAAATCAATTTTTATTTCTCTGGAAGGACCAGAAGGAGCCGGAAAATCTACAGTACTCGAAGCGCTTTTGCCTATTTTATCTGAAAAACGTGAAGTAGTGGCAACACGTGAGCCAGGTGGGGTAAGGATTGCGGAGGATATTCGTAATATTGTTTTGGATCAGAAAAATACCAGTCTGGACGGAAAAACAGAATTATTGCTTTTTGCGGCGGCCCGTCGTGTTCATTTGTTAGAAAAGATTAAGCCCGCTCTTGAAGCAGGAAAGCTTGTTCTGGTTGATCGCTTTATTGATTCATCGGTTGCTTATCAGGGTTTTGCTGGTGGTGTCGAGGTTGAACAGGTGAAGTGGTTGAATGACTTTGCAACAGATAGCTTGAAACCAGATTTAACCCTTTTCTTTGATCTTGAGCCTGAGGAAGGGCTGAAGCGCGTGATGAATAATGGAGAACGTGAAAAGAATCGTCTGGACTTAGCAGAGCTTGATTATCACAATAAGGTCTATAAAGGCTATAAAGCCCTGTTAAAAACTGATTCGGATAGAATTGTGAGTGTCGATGCTTCACAGTCACCTGAAGAGGTTGTGAAGGAAGCTCTTGAAGTCATTTATTCACGCTTTCTGGGAGAATTTTGAGAGGTCTCAGATGAAAATTGAAGAAATTCAACCTCAGCTTTATCAGACTTTTCAAAAGTTAGTAAAAAATGATCATCTGTCTCATGCCTATGTCTTTGTTGGTGGTTTTGGAAATTATGATCTGGCTGTTTGGTTAGCGAAAGCTGTTTTTTGTCAGGAAATTGTTGAAGGAGTCCCTTGCGGACGATGTCGTATTTGCAGGTTGATAGATGCAAATGAATTTTCAGAGCTTCAGATTATTGAACCAGATGGGCAGACAATCAAAGTGGAGCAGATTCGAGAGCTTTTGGCAAGTTTTGCATCAACTGGCTTTGAGTCTACCAAAAAAGTTGTGATTATCAAAGATGCTGAGAAGATGGGACAAAATGCAGCCAATGCCTTGCTCAAAACCATTGAGGAGCCAGATAGCGAAGTTTATATTTTTCTTCTGACTGAAAATGAAAATCTGCTCTTGCCAACGATTCAGTCGCGAACTCAGAAAGTTATTTTTCCTAAGAATACTCAATATTTATCTGAATTCTTACAAAAGAAAGGCTTGTTAAAGACAGATGCAGATTTACTAGCGGCTATTACAGATTCGACGGATAAAGCTCAATATCTAGCAGAATCAAGCTGGTATTTACCAGCTAGTAAAGCTCTGGCCAATTTTGTTCAAACAGCCATTACTTCAGCTGAAATAGCTTTTCTCAAAGTTATAGAGTTGCTGCCTCATTTTGAGGGGAAGGCCGAGCAGGAAGTAGCTTTTGATGTCTTGTTAGTCTTGTTTAATCAGCTTGGAGCTACAAATTTAACGGAAAAAACTTTTAAAGCAGAAAAGATGTGGCGCGCCAATGTCCGCTTTGGTTCGTGCCTAGAAAGCATTTGTTTATGATTTATCAAATAAAATTTTCAGATGGATTACCAAGTTTTTTAGCAGAATCAAATTGGGAATATTCAAAAGGTACAGAAGTGATTGTCAAGTCGGACAAGTCAACTTTTTTTGGAAAGATTGGGCGTCAACTTGCCGAGAAGACTGGGATTGAAGAACATGTAAAGGTTTTGCGTGAAGCCAATGAAGACGATAGAGTTTTACTAAGAAGTATCCGTCAAGAATCTGCCTTTGCCAAAGAAGAAGTGCTTGAGATTGTTGAGAAATCGGGCTTGAATATGCAAGTGGCTGCGGTGACTTACAACTTTGACCAGTCTTATCTTTTTATTTCATTTGTGTCAGAGAATCGTGTAGATTTTCGTCAACTTTTGAAAGATTTAGCAAGCCATTTCCAGATTCGGATTGAGTTACGACAGATTGGAAGTCGGGATAAGGCACAGACTTTTGGCGGTTTAGGACCTTGTGGACGTCCGCTTTGTTGCTCAGAGTTCCTTTACGACTTTCCATCGGTTTCAATCAAGATGGCGAAAAATCAGCAACTGGCCTTTAATCAAGGTAAACTGAATGGGATGTGTGGGCGCTTGATGTGCTGTCTGAGTTATGAAGACGAGTTTTACAAACAGGCTGCAAAAGAATTTCCAGATTATGGTAAGTTTATTCATACGAGTGAGGGAACTGGGAAGGTGATTGGAATGAATATTCTCAGTCGTACAGTCAAGCTGGCTTTTGAAGATTTTGCACGTGAATATAACTTAGATGAGCTGAAGTTAGACCAGAATCAGGAGGTAGTTCATGGTGGATAAGAGTGAAGTCCTTGCGACACTAAACCGTCTAGAAATTGATTTGGCGGATACTTATGCTATTGTTGGGACAATGAAGGACTTTCTTAACGATACGTTGACAGAAAATACACAGCTACGTCTTGAGAATGATCGATTGCGCGCACGTCTGGATGAGTTAGAAAATCCTTCTAAAGTTGTTGACAGATTAGTAAGCTTGCAAAAAATTTATGATGAAGGTTTCCATGTTTGTCGGACATACTATGGTAAAGTTCTGGAAGATGGAGAGAATTGCCTGCTTTGCCAAGAGGTGCTTTCATGATGGAAAATCTAAAGGTTCAATCAAGCTTTCGTGGAACGAATGACTTCGGAAAGCTTTTTTTGGTTCCAACACCGATTGGCAACTTGGAAGATATGACTTTTCGAGCGGTTAATACTTTGTCTGAAGCTGATTTGATTTGCGCGGAGGATACACGCAATACGCTGAAATTGCTCAATCACTTTGAGATAAAAACGCCAATGGAGAGTTTTCACGAGCATAACTGGGCGGAGAAGATTCCCAAGCTCTTGAAGATTTTGAAGGCAGGCCAGTCGATTGCGCAGGTATCAGATGCAGGCATGCCAAGCATTTCTGATCCTGGCCATGAGCTAGTTATGGTGGCAATCGAAGAAGAAATTCCAGTTGTTGCCTTACCGGGTGCTTCGGCAGGGATTACGGCTTTAATTGCAAGTGGAATAAATCCACAGCCACATATTTTTTATGGATTTTTGCCTCGAAAGAAATCAGGTCAAGTTGAGTTTTTTGAATCAAAGAAAAATTATCCTGAGAGCCAGATTTTCTATGAGTCACCGTTGCGTCTGGTTGAGACTTTGTCGAATATGCTTACGGTTTATGGCAATCGACAAGTTGTCTTGACACGAGAGTTGACAAAAATATATGAAGAATACCGTCGCGGTCCTATTTCAGAGCTGATTGAGGATTTGAGAGAGCGTCCAGCCAAGGGAGAATGTATCTTGATTGTGTCAGGCGCTACGGATAAAGATAAATTAGAGTTTGAAGGAACAGCTTTGGAGGAAGTTCATGATTTGATTGTAAGCGGAGAAAAAACAAATGCAGCGATTAAAAAAGTGGCAAAGCTGCGAGGACTAAATCGTCAGGAACTATATGCAGAATTTCATGAATTGAAAACAGAGGCAAAATGAAATTCATATGGATTGAAAATAAGTGTAAATTAGGATAAAATGGCTTTTGTAAATATAAGTATAAAGAGGAGAGTTTATGAAAGTCAAGAGCATATTATTTACGGGAATTTTGGGAGTTGCAACTTTTGCTGCACTCGCAGGAATACAACGTACAGCTTTAGCTACAACTACAATCACAGTCGCAACTTCCGGAAATTCAAATCCTTATGAATATACGAATGATAAGGGAAAATTTGTCGGCTTTGAAGTTGAAGTTCTACAAAAGATAGACGCGGCTTTACCTGCTTATAAATTTGAGACAAAAATTTATAAAGATGACGCAATCTTGCTTGCGCTTGATGGTGGGCATGCCACAATGGCAATGAATAACTTTGGTAAGACACCAGCACGTGCTGAAAAATATCTTTTCAGTTATCCTTTATCAGAGGGAATTAATGCGATTTTTAGTCGCTCAAAGGACAAGATAACAACAATTGCTGGCTTGGCAGGTAAATCTACAGAAATCCCAACCGGCACTAACTACGGTGATATCATGACCAAGTGGAATAAAGAACATCCAAATAAAAAAATCGTGATTAATTACTCTGGAAATACATTAACAGACCGTTTGAAAGAAATTTCGTCAGGAAAAATTGATTTTCTTTTTGCTTCTAAATCAGCCGCGGAGAACTTGGTGAAAAAAGGTGCCGTGACAGGCTTGACAGATACTATTCCAACAGATTTAAGCAAATACCCAGAGTTTAAAACTTATGAATATTTTATCTTCCCGCAGTCTGAAAGTAAACTTCAAAAAGCAGTTAATACAGAGCTTAAAAAACTTCGTGATAATGGTACATTGACAAAATTGACCAAAAAATATTTTGGTAGCAATCAAGCACCAGCTGCAAGTCAATATAAATAATAAATAGTAAACAAAACGCGTGAATTTAGAATTGCTGATAAGTGGAAATTCTAAATTCACGCGTTCTTTATTGATATTTAGCTAAAATTTCTGTAAAATGCTTATATGGAAAGCAATCAAAGAATCGGACATGGTGAGGCGCATGCAAAATTGATTTTGCTTGGAGAGCACGCCGTTGTCTATGGTCAGCCTGCTATCGCAATCCCAGTAAATCTATTGAAGATGCACGTGACTTTGACTAAGATTCGTCACGGACAATTTATAGAAGATAGTGATGAAATGCGACGCCGCTTGGAGTTGATGGAGGACGATTTTGAGGGAATTCGTCAACTTATTTTGCGTCTTCTGCTAAAGTTTGGTGAAGAAAATATGCCTTTTTCTCTAGAAATTGATTCAAATATTCCACGAGGACGCGGTCTTGGAGCCTCAGCAGCGCTTGCCACTGCCATCACAAAGGCTTTTTATGATTTCTTTGATAGCCCGCTTGAGGATAAGGAGCTTTTGGATTTTGTGAATTTTTCTGAGTCTATTGTGCATGGACGGGCTTCGGGAATTGATGCGGCGACAGTCAATTCGGATAAGCCTCTCTGGTTTGTGAAGGATCAGGGCATGGAAACAATTGACATCGAAATGCCAGGTCTTTTGGTAATCGGAGACTCAGGTATTCATGGGTTGACGAGTCAAGCCATTGCTACTGTTCAGCAAAAGCTTCGTGAAAATAAAGCAGAAGCAGAGGCTAATATTGAGCGTCTAGGTGATTTTGTTAAACAAGCCCGTGGGATTTTGACCAGCAATAAGGTTTATGGACTAGGGCCAATTTTGAACGGTTCACAGGAAATTTTGGAAAATCTTGGCGTATCTCATCCAAAGCTTGATAACTTGATTGATGCTGCGCGAGAATCAGGCGCTTTAGGGGCCAAGTTGACAGGTTCTGGTTTGGGTGGTGTTATTGTGGCCTTGGCTGCAAATGCTACAGATGCTATCAAGATTTCGCAAGCCTTGGCAAAACATGGTGCCCAAAATACATGGATATTTAGTTTATGAGAAACAAAGAGATGGTAAAAGGTACATTCAGCTAAAACTGCCATAATTTAGTGAAAGCCATATTGCCTTGGCAAAGTTTTTAGCTCGTTAGTTTTGTCTCTTTATAGAAATAGAATAAGTGACAAGTCAATATAGAGGAGGCTTCATGTCAGATATCATCACAGCCACGGCGCATACGAATATTGCGCTGATTAAGTATTGGGGCAAGGAAAATGTCGAGCTGAATATTCCCACAACGTCAAGCTTGTCAATGACTTTGGATAAGTTTTATACGACAACCTCGGTTGAGTTTAATTCTTCGTTGGCTCAGGATACGTTAATCTTAAATGAAAAAGAAGTGGACGCCACACGTGTTCACAAGTTTTTGAATATTTTTAGATCTGAAGTTGCAGATTTCGGACCAGTATTAGTAATTTCTAAGAATCATGTTCCAACAGCTGCTGGTCTTGCTTCGAGTGCATCAAGCTTTGCGGCATTAACAGGCGCTGTTAGTGGTCTACTTGACTTAAATCTTTTACCAACGCAAATGTCACGCTATGCACGGCGGGGCTCAGGATCGGCTTCACGTTCTATCTTTGGGAATTTTGTAATCTGGAATAAGGGGGAAGATGACGATTCAAGTTATGCAGAGAGCTTTTTGGATGCCGATATTGAGATGTCAATGATTGTCGCAGAAGTTTCGACAGGAGCTAAAAAAGTTTCATCGACTGTTGGGATGCAGCTCGCTCAGAGCTCGCCTTTATATAGCAAGTGGCAGGAAGATTCAGCGAAGCAGTTAGAGAATATGAAAAAAGCGCTCATGTCAGAGGACATTGAGCAGGTTGGTTTAATCGCCCAAGATAATGCCCTAGCGATGCATGAGTTGAATCGGACTTCTAGTCAACCTTTCGATTATTTTACTGACGAGACGAGAGCCTTGATTGAATTTGTTCAGAATTGTTATAAAGAAGGTCTTTTGGCTTTTGTGACAATAGATGCAGGACCCAATGTCAAAATTATCACCAATCACGCAACAGAGCAGATTTTATTGAAAAAATTGAAAGATAACTTTCCAAATCTGGCCTTTGATTTGGCGCACGCAGGTTCAGGGCTGGTGATAAATGCCTAAATCAGTAAAGGTAGAGGTTCCAGGAAAGTTGTTTATAGCGGGAGAATATGCTGTGACACGGCCAGGTGGACTCGCCATTGTCGCAGCTGTAGCGGCCGATTTTTCTGTAAGCATCAAAGCGGCTAAAGGTTTGTCAAAAATGCGTACTAATGTAGGGCTGGACGGCTTCTCTTTTAAGTTGCAAGATTTGTTAAGGTCAGATATGATTGACCTGAAGTCAGATTGGAACTTTGCTCTGATGGCGATTAAGAAGATGCTTGAAGCAGTTGGCAGCCTGAAATCTGAGGTTGAAATAGAGATTCAATCAGGTCTCGGCTTTGGAAAAAATAAAAAAGGCTATGGCTCAAGTGCTGCAGTTGTCTGCGGAATCGTCAAAGCCCTCAATCAATTTTTTAATTTAAAGCTTTCATTGATGGAGGAGTTCAAGATTGCGGCAGATGCACACGTTACAGTGCAAGGAAGTGGCTCATGTGGTGATATTGCAGCGATTATTTACGGGGGGACTGTATTTTACCGTAATCGGGATTTGATTGAACCTTTGCTTTTGCCAGATTGGGATAGCTATGTCATCGCAACAGGGAAGTCTGTAAAAACAGGGGAAAAATTAGAAGCTTCCAAGCTTTCAGAAGCTTTTTTTGAACGATCAGATGACATTGTGAAAAAATTATCAATAGTTCAAAGCTTTACAGATTTTAAACAAGGATTATTAAAAAATCAAGAACTTTTAAGAGAAAATATTTCTGGAAACTACGTGACAGAAAAGCTAGATTTAGCCTTGAAAGCTGTCAATTCTCATCCAAGATTAGCCGGAAAAATCTCAGGTGCAGGCTTTGGAGAAAATTTGATTGTTTTCTCAGACGCTGTCAGTCAAGGAGAAATCAGTTTATTGATGCAGTCACTTGAACAGAAAGGGATGAAAATGGAGGTGCTGAAAATTGCCGAATCAGCTAGATAAAGAAAAAGATAGAGAAAAGATTACACATCAACATCGTAAAGATGAGCATTTATCATTGGCCCAGAAGTTTTGGCGCAATCAAAACTTTGAAAATTCAACAGGCTTTGGTGACATTCGTTTGATTCCCAAAAGCCTGCCTGAAATTTCGATGACAGAGATTGATATATCAGCCAATGTATTTGGCTATAAATTTAAGAAGCCTTTTTATATCGAGGCGATAACTGGAGGCTCGGAGCGCGGAGATAGAATCAATGCGCAATTGGCTGAAATTGCCAAAAATCAAAGGCTTGCTATGGCAGTCGGCTCACAATCTATTGCTTTGAAATATCCAGAATTAGCAGTCGGTTTTGCCAAGGTTCGGCAGATTCACAAGGATGGTTTTTTATTTGCTAATATCGGTGCGAGTCATGGACTAGAAGGCGCCAAACGGGCGGTTGACATGATAGAGGCCAATGCTCTTGAAATTCATGTCAATGTGATTCAGGAGTTAGCTATGAAAGATGGCGAAGGCGATCGTAGTTTCTATTGGCTAGAAAATATCAATGAAATTGCCAGTCAACTTGATGTCCCTGTGATTGTAAAAGAAGTTGGTTTTGGAATGAGCCAACAAACTTTTCAGTTGCTAGGAGAAACAGCTGTTTCAGCCATTAATGTTGGAGGACGAGGCGGGACAAATTTTGCTTGGATCGAAGAGCAACGGGCCAAGGAATTTTCACTTTATCTGGACGCACAAGGTTTGTCGGCACCCGAAAGCCTGTTAGAAGCGAAATTTGCAAGTATAAGTAAACCCTTAATTGCGACGGGTGGTATTCAATATGCTAGTCAAATCGTGAAGTCGCAAGTCCTTGGTGCTAGTCTGGTGTCATCGGCAGGGTTTATTTTATCCAATCTAGTTGAGAATGGGGCGGAATATGTTGAGATGATTCTTGAGAATTGGGCTTCAGATATGACAAAATTCTATGCGATGTTGGGAGTAAAAGACAGTTCAGCCTTGCAAAAAACAGAACTTATCTATTCAGGAGATTTGTTTACCTTCATTGAACAAAGAACAAAGCCATCAAGGTTTTGAGGGGAATTTTTTTGAGCCTTTGTTCTTGAATTATTTCACAAATGAGCAAACTTTCAGCTAGATTTAAAGCAAATTTGTATAATTAAGTTATCAATGGTTAGTTTTATCTGAAAGGTAAAGCTAGCTATAAAATAAATTAAAAATTTTGGAGGATATACTATTATGACACATGTATTACCAGAGCTTCCCTACGCATACGATGCCCTCGAGCCTTTCTTTGATGAGGAGACAATGCGTCTTCATCATGACAAGCACCATCAAGCCTATGTCAATAATTTGAATGTGGCACTTGAAAAGCATAGCGAATTTGAAACTTTAAGTGTTGAGGATCTTCTTAAGGATTTGAACGTTCTTCCGGAAGATATTCGCACGGCTGTGCGCAATAATGCAGGCGGACATTTCAATCATAGTCTATTCTGGAAAATGTTGGCTCCAAATGCAGGCGGTCTTCCAACAGGTGAAATTGCAGCTGGAATCACTGAAGCCTTTGGTTCATTTGACGAATTTAAGGCGCAGTTTAAAGCAGCGGCTGTTGGACGCTTTGGCTCAGGTTGGGCTTGGCTTGTTCTTGATAAAGCAGGCAAGCTAAAAGTAACATCAACAGCGAATCAAGATAATCCAATTATGAACGATGAAAAGGCAGTGCTTGGACTAGATGTCTGGGAGCATGCTTACTACTTGAAGTATCGTAACCTTCGTCCAGATTATATTGAAGCATTCTTTAGCCTCGTGAATTGGGACTTTGTGAATGAACTTTATGCAAAGGCTAAATAATCAGATAGATTTAGTAGGTGAAGTCAGATAAAAAAGCAAGCAATTAGCTTGCTTTTTTATCTGACTTCACCTTGTTTCTCAATAAGGTTATGAAATTGAAATAACGTCAATTTTGTAATGTGTTACAATAGGACTATGAATTTTCAAGACTTTAAATTTAAAGAATTTATCAATCAAACACTAGAAACGATTAAATTTCGTCAACCTACAAAAACTCAGCAAAAATTGATTCCGCCTATTTTGGCAGGACGCGATTTGATTGGGGAGGCTGTCACTGGCTCTGGTAAGACACATGCTTTCTTGCTTCCGATTATGCAAAATCTGGATTCAAATAGAAATGCTGTGCAGGCTGTGATTGTAGCTCCCTCACGCGAGCTGGCTACTCAGATATATAAAGCAGCTCAGGAGTTTCAAAAGTTTGATGAGAACATCACAATTTCAAACTATGTCGGTGGAACGGATAAGAACCGTCAAATCGAGCGTCTTCACAAAACGCAACCGCAAATCGTAATTGGTACGCCAGGTCGTGTTTTGGATATGATTAACTCTCAGGCACTTATCGTGCATACGGCGAGTACCTTTGTAGTTGATGAAGCCGATATGACGCTTGACATGGGCTTCTTGAAGGAAGTTGACATGATTGCGTCGAGCTTTGCGAAACAACTTCAGATGCTTGTTTTCTCGGCTACGATTCCGCAAAAGCTTCAACCGTTTTTGAAAAAATATTTGCATAATCCAGTGGAAGAACAGATTCGCAGTACAGTGCTCGTACCTGAGAATATTGAGAACTGGCTGATTTCCACGAATCATAAAAAGAATGAAACAACGCTTGAACTTCTTAAAACGCTTGATCCTTATTTGGCTTTGGTTTTTGTTAACACGAAAGGCCGAGCAGATGAGTTGCACAGCTTTTTATCTCAAAGTGGACTCAAGGTGGCAAAAATTCATGGTGATGTAGAGCCGCGTGAGCGTAAGCGGACGATGGAGCGTATCAATAAGCTTGATTATCAATTTGTTGTGGCAACAGATTTGGCTGCGCGTGGTATTGATATCGAAGGTGTCAGTCATGTTATCAATGTAGAAATTCCGTCAGATTTAACTTTCTTTATTCACCGCATTGGACGAACAGGACGTGCAGGTCTCTCAGGAACGACAATCACACTTTATGAGCCAGCGGATCAGGCCAAACTTCAAGAACTTGAAAAAATGGGCTTGAAATTCTTGCCAAAAGCCATCAAAAAAGATGAGATTGTTGATTCCTATGATCGTGACCGTCGTGAAAAACGTAAGCCAGCCAGACAGGAACTGTCAAATACGACACGAGGAGCGCTTGCTAAAGGAAAGAAAAAGGTTAAGCCAGGCTATAAACGTGCGATTAAATGGGCTATAGCCGAGGAAAATAAGAAGAAAACGCGTGCGAAGCGCAATAAAAATGCGTCAGACTTGCGTGAAGCAAGACGTAAAAGCAATAAATAAGATTATCAGAAGAAAAAATCGGCTATTAAGTCGATTTTTTTGTTTTGTGAAAAATAGGAATATTCTCGTGGGCTCTGTTTAAGAAGTCATTTTTTATGCATATACGCATAAATTATAGGTATAAATTGATGTAAGTCAATAATAACAAGGGTTTGAGTTGGTTTTTATAGAAAAGAAAAATCTTTGACAAGCATTTTCAGAAATGGTAAGATTTAAACGTAGTGTTCATAATTGAAACAGAGATTATAACATTCACATCACTTTAGGCATCACACAGAAAAGGTAGG
>JAIRUS010000099.1 GCA_031254295.1 Streptococcaceae bacterium | reverse complement strand
GGAATTCCTGCTTGACTTTTTTAGCAATTTCCGTTTCATAATATCGAATTTGTTTATCCTTCTCCTCTTGCTTTCCTGTAAAATCATGCGTCAAGAAAATATCAAAGGGTGTTTTCTGTATCATTATTAATGCTCCTCCTATAAATAATATAAGTGAAATCCCAATACCTAAAATAAGTTTTATTCGTTTTTTCATATTTACCTCATACTGTCGACTTTATCCACAAATGATTTTGCGTCTCCGTATTGTCCCGATATTCCTATGGCAACTTCACCAATGGCATTTTGCACATCGACAGAATCAAGGCCACCCGTTGGATCTGTCCTTATTACTGCATGAATAGTCAACCACAGCCTAATAAACCGTTCAGGAGGTTTGTAGGCTCCTTCACCATTCTCGTCTAAACTCTGAATAATATAGTCATGGACTCCTAAAACCAAATCGCTTAAAATGTCTCGATAATTATTTGAAGACTGCCGGAGCAAAGCTCTAGAATGATCATCAATTTCTCCGAATTCAAAAACTAGCCCTTGAATTTTTAGAAGCAATTCTAACAGACATTGTCTCGTTTCATCATCCATGAGCCTCTCTTTTTGTTATTTATTTTAAAACTATTAAACACCTTTTTACACCTTTTTACAAACGGTTCCGCAGTTGGCAAAGAGAAAAACTGCGTTTTTCCTTATCTCCTCGCTTTTTTGTTTCTTAGCTCAGACATAAAACATGCCACGAAGGGCTATGAGAAAAAACTACGTTTTTTCTTATGTTCCTCGCTTTTTTGTTTCTTAGCTCGGACATAAAACATGCCCCGGAGGGCTATGAGAAAAAACTACGTTTTTTCTTATGTTCCTCGCTTTTTTGTTTCTTAGCTCGGACATAAAACATGCCCCGAAGGGCTATGAGAAAAAACTACGTTTTTTCTTATGTTCCTCGCTTTTTTGTTTCTTAGCTCGGACATAAAACATGCCCCGAAGGGCATGTTTTATTACTTAAGGTCGTTTCTTTCCATAATCTCATCGATGAAGCCGTAGTCTAATGTTTCTTTGGCGTCCATCCAGTGATCACGTTCACAGTCTTCATGAACTTGTTCAATTGGTTTTTCTGAGTTATCTGACAGGATTTTCTCAAGGCGATCACGGGTCTTTTTGATGGAGTCCGCAATGATTTGAATATCGGTCTGTTGAGTGCCTTGTCCTGTTCCTCCCATTGGTTGATGGATCAAGTATTCAGCATTTGGTAACATGAATCGTTTACCTTTTGTACCACTTGATGCGATAATCGTTCCCATTGATGCAGCCATTCCCATAACAATTGTTTGTACGTCAGACTTGATAAAATTCATTGTGTCCACAATTGCAAGTCCTGCAGAAACTGATCCTCCAGGAGTGTTCACGTAAAGGTAAATATCTTTTGTATTATCTTGTGCGTCGAGGAATAAAAGCTGCGCAATAATTGCATTTGCCATTCCATCTTCTACTTGACCTTGAAGCATGATGATACGATCTTTCAAAAGGCGGCTGTAAATATCATAAGAACGCTCTCCGCGGCTTGATTGTTCGACTACGTAAGGAATTAATGCCATAAATTTAATTCTCACTTTCTTATTTTGATAACCTCATTATAACTTATTGGTCAAGAAAGGTCAAAGATTTGTTATCAAATTCAAAATAATAACAGAAGACCTTGAAATTTTCCTCTTTGACTTGTATAATGGCAATATGAACATTTCAGTTTTAATCTCATTTTTGCTCGGATTTGCTATTACAACCACACTTTTTATCTTATCCTTTTTCCTATACAAACGTTATGATGAAAATCGTTACAAGAAGGAACTTGTGGCTATCAAGCTTCATAAGGAGATAGAGGTGAGGCGTCAGCTTAATATCAAAATTATCGAGATTCTCAATCGTCCTGTTTCTGAGTCTGATAAAGATTTTGTTGATCCACGCGAAGATGTCAAGGTTGCTTTCGCAGATTATCATTATTTGAAAAACTACACTTCTTTACATAATCTTTATATGCCAATCTATTTTATGGATCAATTTTTCAAAAATCTCTCAAATCATCTGGCTGTCTTTGAAGACGCTGACGACTTACGAAACGGAGGCTACATCTTCCGTGATTCCCGTCGTACCTTTGAGGACTTCTCTGTTATAATCACAAATGAAATGGAATCAAAAAAGAAAGACCTTGAAAATATGAAAAACATCTATCCTCAGATCTTGAAAAAACAATATTTTGAAATTTAACCCTTCACCACATAAAAAAATAAAAGAAGATAAAAAATATTTATCTTCTTTTTAAATAATGTAGATTGGGTTCAATCGGAACGGGGACATTGAAGCTACAACACTTTAGCGGTGACTGTCTTTTTATATTTCGACGAAAAAAAGAAGATAACGATTTAATTATCTTCTTTTTTTCTAGTAAATAATGTAGCTCGGATCCAATCAGAACGAGCGTCGACTGCTTCTTCATTATTTCCAGCGTTTTGAATGCTCCCTTTGTTGCAATAATAGTTGATTCTCTGCACTTAATTCTAACAATTTCTCATGAGCCGAGGCATTAAGAGCCAAGGCAATTGCAATAGAGATAACAAACAATGATGATCCCCCTTGTGATAGAAAGGGAAAGGTGACCCCTGTTTCTGGAATCAAACCAATCGCACCACCAACATTTACAAAGGTCTGCACGAGTAACATCGTACTTGTCCCAATACAAATAAAAGCATTAAAAGGGTGACGCGCACGAATACCAACGAGCATGATGCGTAAAATCAAGAAGAATAAAATACCAAGGATAATAAATCCACCAATAATTCCGAGTTCTTCAATTACAACTGGGAAAACAAAATCTGTCGAAGCAAAGGGGAGATAGCCCTTTTTCTCAATTGAATTACCTAGACCAAGACCTGTCCAACCACCGTTTGAGATAGCATAATAAGCATTCGCAAGTTGTTTACCATAGGAAGTAAGCCCCGCAAAAGGATTCACCCAAGCCATAAAGCGATTATTTAAATAGCGCAGACTCCCCATAAAGCTTGGGATAACATTCCCAGCTGTAGAAACAACTAGAATCGCAAAAGCTCCAAAGACGATGACAGAGATTCTAAACACACCACTCGCCCAGCGATATGAAATCCCACTTGCACCAATCAAAATAAGCACAATCAAGATACAAATAATGGCATTTCCAAGGTCGGGCATAATTGCAACAGCGCCAATCAAGAACAACATCCAACGTCGCCAGCCTGTAAAAAGATTCGCAAAAAAATTTTTCTTAGGAAAAAGTTCAGCTAAATCTTTCTCTGCAATCTTTTCTTGTCTCCGAGTTAAAATCAAAGCCATATACCAAATAATGAATACCTTCAAAAATTCGGCTGGTTGGATAGTTCCAAAACCACCTGGCAAAGGAATCCAGCCATGGGCACCATTTACAGGCTTAAAAATAAAACGTGCTGCCAAGAGCAATATGCCCTCAATGATAACAAAAACTCCTAGCAAGGCATTTAGCTGAAACGTTCGAATATTAATACGATAAATTAGTACCATCATCCCCAGTGACAATAGAAAAAAAGCCGACTGTGAAATTACCTGTTTATAAATATTTGCTCCTACTGCGATTTGGTCTGGGACTGTAGTTGAAAATATGATTACCAAGCCAAAAATGGCCAGAGCCAAATATGGCACTAGAATTGAATAATCTAAGAAATTGCTTTTACTAATTTTTTTTGGCTGCTGCATAGATAAAGTCCTTAAAACTATAGATTATTATATCATATTCGATAAAAATTCTTAAAGCTCATACAAAGCCTATGCTGCCTTGCTTAAGCTTCTATAATGCTTCTTTTTCGTAGATATTTACGGAAATTAATCAGCGACCACACCAGGTTAATGACGATAAAGCCCGTCGTTACGACAATCGCCGCTCGGAATGAAAATGCTCCCGCCACGGTTGATCCAACAAGTGAACCTACTACCATTCCCAGATTAGAAAAGGTCTGATTAAAAGCAAAAATTCTGCTAATTCCTTCTTTGGGTGTGATTTTTGATAAAAGCGAATTGACAGAGGGCATGAGAGCACCTGTTCCAAAGCCAAGTAAAAATCGTAACACACCGAGCATTAGCGCACTGTGAATCATTGACATGGGCAAATACACTACAAAAGTCCAGATTAAACCAATCAAAATCAAGCGATGATTCCCAATCTTATCACCAAGCCTTCCCAATGCGCTTGACGACATCAGAGACGAAAAGCCAACACAGGAAACAATAACTCCTGAGAAGAAAACCAGATTTGGTAAACTCGGACTCAAATAGCGCACATATAGTGTTACGAATGGCTCAATTGACTGCGTAGCAATTTGCAAAATCATGCTCGTGACAAACAAACCATAAAGAATTTGACGGTTTGGAATTCGAGCAAAAATTTCTCTTGTAGAAAGTAACTCACTTTTTTCAACTGTTTCAAAATCTTCATGAACGAAAAATATTGTTAATAGTGTAACCACTAACAAAAGACTTCCTGTGACATAAAAAACTTCACGCATTCCTACTAATTGTGCAAGGGCACCACCAATCAGAGGGCCAATCAAAGCACCAGCTGTAAAGCCTGTTGCGAGCGTGCCTAAAGCATAGCCTGATTTACCGCGTGGCACTTGACTGGCTATCAAAGCCGTTGCATTTGGAGTATAACCTGAAAATAAACCATTAAGTAAACGTAATAATAAAAGTATCCAAACATTTGGAACAAAACCAAGTCCACCAAAAGTCAAAGTCATAATGGCAGAAGCGCGTACCATCATCACCTTACGCCCGTGTAAGTCAGCCAAACGTCCCCAGATAGGAGCGACTAAGGCTGAGGACAAGGTTGTGGCTGCAAAAGCTAAACCTGAATAAAAGGTCGCCTGTGTGACTGATTTTACACCTAGAGTTTCAATATATAGTGGCAAGAATGGCATGACAAGAGAAGATGATGCCCCTGTCAAAAAGCATCCTAACCATGTTATCATCAAGTTTTTCTTCCAATTCACCTTTTGGTCTATAATTTTTTCTTTTTCCGTAAAATCTCTCCCTTCCTTATTTATTTCAATTTTTCGATTTGCTGTAAGATCTGAGCTTGCAATTCTTCTAAAGTTCCTGAGTTTTCTAAAACTACATTGGCATATTTAACTTTCTCTTCAATTGGCATTTGCGAGTTGATCCTTGCCATAGCTTCATTTTTAGTCAATGAATTTCGCTTCATCAACCTCTCTGTTTGCAAAGTATTTGTCGTTTTGACAAGCCAAATTTCATCAAAAAAATCTTCGTAGTTTTCTTCAATCAGTAAGGGGATATCCATAAAAAATACATCTTGCTGGCTCGCTACATGTTCTCGCCGTCTCCAAAGTTCATCGCGAATGATTTTATTTTGGAGTTTTCCAAGTTTCTGATTTATCTCTGGATTTGAAAAGATTAAATTTGCCAGTTTTTTTCGATTCAACTGTCCATTTTTATCAAAATATTCTGAACCATATTCTTCTAAAATCAATTCATAAAGCTGTCCTCCAACTTGTTGTAACTCATGTACAACTTCATCGGCATCAATCACAACAAAGCCTTGAGAACGTAAAAACGACGTTACCGCCGATTTTCCTGTCGCAATCCCACCGGTTAGACCAATGACCTTTTTCATATACTATAGTATAGCACTTTTTTTAATCGCAAAGTCCGAATATAAAAAGACGAAGTAAATTCGTCTTTTTTGCTTTTATGCTTCAAAAGTAGTGATTTCTGGAAATTCAGACTTGATAATGTCTGCACAGTGTGAGCAGAGCATATCAAATTTATCATCATGACCGACTGTTTCATCAACTCGGCGACAACGTTGGCACACCTCACCTGTTGCTTTTTCAACTAAGATATCAACACCATCAAAACGCAATGCTCCCTCCGGCGCTGTAAAGTCCTCTGCCCCTGCCAAACTAAAGCCTGACACAATCAAAAGTTGTGCCAAATTCTCATCAATTTCCTTGAGCATTACTTTTGTTGGTTCATCTGTATAAACCTTAAGTGACGCCTCCTGTGAGCGTCCAATCAGCTTCGCTTCACGCGCATTTTCAAGTGCCTTGAGCGCTTTATCACGGAAGTCCATGAACATAGTCCAGTTTTCTGCAAATTCATCTCTAAGGTTGTATTTCTCTGCTGCTGGCATCTCTGTTAAATAAGCAAAAGCTTCATCTTCAAAGTCAAGATATGACCAAACTTCCTCTGCCGTATGAGGCAAGATTGGCACTAGAAGCTTTGTCAGATCAACTAAAATCTTATAGAAAACAGTTTGCATGCGACGACGTTCAATTGATTTTTTAGCTTCAATATAGACAACGTCTTTGGCAAAATCCATATAGAATCCTGACAAATCGTTCAAGAAGTTTGTAATTTCCTTATAAACGGACATGAAGTTATAGCTTGTATAAGCACTGCGCACACGTTCCACAAGCTTTGAAAATTTGACTAATGTATATTTATCAGCTGCTCGAAGATTCTCAAAAGCGATACTATCTTCTTTAGGGTTAAAGTCTGACGTATTCGCTAAAAGGAAACGTGTTGTATTACGAATCTTCTTGTATTGCTCTGCTACTTGATTTAAAATTTCCATAGACACACGAACATCGCCTTCATAATCAACCGAAGCTACCCATAGACGCAAGATGTCTGCGCCCAATTTTTTCGTCACATCTGCTGGAACAATTGTGTTTCCCAACGATTTTGACATCTTACGCCCCTGTCCATCAAGTACGAATCCTTGTGACAATACTGACTTGTATGGCGCCACTCCATTTACAGCAACTGACGTTGTGATTGAGCTGTTGAACCAGCCACGGTATTGGTCAGAGCCTTCAAGGTAAAGATCGGCTGGAAAGGTCAATTCTGGACGTCCCTTCAATACCGCATTCCATGATGAGCCTGAGTCAAACCAGACGTCCATGATATCATTTTCTTTAGTAAATTCATTATTTGGTGACGCTGGATGCGTGAAACCTTCTGGCAACAAATCTTTCGCTTCACGTTCAAACCAGACCTTAGAGCCATATTTTGCAAAAAGTTCTGCTACATGTTCAGTCGTCTCCTTTGTGATAACTGGACTACTGTCTTCAGCGTAAAAAATTGGCAATGGCACGCCCCAAGCACGTTGACGCGAGATAACCCAATCGCCACGATCTCTTACCATATTGTAGAGACGTGTCTTTCCCCACGGAACAACCCAATTTACATTTTCTACGGCTGTCAGAATATCCTCGCGGAACTTGTCAATAGAGGCAAACCATTGTGGTAAGGCACGATAGATAACTGGCTTTTTCGTACGCCAGTCATGTGGATAACTATGGATAAAATACTCAATATGCAGAAGTCTGTCGTTCTCTTCAAGCCATTTTTGAATCGTTGGGATAGCCTCTTCATAGAAAAGTCCTTCAATCCCTGGCGCATTCTCATTGAAACGTCCTTGATTATCCAAATCTTCGATCACGTCAAGATTGTATTTACGTGAATAAAAATAGTCATCCTCACCATGATTAGGTGAGCTATGCACAAGCCCCGTACCAGCAGATGTCTCAACATAATCTCCTAGCATGACAAGAGAAGTACGATCATAAAATGGATGTTGAGCTGTCATTTCTTCAAGCTCTTTACCTAGAAGCTCTTGGACGACGTCATAAGATTCCCAATTAATCTTACTTGCAGCATCTTCAAGCAAATCTTTAGCCACCATAAACTTACGATCAGCTACTTGTACAATCACATAAGTTACCTCTGGATGAACAAAGATACCACGGTTAGATGGGAAAGTCCAGACTGTTGTCGTCCAGATAACAAATTCAGTATCTGCAGGAATCTTCCCTTTATTATCTACAACCTTAAAAGCAACGTACAATGATGGGGATTTTACATCGGCGTATTCGATTTCTGCTTCTGCCAAGGCTGACTCTGACGATGGTGACCAATAAATTGGCTTTGCACCACGATAGATATAGCCTTTCTCAGCCATTGCGCCAAAAACACGAATTTGAGCCGCTTCATACTCAGGTTGTAGCGTAACATAAGGATGCTCCCAATCGCCAAGCACACCAAGTGTCTTAAAGTCTTTGCGCTGTGTGTCAACCTGCCCCATGGCAAACTGACGGCAAAGCTCCAAATATTCAGGACGAGACATCTCCTTGCGTTTAATACCTTGTTTAGCTAATTGTTGCTCAATTGGCAGGCCATGTGTATCCCAACCTGGAACATAAGGCGCACGATAACCCGACATTGACTTATAACGAATGATGATATCTTTAGAAATTTTATTCAAACTATGTCCCAAGTGGATATTTCCATTGGCATAAGGAGGGCCGTCATGCAGCATAAAAGATGGTTTTCCCTCATTCAGTTTTTGGCGAAGTTCATAGAGTTTCTCATCTTGCCATTTTTCTTGTGCCAGAGGTTCTTTAGTCGGAAGCCCTGCACGCATTGGAAACTCAGTTTTCCCAAGATTCAAAGTATCTTTAATTTTCATATATTCTGTTTCCTTTATTATTTGTAGTTTATTGGCTTATTAGAGTTCCTGCAAAAGGCATAGTACAAGGCAGGCGAATGCAGATGCCACTCGACTTGTGGCTTTAGCCACTTAGCGATAAGAGGGTGCTAGCGCTTCAGCTCGTAGCAAGCTCTTAGTAGCTCCACCAGAGTGGACAGCGTAGCCAAAGGCGAAGATAGTATGGGATACAGCAAAGGAGCCTAACGCTGTAATGTGCCTTTCACAGGAACTCTTATTTTACAAAAACAAAAAGGCGCAACAACAGTTATCGAAAGGACGAAAAACCGTGTTACCACCTTTATTCATTTACTTCTGGCTTGTCTGCCTCAAATCTCGAAGCATTACCGCAGTGTAAATCTCAAATCCGTAACGTGGAAGACGCCTCGACTTACTTGATTCAGCCTAAGAAAAATCAGATGATAAATTTGATCAAGTGACTATCTGGCTTTCAACATCCCAGATTTGCTATACTGTTTCAACCAAATTGTTGTTCTGAAAAATACTATTTAATTAATTACCAAAGTTAATCGTGCCACCAAGATTAATCGTCGGATCTGGCTTTTCTCCATTTTCAGGATTCGTCACTTCTGACTCTGTCTCTGGTTCTTCCTTTACCTCAACAGTTTCAGGCATGACTGTAATTGTTTCAGGATTCAAAGCATTAGCAAAGCTCTCTAACGTCTCTGGAGCTTTTTCTCCTTCGCGAACTACTTCCTCACCTTTTTCATTGATTGGCATAAAGTTTTGATTTGTATGCTCAATGATGTCGCGTAACTTTTCTTCTGTATCCCCTACATATATAGGAGATGGTTTAAGAATCTCTTCCCAGTCACTTGATTTGATATTCGCCAACTGGCCTTCCATCAACATTGTAATACGTTGATAGTAGCTACGCATACCTCGCTTCAATTCATCAGATTCATTGACAAGACGACGTGCTTCATCATAAGTTGATTGAAGGATTTGACGTGCCTCACGATGTGATGCATCAACGATTTGATCGGCACGTTGGCCAGCTTCACGATTGATTCGGCCAGCATTTAACTCAGCTTGTGTCTTTACATTATCAGCTGTTTCTTGAGCTACAAGAATTGAGCGATTCAAAGAATCTTTCATGTTGTCAAAATCAGTCAAGCGTTCTTGCATTGCTTTAATATCGCGCTCTTGATCTTTAATCTTTTGAGTCATTTCATCGTAATCACGAATGATAATCTCTAAGAACTCATCAACTTCTTGGCGATCATAGCCGCGGAATTTCGCATTAAAGGTTTTATTTTGTACATCTAAACTATTAAGAGCCATATTTACCTTCCTTTTCGGTTGTCTATTTTTTCTATTTCAACCTTAATTTTATCTTTTTTACTTAAACCAAGCTGTCGGAGAATTTTAATCCTACCATGTCCTCGGATTGAAATCAAGTCTCCATCTTGCAGAGTAAAGTCATTTCGCTCCATCTCTGTATAATTCACCTTGATACGTTTTGATTGTATCATATTTACGGCTAAATTGCGAGAAATAGTAAGTCCAGCGCTGATTATCTTATCCAAACGCATCGAACTCGCTAAAATAGTCAGAGTTTCAGACTTTTCCTCTGCTTCAATACGCTCTGACAGAGGAATTTCTTTTATTCGCAGCGCTAAATGGTTGATTTCTTTTACTTTGTCAAGAAAATAGTCACGTAATTTTGAATTCACATAAATCTGAGCTTTCCCGTTGCCAGTTACTATATCTCCGATCTCACGACGTTGAAGTCCAGTCTCATGAATAAAAGTCCCTAAAATCTGGCGATGACTGATTGACCCAAACTTATTTGGATAAGTAATCTCTAATAAACTAATTTCAAAGTCCTCTAACGAACTTTCATAATAATCTGGCGCAATAATCACGCGTGCATATTCTGCTTCTTTAGGAGAAAAAAAGAATTTTAAAAAATGTCCATTTGCCACATTCTCTAAAATTTCTCGCTCTCGTGGGTTCAAAAAATAAGTTAAATAAAGATAACCTTTATCCTCAACTTGTCTCACCCAGTCTTGTGCCTTATCAATAAACTCTTGCTCAGAAGGCCCAAAATGCTGATAAATAAAATCTATGATAAGCTCCCTACTGTCTTTATATTTTGATTCGATACAACAGTTTTATCATCAAAAAATGATGAATAGAAATCGCTGTACAGCTAAGAGAACTATCATTCCGATAAAGACTTTAAAGTCAAAAATTCCGAACCGCGTCGGAATCTTATCAAAAAGTCCTAGATAAGGATCAACAATTTTATGAATAAATCGTCCAATAGCTGATTGTTGAATAGATGGAAACCATGAAAGAAATGCGTAAAATAATAATACCCAAGTATAAATACTAATCGCTAAACTTACAAAATTGAGAATGTAATATATTGTCATATAAACCCTACTTTAATACAAATAAGAAGGCTAAGATTAGCCCTCTCAACAATCATTTATTATAAATGACGACAAGGGAGAGTCAATCAACTCTTAAGTTAAATCAAAACTTTCAAAGCCTGCTCCGCCAGAAGCCAGAAGACTCTCCTTAGCTCCATCAACATCGACACCTGTTGGTGTAACAAGGAATGATTGTCCTCCGATATTTTGAATATCACCATCGAGGATATAAGCTACTCCTGTTAGGAAATCAATTGAACGTCGTGCCTGTTGATCTGCCATATACTTAAAATTTACAATCAAAGTGATTCCAGATTTAAGCTGTTTTCCCATATCCATGATATCTGCATACACATGAGGAGCTGCCATCATTATTTTAGAAGCTGAAGCATTTGCAACTGTATTTGTCCGTGTCACCATAGTAGCCTGAGGAGTTGGAGCCTGACTTACATAAGCTGAAGTCATACCTGAATTTGATCCCACAGTTGGACGATGTACAGGCGCTGCTGCAACAGGACGTTGAACAGGTTGTTGAGGTGCAACTGATGGACTGGCAACTGGACGTTGTGGTTGAACAGGTTGAACTCGCTGAGGGGCTGGTTCACGCACTGAAATTTGTTCGACAACATTATCATCATCATATTCTTCGTCGTCATCTTCAACGAAATAATTTCTTAATTTATCAAACTGGTCACGTAAACCCATAGTTTGCTCCTTTAATCGTGATTCTTAATTTTCTAGAAAGCTACTACCAATACGTACCATTGTAGCACCTTCTTGAATTGCTATTTTGTAATCTCTTGACATTCCCATGCTAAGTTCTGTGCAAGGAATATTCGCAAGATTCATCGCTTTTATTTGTTCTTGTAATTCTTTTGTTTCCGAAAAAATTTTATGCAAATCTATATCATCTGCATCAAGAGGTGCCATTGTCATTAAACCAATAATTTCTACATTGCTCAATGTAGAAATTACTTTGACAGCCTCAAAAACTTCTGAACTAGTAAATCCGTGCTTAGATTCTTCACCCGAAACGTTCACTTCAAGGAAACATTTGATCTTGTGAAGCGCACGTTTAGAAATTTCTTCTGCCAACTGCAGACTATCAAGTGCATGAAAGGTATCAATCTGATTAATGATTGTGCGTACCTTACGACGCTGCAAACTCCCAATAAGATGCCAACGAATTTCTGGAAAATCTTTTAAAACTTTTTGTTTTTCTTGGAGTTTATCAACCCGATTTTCTGCTAAATCAAATATTCCATTCTCTGGAAAATTTTTAGCAAAATCCGCATCACGATATTTTGTCACTGCAATAATCTTGACTGAACCTACTTCACGTCCAGATAATTTCTCTGCTGCATGGACTGAATCTATTACAGCTGAAATCTTTTCCTTGACTGACATTAATGACATTTATTAACGATTGCGGAGGAATGGCGGAGTATCCAAATCATCATCAGGCGTGTTTTGGAAGCCATTAAATGTGTTGATACTTGTCGCTGGTGTCGCACCAACATTTGGACGAGATGTTGGAGTTGAAGGAGTTTCACGACGCATATCCCAATCACCAAAAGCTGATGGTTGTGAAGCTTGTTGAGCAAACTCATTTCTTGGAACTGACTTTTGACGATTTGGAATTGTAGAATCAAAAGCATTCGTATGGCTTGATGTTGAAGTACCAAGTCCAGAAACACGTGTCACGTCCTCACGTGATACCCCTGTAGCGACAACAGTAACACGAATTTCGTCCTTCAAGGTCTCATCAATTGATGTTCCGAGCAAGATATTCACGTCATTACCTGCCGCAGAAATGACGATCTCAGAAGCATCTTGTGCTTCTGTCAAGGTCATATCCATACCACCCGTTACATTCAAAAGAACATTTTCAGCTCCCTCAATGGTTGTCTCGAGGAGTGGTGAGTAGATAGCTTTACGTGTGGCTTCGAGAACACGGTCTTCACCTTGTGCCGTTCCGATTCCCATGAGGGCATCACCACGTTTCTCCATTACTGTTTTTACATCAGCAAAATCAAGGTTAATCATACCTGGGCTTGTAATCAAGTCAGAGATACCTTGTACACCTTGACGCAGTACATTATCAGCTTCGCGTAAAGCCTCTGAAAGAGGTGTCTTCTTGTCAACGATTTCAAGCAGATTATTATTTGAAATAATCAAAAGTGTGTCAACATTCTCGCGAAGGTCTTCAATACCTTGAGTGGCAAAGTATGAACGTTTTGAACCTTCAAAACCAAATGGACGCGTCACAACTGCGACTGTTAAAGCACCCAGTTCTTGAGCTACACCCGCAATAACTGGAGCAGCACCTGTCCCAGTGCCACCACCCATACCGCAAGTAACAAATACCATGTCAGCACCACGAAGTGCTTCTGTGATTTGCTCTACTGATTCCTCAGCAGCCTTGCGTCCAACTTCAGGCTTGGCGCCTGCGCCAAGTCCACGTGTCAACTTAGGACCGATTTGGATAACCCGATCTGCCTTAGACAAACGAAGAGCCTGAACATCAGTATTCGCCGCAATAAATTCTACACCAGAAACGCCTTCTTCAACCATGCGATTGATTGCGTTTCCTCCGCCTCCGCCGACACCAATTACTTTGATGACCGCTCCTGCTGTGCTTTCTGTGTCAAATGAAAATTCCATTAGTCTTCTTCCTTTTTTAGTCAAACATGTTCGCTAAAATACCACGAACGCGATCAACAAATCCTTCCTTCTCTTCTGGTTCTGACTCTGTTTTTGTTTGTGTCAGAGGTGTAACTTGGGCTATCGGTTCCTCGTAATATTCTGTAGTTGGCTGCGCCACCACTGGCTGTGAAATTTCAGGAGTTACTGTAGCTGTATATACTGGAGTAGCTGGAACATCGCCCATTACCGCGCGTGTTACAAGCACTTCAATGTCACTTCTGCCAGAAACATAGCTTACGATTGAAATAACTTGAGAATAGGCTGGATTACGAAGTCCAACTTCAGTTGGAACATAAAGTCTTACATTTTGCTCAAATACTCGAGTGGCTACATCTACAATACCAGGCATCGCCGCAGCGCCACCAAAAAGAACAACACCTCCAAGGAAACTATCCATGCGGTTCATCTCAAGGTCTTGGCGTACTTTTTCAAAGATTTGAGCAACACGCGCTTCAATGATTTGAGACAAATAATACTCTGATACTTGCTCAGGGTCTGTCTTTCCAACCATGTCAACTAAGAAAAACTCTTCGCGACTGGCGCGTTCGGTTGATGCTTCGCCATAGTTAAGTTTAATGTCTTCAGCTGATTTTACAGACGTATTCAAGATATCTGAAATATCTTTCGTCACGTAATCTCCGCCTTCTGGGCGCCAGTTTACATATTGAACCTTATCATCTTTTACTGCTGAAACTGTAGTTTGTCCTGCGCCGAGATCAATCATGATTGTCCCAAACTCACGTTCTTGTTCTGACAAAACTCTTTTTGAGAGAGCAAGTGATGAGACTACAATATTGCCGACTGAAAAACCAGCACGCTCGATTGACGTTACAATGTTATGAATCAGTGTCTTTGGCCCTGTATAGAGGATACCTTTCATTTCAAGCCGTACACCCAACATACCACGTGGGTCTGAAATCTCTGAAAAGCCATCAACTACAAATTCTTTAGGTTCAACTGCGATAATTTCACGCTCGTGAACGAGGCCACGCATCAAGGCATTTTGTACTACCTCTACTACGTCATTGTCCATAATTTCCTTGCTTCCGCCAGAAAATTGAACCATACCTTGGCAAGGTTCGATTTGAAGTTGATTGGCTGGGATAGAGACATTCACAGTATCAATTACAATGCCCGCCTTTTCTTGAGCCGCATTTACTGCCTTGCGAATAGACATTGCCGTCTTTTCAATATCGACGATAATCCCCTTACTCAGACCTTCAGCTTTTGCATTACCGTTTCCAATAATATTCATTTCACCAGAAACATACTCTGCTACAAGTACTTTTATCGTATTTGTACCAATATCTATTCCAGTATAAAGTCCATTTTTCGCCATTAAATGGCTCCTTCCTTAATGCTTGGGGTTAATCACATTATTTCAAATAAAATATATTCACCCTGTATTTTACACAAAAAAAAGACAAAAAGCAAGTTTTTTCGCCGCTTTTGCAGTGGGCAAAAAACTTGCTTTGTGAACTTTGTGTATATTCATTTTCTTTTCTCTCTGCCAACTGAGAAGATAGCTAGAGTTCCACTCCCTGTGTGAGCGCTGATAACCGCCCCCAGAGGTCTAGTAACTACAGTGACCGCAGGAAGTGCTGCTTCAAATGCAAGCTTAGCTTCTTCAGCGACTCTTGAATCGCCTGAGTAAGCCACAATAATTTTGGGGAAAGCCAAATCAAAATCTTCTATTGTATTTTGTATCAGTGTGGCAATTGCTTTTTTACTCCCACGCATCTTTGCAACAGCACGCAAATGACCAGTTGGGTCTACATCAAGAACTGGTTTGATATTTACCATTGATCCGAAAACTGCAGCAGTTTTTGAAATTCTGCCTCCAAGGGCCAAAAAATTGAGATCATCTACCATGAACCAGCTTTTCAGTCTAGGAATAATTTCGTTTAATGCCTCTACAACTTCCTCTACTGTTTTTCCTGCATCGCGCATTTTCATGACTTCTTCTACTAGATAACCTTCTCCTGAAGCTGCTGCAAGGCTATCAAGAATCGTGATTTTAGCGTTTGGAAATTCCTCTAAAACTAAATCACGCGCTATATTGGCAGATTGAAAGGTTCCTGAAAGCCCTGAAGAGAATGATAGATACAAAATTTCCATGCCTAGCTCGACATATTTTTTAAACGCTTCCTGTATTATCCCAGTTGGAACGGCACTTGTTTGAACTTTCTTGCCTGAGCTGATTGCTTTTATCAAATTTGTTGCATCAATAGCATCTGGTCCAATCGTATGGAAATTTTCACCATCTAAAGAAATATCCATGCCAAAAACTTCAAGATTGTACTGATCAATCAAATCAGTTGGCAAATCTGCTGTTATCTCTGTAAAAATTTGAAATGTCATATAAATTAAAACCTCCGATTTCTAAAAATCTCATACATCAAAATACTGGCCGCAACGCTTGCGTTTAAGCTTTGAACATGTCCTACCATAGGAATCGTAATCATCTCATCCACTTGCTTTTTGAGATTTTGTCCGATGCCATGACCTTCATTACCAATAATCAACGCAACTTTTCCAGAACTGTTCCATTTATCATAAGATGTCCCATTCATATCCGTGCCAAAAATCCAAAAGCCTGCTTCTTTTAGCTTATCCAAGCTTTGAGATAGATTTGTCACACGCACAACTGGAACATGCTGAAGCGCTCCTGTCGAAGCTTTTACAGCTACTGGTGTGATTCCGACCGAACGATGCTTTGGAATGATAATCGCATCAACACCAGTCGCATCTGCTGTGCGCGCAATCGAGCCTAGATTGTGAGGGTCGGTCAACTCATCCAAAATCATAATTGTTGCACTCTCTTTGGCCTGAAGATTTTTCAATATTTCTGATAACTCTTGATACTCAAACTCTGAAACAAAGGCACCGAATCCCTGATGAACACCATTTCCTGTCATCTTGGATAATTCGGTCTTATCTAACCAGTCAATTTTTACAGATTTCTGCCGTGCCAAATCTTTGATTTTATCAATATTTTTTCCTCGCAAATCTTTCTGTACAAATAGCTTATTGACGCGTCCAGATACAAGGGATTCTGTGACGGCATGAAGACCATAAATTAAGTCTGAGTTTTCGTTTTCTTGCATAGTTTATTATAGCATAATCGAAAATTAGCAATTAGTCAGTTTAAGCTGAAATACTTCGGTAAAAAGTGACAAAAGACATCATAAAAACGTCAGGAATTTTATCTGACGCTTTTACGATTTGTGTCACTTATTTCTTCACTTCCTGATTACCATATCCTTGGCTGGCATCTTTGATGTAGCTGAAAGATTTAGTCTTTGCATCATCTAGGAGTTCCTGCCATGCCTGCCACACGTTTTCCTCAGAGAAACGTTCTGAAAGTTTATAGGCCTTGTCTGACATTTCTTGCAGTTTGTCGTCGTCTTTGAATAACTCGACAAATTTTTCTGCCATTTCTTCGATACCGTCGTAGGCGACGATATAGCCGTTTTCTTCGTTTACTACGAGGTCATTCGGTCCATAGTTGACGTCGTTTGTAACCGTAACCTCGCCGTTGGCTTGGGCTTCCATAAGCGCTAGGTTGAAGCCTTCCATGATTGACATGAGTGCATAAACCTGATGAGACTGCTGCTCACGTGCTACACCCTCTTTATCAAGGTAGTCATGCAAGTTAATCACGCCGTCTGGAAGTTTATATTTTTCAATAGCAGCGTCGATTTCTTTCTTCGCAGCATCGTTATCACGGTGATCGATGTAGCCAAAAGCATCTAAGGTAATATCTGGAATCTGCTTACGAGCGATGGCAATGGCTTCTGCCACCTTACCGACACCTTTTTCTGGGGCGATACGACAGGTCATGAGGACACTGTGGGCTTTACGCTTTAGCATTGAGATAGGTTTTTGTGCTAGCACTTCAGGCGGATTTACACCGACTGGAATCGTAAAGAGTTTGCTTTCTGGCGCAAAACGTGCCTGAACGTCATGGGTCTGTTTTGGCGTTGCTGAGATGATGGCGTCATAACGGTTAATATTTGTCAAACCATACTCGTAGAAGTTATTCATGACAGAGTGCATGACATCGTTGGCATCACCCGCGTGTGAGTTATGCAGATGAAAGGCAACATAGCATGGACGATCGAGCTCTTTGAGTGCCCAATCGCCTAAGTGTGTCCTGTCAAGTACAAAGATGTTAAGCTCCTTGTCTGACCAGTAGTCTTCGTTTAAGCAGTTATAGAAGTGTTTTGTCAGCTCGTCAATATTTGCAAATGAGTAGACTGCTCCCGTCTTTTGATCTGTCAGGCGCCAGCCCATTTTTCTATAGTTGCCAGTTCCATCAAACTTATTGAAAGTTTCAAGCACTGGCTTGCCTGAGACAGTGTACCATACTTCTGTACCGATTTTATTATCTGGTGTGTACCATTGGACGAGTGATTTGAAACCTCTAAAGTCATAATGGTCGACACGATAGAGGTTTCCATAAGCGTCAAACAACTCAACTGATGAGACACGTTCTTCATCAGTATCTGCAAAGAGATTGACACGCCCAACAAAGCCACCACTGGCTCGAGATACAGAGTAGCGATAGTCTGTATCTTCGTCCTTTGTCAGGACAATGTCTGAATAGCCAAAATCTAAATCTCCGACATGTAAGACCATATCCGAAACATCTTCGGCCTCTTGGAAATAATCAAACATACCGAGAGTTTCCTCAGCACTCACTCCTACCTCACTCAAAAAGTAATGCAGGCGTGGGCTCCACTCCCGAAAGACGAGCTTGAATGGCTCGCCGTGTAGTCGGAAAAGATCAGCACGTTTCAGTTGTGCGTGCTCGATTCCTGAGTTTGCTTTGTTAAAGCTTGAATTAATAAAAAATTTCATGACTTATCCTATATAAATGTTTTCAATCTGCTTTTTGGTTGCTTTCCAACTTGCCCAAGCTGATTTTTCATTGTAGCGAAGCGCTGTTTCTACGGCTGCTTTTGACATTTCTGACCAAAGCTCTGGATTTTCAAGCAAATCAACAAGTTTTTGCGCCGCAATCAGACGACCACCATAAGGCGCTAAGCCACCGTTTTGTCCCTCTTGAACAAGTTCCTTTACGCCATATTTTACATCATAGGCCACGACAGGCAGACCTGCGTTCATCGCCTCTAATATGTGCATACCAAAGGCTTCATTTTCAGAAGTATTCAAAAGAACTGCACCCTTTAATAAGCCCTCTGTGATGCTCTCTGCGTCCTGATAACCCTTAAAAGTTACAACATCTTTTAGTCCAGATTTTTCAATCTCTTTTTCTACCTCTTGCTTGACTGACTCTGGTGTCGCATAGCCATAAAACTCAAGTTTTGTATAGGGAAGACGCTCATGCACCATTCTGAAAATATCAACCGTATCCACTGGTTTTTTATCTCCTGAGATACGTCCAAGGTAGGTGATTGTATCAAGCTGACGTGCTTTCCTGACTTTTTTGAGGTTAATCTTCTCTGCAAAGGTGTCAGGCAAGGCTAGCACGTGTTTAAATGGAAAGACTTCTCTAATCTCATCGGCTTGTGCTATAGTTGCCGTGATGATGCCATCAAATGCAGATAGATAGTCTGTAAAAACTGGTTTTACTAATTCATTGACTTGGCGTGCAGCACCTGCTTGTCTGAGGTTTTTGGCATGGCTCATGTGTAGATATTGCCACTTGCCTCTTGCGCCGTCAATCTGTGCCACAGCTTCGATCAGGTTTGTCCGATCGTTGATAAAGACGCTGTCCTCCGCCTGAGCTAACTCAGACATGAAAAAGGTAAAGAGTTCATTTTCTGTGCGGAAAGCATGATCACGACCTTTGTAATCAAGGAGTTTCCACATCGTCTCACGAACTGTTCCTTGGATATTCATACGTGTCAGCTCGATTTTTGGTTGTCCATCAAGATTATAGAAGATCTGTGCGCCAGCCTGCCCATCTGGATGGAAATACTGTGTCGAAGACTTGAAACCTCGACGATCCCAGATATCTCGTGCTGTGAGTTGTCCCACCACATCAAAATAGTCAATCGTCCCCACAAGTCCAACTGTCGATGGTGCAACATGCACCTTTGCGATAGTCTCTCCATGATAGCGCACCAGTGATTCGTTGGCATCAACACCCTCGATATGATAGCGGCGCTTATCAATTGCCTCAACATAGCGCAAGTTTGCGTCTAGCTCTGGTGCATCTACTGTCTCTTGGAAATAGTCATACATACTGAGCACATCACCCGATGCGAGCCCAGCTTTTTTCATGTCAGCAATCAAGTTGCTGTTGTAGTTGCGTGTTAAGATTTTTGCTTGAATACCATTTTTCTTAAAAAGCTGGATACGTTTGATTGCGGAGAATTCTGTTCCAGAGTTCATTGAAAAGATATTTTCATTGACAAAATAGTTCATATTTTTTGCTTGTTTCTTTCCAGTTTTTTAGTTGATAATAAATAATAATGAGGAAGACAGGACTTGCACCTGTCAATACGTAGTAACACAGTAAGTATGTTGAAAAGGGATTTATAAATAAAATATACAGCGAGTTTACAAATTTTGATGATATAGCTTTATAAAACATATCATATATAGTTTAGGGGAATTTATAAATAAAATATACAAGAAGTTTACAAATTTTTAAAGGGGAATTTATAAAATGTATAAAAGTTAGGGGAATCTATAAATAATATATACGAAAGTTTCTAGCGTTCATTTTCATCAGTTTTAGGGGAATTCATAAAGTGTATATAAGTTTAGGGGAATTTATAAATAAGCGTATCAAGACTAATTTCCTCAGAGAATTTCCTATGTGCTTTACCTACACAGGATTGAAGATTACTCTTCCAACAAGGAGTTAAGTTGAGGTATTGGAGCCTCTCACTTTGGAAAGCATTAACTCCCTGTTGGAAAAGTGGGATAACTCCCACTTCCCTCGCTTAGTCTTTATAAAAGATAAAAGATTAAACTTATTTTACCTATTTCTTAGGCTTCGTTTTTGCGACGTTTTTTAAGACCTAGGACAGCTGCGCCTGCAAGTGTCATCGCACCAAATGCTTCAAGAGCAAGAGCTGATGATGCATCGCCTGTATCAGGTAGAGATTTTTGATTTGCAGAAGTCTTAGCTGTGTTGCCAGCCGTAAGACGTGTTGCACGTGCATCTATACCTGATTGGTAACCCTTGCTGTAGCCAGCCATGTAATCTGGGTTGTTTGGTTGTTTTGGATTCCAAGCTGAACCGTTGCTACCATCTGCATAACCGTCTGTTTGACCGTTGTTGTAGTTAGAGCTTGCAGCGCTGTTTGCAGCTGCTGAGCCGTATTGTGATGAGACGTAGCTATCTGCAGCTGATGTAAAGCCTTTTACAAGGCTTGCAGCTGAGCTTGCGCTTACAGCTTCGCTCATTGCCTTAGTTGCAGCAGATGATGCGATTGATGCGTCAAAGCTAGCGATAGAACCTGCAGTGCTTGCTGTTACAGCTGCGCTTTGTGCCATCGCAATGTATGAAGCAGCCTTAGGACTGTTTGCAAGGATTGCTGAGTTGGCAAGTGAAGCATAGCTGTTTGCAACTGATGTAGCTGATGAAGCAATTGAGTTTGCTAGTGATACGTTAGTTGCTTGTGAGCTTGCTGTTGATGCGTCAGAGCTTGCTGCAAGTGCATAGCTGTTAGTAGCTGAAGTTGCGCTTGAAGCTTGTGCTACGTAGTGTTGTACGATAGCGTCTGATGAGTACTTGATACCGTCTACTTGGATAGCATCGAAAGCTGAGTTTGCTTGTGAGCTTGCTACTGATGCGATAGAGCTTGCGCTGTTTGCAGTTACACTTGCTGAGTTTGCAGTTGTGTTTGCAACGCTGGCGATGTGTCCACCTTCGTTAGCATTTGAAACAACACTACCTACAGCAGAGGCGCTGTTGTCAAAAGCATCGCTTGCTTTGTTTGCAGTTGCTTGATTAGAAGCTGTTGATGCGGCTGATGTTGCGACAACTGCATCAGATTTTGCTGCGTCAGCAGCTGATGAAGCAATTGCAAGGGCTGATGAAAGTCCTGCGCTGTCGCCTGCTGCTGCGGCTGATGAAGCGGCTGCTACTGCTGATGATGCGATAGAGTTTTGAGCTTGTGCATCAGAGTTTGCTGAATTTGCTACAGAGTTAGCTGATGAAATCACTGCATCTGATGGGTAAGCTGAAGCGGCTGAGTTAGTAACTGTTGCTGCGCTTGATGCCTGTGAAGCATACTTAGAAGCGTTGTTAGCATAGCTTGATCCAGCAGCTACAGATGAAGCTGAATCAGTTGCGGCTTGGCTTGTTGCCAATGTTGCAGCTGATGACGCGATAACAGCATCTGATGATGCTTGTGAAGCAGCTGATTGTGCAACTGTAAGAGCTGATGAAAGTGCTGCGCTATCGCCTGCTGTGGCTGCTGATGAGGCAGCAACTACTGCTGATGAAGCGAGAGATTTTTGAATCTGTGCATCAGAGTTTGCTGATGAAGCTACAGCATTTGCTGATGAAATCACTGCATCTGATGGATATGCTGAAGCGGCTGATTTTGTCAAGTCTGCTGAGCTTGATGCTTGCGAAGCATACTTAGACGCATCTGTTGAGTAACTTGAAGTTGCAGCTACTGATGAAGCAACTGTTGAAGCAACTGTTGAAGCTGAATCAGTTGCGGCTTGGCTTGTTGCCAATGTTGCAGCTGATGACGCGACTGCAGCGGCTGATGACGCAATATCTTTCGCGCTTGAGGCAACTACTGCATCTGATGAGGCAACTGTAGCTGCACTTGAAGCTATAGCAGAAGCTGATTGAGCTATAGCATTTGCTGAGTCAATGATTACAGTGTCTGATGCTGCATTGCTAGGGTTAGCAATCATGTCAGAAAGTGCTGAGTTTGCAAGTGAAACTTGGCTAGCAGCTACTTGTGCTGCTGAGTTTGCGACTGCGACTGCTGAAGATGCATCTGATGCAGCTGTTGAAGCAACTGCCTTGGCAGATTGCGCCACAGTATTTGCAGAGTTTGCGACTGCGTTAGCAGATGCCAATACGCTATCTGATGGGTATTGAGTGGCATACGAGCTTGTCAATACTGTAGACGAACTTGCGTTTGCTGCGTATGAGCTTGCAAGTGTTGCGTCAGCTCCAGCGTTTGTTGCAAATGATGAAGCCAAGACAACATTACCTGCTGCGCTTGAGGCGGCTGTAGTAGCTGAGCCTGCTGTAGATGTCGCTGAGCTAACTGCTGTGTTTGTAGCGGCACCGATTGTAACAGTTTGTGTCAATGGTACGATAACTTCATTCATCGTGCCAGGCGCTGCATCATAGTTCCAGTCGATTGTATATGTGTTGCCAGCTGTAGCTGTTGATGTGCTGCCGTTTACACCTACGATTTGGATAAAGTCAGTAGCTGTTGCATTCGGATTATCAATCGTAAATGTCACACCTTGATAAGTTGCTGTGCCATTCGCAACAGTTACTTGGTCACCTTGTACAGGGGCAAATGAATCACCTACTGGGAAAGTTGGGTTTGTAACTGTGATAGTTACGGCGCTACCTTGTGCATTTGTACCAGTGTAGCTTGTTGCAGTAGATGAGATGGCAGCAAGTGTCATCGCAACTGCTGATGAAGACGCTGCAACAGATGAGACAGCAACTGTTGAAGCGGCTGTAGAGCTTGCCACAGCCGAAGTTGGTGTAGCAGTTTGTGCTACTTGGGCTGTTGCGGGTGTTGTAGTTGCCACATCGGCTTTCGCTTTAAGTGAGCCACCAACCATTGCAAATGTCAAAAGTGCTGATGAGAAGACCCAGTTTTTACCTGACTTCCAAGTACGGAAGTTAGTGTTCTTATTAGAGGCTGAGTCGTCTGATGAATTAAATTTATTCATAAATTAATTGCTTTCCTTTTTATTTTTCTATTTATTAATAATTTAGAAACTTATGCCATAGCAACAGCTGTTGGATAAACGTTAGCTGTTGCTGTTTGTGTTTTGACTGTTACAAGTGCAGTTTTTGTAACTACTGCACCAGTCGCAGCATCTGTGAAGCTATAAATCACTGGGTATACACCTGGTGTGCGTGTGTCGACACGACCAATCACTTGGATATTTGAGACAGCTACGGCTGCTCCTGTCGAGTCAGTCGCTGAGACGAAAGCTGACTTCGCTGTCCAGATTGAGCCTGTTGATACAGTCAAGTCTTTGACAGCAAGTGTTGCGTTGCTTGTAGCAGTTGTTGCGTTAGTTTGTGCTGTCAGTGTCATTGCACCTGCTGTTGCGGCTCCTTTGGCTGACACAGTTACAACGGCTGAGTTTGTTACTGTTGCGCCATTTGATGGATCTACAAATGAGTATTGGTAGATATATGTACCAGGAACTTTTGTATTGATTGAGCCCTTGACAGTAATCAATGACGCAGCTACTGCGTTACCTGCAGCATCTTTTGCCGATGTGAACAGCTTAGATGGGACAAATGAACCACCATAAGCAACTGTCGCATTGCTTAATGTGATAGAGCCATACGTAGCTGGTGTAACGTTTGTTACAGTCAGAATTGTTTGTAAAGCACTACCTAAACCTGTAAAGTTCAATATTTGACCTAAAAGACTCATCGTGTCAGGTCCATATAATTGGATACCAAAGGCCTGCAAAGCCATACCAACGGTACCCCCGATGACAGCGCCAATCGGCGTGCCAATCAAGCTACCGAAGAAGTTACCAATCGTTGATCCAACGATACCTGTAAATGGTGTACCAAATGCAAGGATAAGATCGGTCAAAGCACCTAAAAGTGGCACAATGTTCGTAAAGGCACCTGGAATAGCATAGAGCCACCACAAGTGCTGAATCAACATGTCAACAAATTCACCAATTGCTACACCAGCTGCATTACCAATAGCACCACCAATCGCTGATCCAAATACAATATTATCCACTTGTCCATCTTTTGCCAGACCTGTTGAAGTAGCTCCAAAGTAAGCACCTACACCACCACCAATAATACCAGTCGCAAATTCAGACGCAATTGCTGTAAAGATTGTATAACCTTCTGTGATACCGGCAAAGTATGAAAGGATAGGTATGATTGTAAGTGGGAAAGTGACAATCCATGAACCGATTCCGATAGGAATTGACAAGGCTGTTGCGACAACTGGTGAAAGAAGAGTCGAAACAGCTGTTGCTCCTACTGTTGCACCAAGCGTTGCTTCTGCCAATTCAAGCAATGCACCTAATGGGTTGGTCATCACATTTGCACCAAAGTTTTCATTTCCAAAAACTTTGAAGAAATCAAAAGGACTAGCAGCTGCTGATGTTGTAGTAGTAGTTGTAGTTGCACTCGTTGCTGCAAGACTTGCTGCTGCATTTGTAATAGAAACAGCAAATGATGAAGCAAGTGGAGAACTCTTCACTACGTCCATAGCTGAGCTAAGCGCAGTCATCGTTGCAGTTGTTGGTGTTGACTGTGCTGCTGAAAGTAAAGTAACCATAGACGCAACTTGTGAAAGTGCAGCCTCTGATGTTGCAATCGCTGTTGAATCTGTACCTGTTACGGCTACTGAACTGGCTGTTGAGCTAATCAGATTTTTAATATCTGATACGACAGAACCGATTTTTCCTTGCAAAGCTTGGCTTTGAGCGACTGCATCTGATGATGAGAGGCTCAAGTTGATTCCCATAAGACTTGCTTGTGATGCAAAGTCAGACGCGATAGACTGTGCCAAGGCAGGTGTTGTCACCATTGCACTCATTGCAGATGATTCAAGAGAATTAAATGCTGACTCAATCGCTGCATTGCTTGCAGCTGTACTAGCAATAGCTGAGCTTGCTTCTGGAGTTGAAGCAAATGAGCTAATTGCAGTCGTTAATGATGCCACTGCGCTTGAATCTGCCATAAACGAGCTAAGTGTAGCACCCAAAGAGCTCACATTAGATGAAAGTACTGCTGAAACCTTAGCTACGGCTGATGAATCTGCCATAAATGAAGAGACTGCAGATGAATTTTGTACAAATGATGTGAATGCAGAGATTGTTGCTGAACCATAACTTACAGAAGTTGTAGATGAAGCTACTACTGAGGTTGAAGCTAAGCTCATTGTTGCAGTTGCCTCTGTTTTGGCTACTACAGATACAGGTGCTGTCGAAGCAACAACTGCTGCTGGTGTCGTTACAGTATCATTTGACATTGATGTCAACGCAATCTGTGTCTGGATATCTGATGCTACATCAGCTTTTACCTTTGTAGCACCTAGTCCAATTGCGCCTGCAGTAATTGCAAATGCAGTTGAGGTGTAAACCCAGTTTTTACCAGACTTCCATGCGCGAAAGTTACTCTTTAGAGACTTGCTTGCTTGCTTGCTTGCTTGCTTGCTTGCTTGCTTGCTTGCTTGCTTGCTATGATTTTTCATGTCATAAATCCTTTTTATATTTTTATGCCAATGCAACAGCTGTTGGATAAACATTAGCTGTTACAGTTTGAGCCTTAACTGTGATGAGGGCAGTTTTTGTAATCACTGCTCCTGTTGCTGCGTCTGTGAAGCTATAGATGACTGGATAGACGCCTGGTGTGCGTGTGTCTACACGACCGATGACTTGGATATTTGAGACAGCTACGGCTGCACCTGTCGAGTCAGTTGCTGAGACAAAAGCTGACTTCGCAGTCCAGATTGAACCTGTTGATACTGTCAAGTCTTTGACTGTTACTGAGGCTTGACCTGTATTGACTACATTTTGGCTTTGAGCTGTCAGTGTCATCGCACCTGCTGTAGCAGTCTTCGCTGCAACAGTTACGATTGCTGAGTTTGTCACCGTTGCGCCATTTGATGGATCTACAAATGAATATTTATAGACATATTTACCTGGAACTTTTGTATTGATAGTTCCTGTAACGGTAATCAATGAAGCGGCAACGGCATTGCCTGCAGCATCTTTAGCTGAGCTAAACAACTTAGATGGTACAAATGTACCACCATAAGCCACAGTCGCATCACTTAGCGTGATAGCGCCAGTCACTGCTGGTACTGTATTTGTCACTGTCACGATTGTTTGGAGAAGGTCAGAAATACCTGGTAAGCTTGCGACATCTTTTACAAGAGTTGCAGCATCTGGAAGATTAAGCTGAATTCCTACCGTATCAAGTATAAATCCAAGCGCCCCACCAATCGTACCACCAATAATTGCGCCAATAGGTGTACCCACTGCTGAAGATATTGTATCTAACAGAGGTGTCCACCAAGTAGCATATAATGGAACAACAAAGTTAAGTAAGGTTGAAATCGTACCAATAATACCTGCAACTGCAAATAAAGCTCCTGGAATCGCCATGATATGCGCTAATGGATATGTGACAATCCATTGTGCCAGAGTTGTGCCTACAACACCACCGAGTGCTGCTCCTAGGGAGGTAAGCCCTACAATATTACTCACGTGTCCTGAGCTATCTGCCATACCTGGGATAGACGTTCCACCATAATAGCCACCTACGGCTGCACCAACAGAACCAGAAAGCCAACCAGCTATACCACCAATCCATCCTAATCCCGTTGTTGTTGTAATACCATTCGTAACCAGACCAAGAATTGGAATCAATCCCCAAAGTGTACCTGAGGCAACTGCAGGAATAAGCGAGATAAGATTGGCTCCAAGCGCACCTACTCCTGTCGCCGCCACGCCTAGGACTGTACTGGTCACAACAGATCCAATAAGTGAAGCGGCAAACTGACCAATTTGTCCCATGCCAAGGAGAGGAGTCAAGAGACCACCCAATAGATTTACAGGGTTCAAGAAGCCGACAATACCACTAATTGCATTGAAAAGTGTACCCGTGATACCGCCCAAGAAATCAAGTGGATTTGAGCTTGTCGTTGTCGTCGTTGTAGAGGTCGCAGCCAAAGTCTTAGAAATGCCTGCAACATAAGACGTAAGCAAAGGAGATGTCTTAGCTGCTGCATAAGCCTCTGAGAAAGCTGAGAGTGTAGCAGAGTCAGGTTTTGCAATCGCATTTGACAAGGCTGTTGTCAAATCTGCAATACTTGAAAGAGCTGCCATAGATGAGGCAATCGCGGCTGAGTCTCCTACTGTTGACGCCAGAGAGCTTGAGATGGCGGCTGTTTCTGATGAAAGCTCAGTCATCAATGAGTTTACAGCTGCCATTGAGTTATCAAGCACTGAATTAATCGAGGCAATCGCAGATGAGTTCGCTGCAAATGAACTCATCGCTGAGCTTGCAAGGTCATTGGCTGCGGATACCATCGATGTCATCGAACTGCCCAATGAATCCATCGCAGATGGATTCGCTGAGAAGTATGAGTTAAGCGTTGTGCTCAACGAAGCCAACTCTGGCGATGCTGACATCAATGAGTCAAAAGCTGATGAAAGCTCTGCTGTTGCAGAAGCGTCAAGACTTGTCATTGACGCTGTCGCTACAGATGAGGTCGATACTGTTGACGCAAGGCTCATCGAAGCTGTCGCAGCAGTTTTCGCTACAGCTGATACAGGCGCTGTAGAACCTATAGTTGCCGGTGTTGTAGCCGCTTCGTTTGACATAGAGGCCAAAGCAATTTGTGTTTGGATATCTGATGCCACATCAGCTTTTGCTTTTGTAGCGCCAAGTCCGATAGCACCTGCTGTAACTGCAAAAGCAGTCGAAGTGTAGAGCCAGTTCTTGCCTGACTTCCAAGCACGAAAAGCTGTGTTCTTGATTTGAGTTTCTTTCGTCTTCATAGATTAAATTTTCCTTTGTTTATTTATGCCATAGCAACAGCTCCTTGATAGAGAGTTGCCGTAGCTGTTTGAGTTTGTGCTTTGACTGTTACAAGAGCAGTTTTTGTAACTACTGCACCAGTCGTCGCATCTGTAAAGCTATAAATCACTGGGTATACACCCGGTGTGCGTGTGTCTACACGGCCAATCACTTGGATATTTGAGACAGCTACGGCTGCGCCTGTCGAGTCAGTGGCTGAGACGAAAGCTGACTTCGCTGTCCAGATTGAACCTGTTGATACAGTCAGATCTTTAACTGTGACTGTTGCTTTGCTTGTCGCAGTTGCTGCGTTAGTTTGTGCTGTCAGTGACATTGCACCTGCTGTTGCGGCTCCTTTGGCTGTTACTGTGACGAGAGCTGAGTTTGATACTGTTGCACCGCTTGTTGGATCTATAAATGAGTATTGATAAACGTATGTACCAGGAACCTTTGTATTGATTGCTCCCTTGACTGTGATAGCAGTTGTTGCGATTGCAACACCACTCGCAGAAGTCGCACTGATCAAAAGTTTACCTGGAGAGAAAGTTCCACCATAGGCAACTGTTGCGTTATTTAAAGCGATAACACCTGTTTTTACGGTATTGTCGATAACAGTCTGAGATAGAACACTATTCACAACGCCACCAATGAAGTTCCAAAGCTGACCTAAAAGTCCAGTCTTAGCAAGTGCGTATGTGATCATACCTCCAGCGACACCACCTACAAGACCACCTATAGCACCAAAAATACCACCTGCAATCTGTCCTGGGATTTGCATGAGTACCCAAGCAATTAGATTTTCAATAGGGTTCAAAATCGCGCCAAGGAATGGAATAGTTGAGAGTGCACCTAGACCTAAGCCAGTTCCACCCGCAATTACTTCTGCAATCCCCACAACAGCAACACCGCCAAGGACTGCTGAAGTACCTGCAACTACTGCTGCACCTAGTCCTACACCTAAGTCAATCATGCTGATCATGTTTACGTTAGCAGGATTTGTCATATCTATACCTAGAGCAGGTGCTACAAAAGTATTATTAACGCTATCTCCCGCTGCTAGTCCCAAAAGACCTGCTGTGATCATTCCGCCACCGACACCAAAGAGAATACCACCGATTATTCCTCCAAATGCTGTCGCACCAATCGGATTAACAGCCGCAAAGAACCAATCTACAACTGGCATCATGTTAGGGATTAACATGACAACATCCGCAACAACGTTAGCTACGGCAGTAAATGCTGTAATTGTAATTGTCGCGATAAGCTCTCCGACAGCGACACCGCCAATTGTGGCGATAAGTGTAGGTAAAGCCGTCAAAGCCAAGGCTTGTAGAGGGTTAATCGTACTATAGTAGGCATCAGAGCTACTGAGCGTTGCCCCTGCCAGTGTTTTCGCTCCAAGGGTTTTAGCTGCTGGATGAGCTGCTTTATAAGCCTCTCCCACCTCTTGCATAATCTGTCCTGCAAGTGCGCTATCCTGTGAAGACAATGCTGACTTAGCTGCTGTCAATGCATCTACTCCAGCTGTAGTATAAGATGAAGCATTTTCCTTCCAGAGGGTAAATACTGCAACAAGGCTTTGATTGCCTAGTGCTTGTGCCTTATCTACTGCCATCGAAGCAACTGTTTCTGCATACGAAGTTGTCGAAGGAGCCGCCAGATAGGTTGACATCGCACTGACAAAGTCTGACAATTGTGCTACACCACTAGATGTCGCTGCCATTGAGCTTACTTTAGCTTTCACGTAAGAATCAACTGTTCCTGCAGAGACTGCTGAAGACAAGTCTGAGAATCCAGAAGTGAGCATCTCTGCAGCTGATGAGTAACCTGCGGCTTCTGATGTAAGAGCAGCATTACTTGCTACATGGCTCACACCATTTGTCAAGGCGCTGAAATTACTTGCATATTCAGAAGTCGATGCATAGCTTGAAAGACGTGACTGAAGCATTGCAGTGTATGATGACCCAGCCTCTGGAGATACTGCGTTTGCACTTGATACTTGACTCATCAATGTTTGCAATCCTGATAAGATTTCAGTTGGAGCAGCTGAAGATGGAGCTGCAACAGATGAAGCAACTGCTGATGTTGAAGCCAAACTCATCGTTGCAGTTGCAGCTGTCTTCGCTACTGCTGATACAGGTGCTGTAGAAGCTACGGCAGGCGTATTCACAATGTCGTTCGACATTGATGTCAACGCAATCTGACTTTGGATATCTGAGGCGACGTCAGCTTTTGCCTTTGTTGAACCAAGTCCGATAGCACCTGCAGTTATTGCAAGAGCTGTTGAGCTATAAAGCCAGTTCTTTCCTGACTTCCATACTTTGAAGTTGTTGTGTTGTGTTGTGTTGTGTTGTGTTGTGTTGTGTTGTGACATACTATTTTTATCCAAACTAATTAATAATTTACTTTTTTAGGCTCATTGAGGCCTTGGCTGTCTTACTTATCTTACTTTTTGCTGACAGCACTGTGACGGTCGCATGACCTTCGACTATTTCTCCTAGATAAGGATCAGTAAAGCTATAGATGATATGATAATCTCCAGCTAGATGTGGATTTACCTTTCCACTCACACTTATCTCGTCGTTTTCGACCTTTTCACCTTGCGAATTTATCGCCTCGATAAAGTTTGAAGCTGCAAACCACGCAGACATTTCAGTAATTTTTGTGTCTGTTGTTTTGACGTAGGCTTTGGACTTCATTATCTTGTCTCCTTTGCTTTTTTTCTTATTCTTATGTAGGATATCGAGTTAATGTTTGGCGCATTTACTCTGACTTGGGGCCATGTGAGGGAGTCGTGTCGTCCGATACCATCTTTTAGGCTCTGAGTCATGAAGTAAATGAAAAGTATCATAAGTATCATTTAGCCCATCTTCTTTTTTTATTTTTTTGATTTGCCTGTTTTAGTGTTCGCTCATGATCCAACTCTTCAAAATATTTTTGAAGATCGTTGAGTCGCTCTCTTTCTGTGAACAAGGGATCCGCCTGTTTATTCGCGGAGGAGTCAAAGTCGAGGAAGTCTCCTATGTTGACTGTTGCCATATCTTGGCCGAGATTCATCATGAAGTCTGCATAGTCTGACTGCTGCTGCATGATCTCACTCTGCGAGCTACTGAGCGAGGCAAGCTGACTTTTCAGCTCTTCGTTCTCTGCCATGGATTGAACGCTCGCAAGGAACTGACTTGTCAGCTCCTCTGCTGTCTGTGACGGCTCTAGGCTGTCATCTTTTTTAGTCTCACCACTCGTCTCATCTGTTCCTCCGTCTTCACCAAGATCTGCGAGGTCGGGTCTTTCTACAGAGATTTTTCTATCCATCTCTTCATTGAATTCAGAGAGCTCAGACAGACTGAGTGAGGCTTCTTCCTCCTGCAATGTCTGCAGGGTATGAGAAGAATCTGATAGTGACAGAGAGTCGGACATGATTGGTTTTTCAACCTCTTTGTAGAGCGAGTGCGCACTCGATTGAGCAAAACTGGTTTGTCCTCCTCCAATATTCTCGAGGAGGACATCTATTTGTTCAAGATCATGGAGGCTATTTTCAAACGGAGTGCCTACGACGAGAGATTGGATTCCTGTGAGCCATTCTTTGGCGAGGGCCTCTGAGCTCAGTGGGTTTGTCAATGTCAGTTCACTCAATGAGGCACTCATAGAGTGGATTTTTTCTGAGTAGTTTTCGCTACTGGTCTGTTCCATTGTCGCTTGCGTTTCTTGCTCGTTTGCTTCTGCTGCTTGTGAATCTCTCTCTGTCTGCTGGAGGAGTTCTTGGAGCATGGCATCTGCCTCAGATATGAACTGTTCTTGATCCATTTCCTCCGCTTTATCTTCTTGCCCCTTGTCATCTCCTTTGTTGATAGCTTGGCTGTCAACAAAGCTATCAAGTAGAGGCGATGACTCAATCTCGTCCATGAGCTGATGGAGCTCTTTTAGATTGGCACTGGCTTGATCGATACGCTCAGACTCAACCTCCTGCTCTGAGTTCAACGCTGTGCGCTCGGAGATTTCTCTGGCCTGAGATTTTTCTTTGTCAGCTTTGTCGGTTGTGTTGGCTGTTTGAGCAGCTATCGCCTGATGTTGCTTTTCAACTTCTTTTTCTTTCAGTTCAGCTTGATAGATATAGTCCAGTGGTTGTATCTGTGATTCTGCTGCCAATAGAGCTGAGCGGTAAAGCTCATGCAAACCCTTTTGAAAAAGAAAATCTTGAAAATAGCTTTGGTCTTTTTTCTTTCCATTATCAAAATCTAAAAGTGCCTTTGTATTTGTAATTTCTTTTTCTAAGAGATTCATCAAATAACGACATCGTTGGAGTTGATTTTGCTGCCTTTTTAGGATGCCATCAGGGACGGAGACAACTTCAAAGCCTTCAAGCCCAATTTTCATCGTATTATTTGCGTTTATGTCTTCTTGCAAGTCTCAATCCCCTTCCATTTTGACTTGAATTTTATTTTTATCTTTCACTTAAAGCGCTGAAAGTGTACTATTTGCTGCGGCGAGCTTTGCTTGATTCGCAGCTAGGTCGGCTGTCATCGCCTCGATCTGACTTGTGAGATTGTTATAGGTCGCACTGTCTACATAGTTGAACAAGACTTTTGGCAACGGGATTGACTGCGGATCTGTTGTGCTGTTTGACATCGCAACGGCTGCGTTATAGAGTGTCGCGTTTGTATATTGCGGCGCCTCCATGGCATGGTACTCATCAAATCCCCCAGAGTCTGGTGTTGCTAGGCTCAGATAACCAATTCCTACGCTTGGGCCACCATAGATGAGGTTGGCACGGTGTCCATAATGTCCTGCGCCAAGGGCTTCAGGATTACTTGTCTCATCGTACCAGTCCATCAACATATAGTAGGCAATCTCTTGATCTGATTTAAAGGTCGAGATGATATTTCCTGAAGCTCCAATATTTTCTGTGGAGCCGTTAGACCCATCGTGACTAAAGCTTGCCACAATGGCTTGGGCACGCTGCTGAGCAAATGCTTGCTCGCTCGCTGAGTAACTCACTGTCGCTTGGCCATTAGCAGTTTTCAGCTCATTGAGATACTGCAGGAAATACGTGTTGATTTTTGCTAGATCTGGTGTGAAGCTCCCTGCTACAGCTGGTACTGTCACTGTCTGTACGCTTGGATAGTTTGTCGTCGATGTAAAGGTCGTCGTTGGATCACTTTGGACACCTGTGAGATTTGCCAGTTGATTATTCAGGCTGGCAATTGCGGCTGTATCTGACGTAATCGCTGCTGAGGCTTGACTTTTCGCAAGCTGCGCATTGGCAAGCGCTGAGGCGCTATCTGTCTCCTGTAAAACCGTGATGGCCGCTGTGTTTTTGATGACTTTACCTGTCGCTGCATCTGTAAAGAAATAGACAACGTTATATGTCCCTGGAATCGTCGTGAGAACTTTACCCACTGTGTACATATCTGTTGTGGCGACTGGACTCCCTGTCGAGCTTGTGGCTGAGACTAGATTTGCGCTGGCTGCCCAAGTCGAGTTGCGCAGGACGATAGTGTTTTTTGTGATGACTGAACCTGCCGTGTTATCATCTGCTGTCGTGTGTCGGACATTGAGGAATGTCCCAGAGTCCAGAGACGGATCTCCCAGATTGACAACTGAAACGGTCGCAGTCGTTATAAAGGCCTTATTGTACTTATCTTTAAAGGTGTATGTGACTGCATAGGTTCCTGGGATTTTTGTATTGACCTTGCCTGCTACCGAGATGTCCGCGAGTGAGACGTTTGTACCGTCTGTTGTCGCCAGTACGAAGTTATCAGTGGCTTTCCAGATACTGTTTCGTGTGATGATTGTATTGCCCACTACCATGACGTTGCTAGCTTGGCTACTTGCAGCAGATGATGACGTTGCTGATGACGCCGATGAAGCAACTGAGCTTGTTGTCGAGTTGGTCGAACTCGTCGCACTACTTGTAGCAGAGCTAGCTGTGCTCGAGGTCGTTCCTCCCAATCCTAGAGCCGACTGAATCGTCGAGATAACTCCTGAGAGAAGATTTTGAACTGGTGCGAAAAGACCTGATATAAAACCGCCGATAGGTGTGACGATTGAGTTCACCATATTGTAAACGCCTGTCAATGTATCAACCACTCCTTGGAGCCCTGCGACTACTCCTGGCTCCAAAGTATTTATCAGGCCAGAGAGACCATCTAAAACTGAGGTCAAACCTGCCGCATTGGCTAGGCTCGCTACGAGGCTGGCTGGGCTAATCCCAGATAAGTTTGACAGAATCGGGTTGAGCAGGTTCACGATTGGCGCACCGATGAGTGGGATTTGTTGGAGGATCGGACTCAGACCCGACTGGAGCATCGTACCGATTGTGTTGATACCTCCATTGATGACTGAGGCTACCATGTTGTTGATGACATCTGGGGACAGACCGAGAACTGAAGCCATCTGCAGTACATTTTTAACGCCAGACACCACGCCTGTGATTGTACTGGTAATACCTGTAGCACCTGGAACAGAGGCAAGGTATGGCGCCGCCTGACTCACAAGATTGGTGATTTGATTGATGACATTGACCACCCCAATCGTTGAGACTGTATTTGACACAAATGACCCAAGGGTCGTGTTATAGGCTGAACCAACCTCACTCGCAAGCGATGAAACATTCAAGGCTGAAAGCGAACTTGAAGTAGTCGCCGCCGTGCTTGTAACAGCTACGGCACTTGAAGTTACTGACGTTGTTGCCAATGTCGTCGCCTGCGCCAATACAAGGTCAAATTTCTGATAAGCACTTTGCAGGCTGTTTGAGCTTAGTGCTACTGAGACCGAACTCGCGCTGGCAACTGTTGACACTGAGGGGGCTGCTTGTGATGAGACTATTGCGGCTGTCGTCGCTAGAGAGGCAAGCTGTAACTCTGTCGTCACTCCGCCAGAAGTGCTGTCAGCAGAAGCTCTCGTGACTGTCGCAAGTCCGCCAACCATTGTTATAGACAAGCCTGCTGCATACAGCCAGCTTTTACCCGACTTCCAGCTTCTAAAGTTTGTTATTTGTGGATTTTTATTTTTTTTCATCTTTAACTTATAATTCCTTATTTTGTAGAGCTTTTATAGCCATGCAATATCTGAAGAAACTTTTTTCGTATCAGATTCAGCTTCAGCCTTCTTTTTTTGCTTCACTTTCTTTTTGGGTCGACCGTGTCTTGATTCACTTTTTCTAAAACTCATTGATCTCAGGCTCATGAACAGTCCTCTGAGTTGACCTCGCCCTTTTAAGTTTCTAACAGCACTATAGGCAATCGTCGAGAAGACTGCAATTGCTCCGAGAACAATCACCGTCCCCATCACCCAGAGAGAATTTCCAGTTGATTTTTTTGAATTCGAATTTGGATTTGACAAGTTACTCAGCATATTTGTCAATGAAAAACCTGAGTTTGATGGCTTTGCTGCTTTTGCAGTACTTGAGCTTGTCGCTGCCACTTTATTTTCACCAGCACTTGTGCTGCCCTCAGAAGTCGCTGACGTACCGTTGGCTGTCGCGCCTGTTGTCGCTTGACTGGTTGCAGCTTTGCTGGCCTGAGTTTGACTCGAATTTGTCGTGCTTTGCGCATTCTGACTGACAGAAGCGGCTGATGAGGTTGTCGCGCTAGAGCTTGTTGCGGCGCTTTGAACTGGGCTTGCTACTTGACTTTGAGCAGACTGTGCGACATTAGAGCTCGCTGCATTTGCCAAGCTGTTTGCATCGCCCGCCAAACTCCCCAACATGATATCGTTTTGAATCTGTGAAGCAGATGGATCAACCGCCGCTGTAGAATCAGCAAACACTTGCCTTTGTCCCAAAACAACTGTAGTGCCAAGAGCAACTGAAAATATCATAGCTGATTGCACTACAGTTTTTTTTATTTTTTTATTTTTCGTCGCTTTATTTTTTTTCTGTATCTTCACCATCTGTTTACAATCATCCCTCTAGTCAAATTTCCCAATTATAATTAAGGATTCAAATTATTTGAAAGCTCATAATACTACATTACACTTAGTTAACGCAAATAATACACAATATTAACATAGCAGGAAGTTTTTGTCAAGACACTCTGCTCACCTATTTCCCTCGACGCACTATATCTAGTATTGAAGCAACTCAAAGTCTATTAAGTAAATCCATATCCACGCTATCCGACACTTCTGACATAAAAAACACTCCTCTAAATGCCGAACATTTTTCCCTACCAACAAAACAAATCAGGGGATTTTGCGTATGATTTGCGTTATCGCTTTAGCAATACACAGCAAATGGGTAGCAAATTCAAAGAAGTTTGCACTTCTTAAATATTCAAAAACTACAATATACTGAAACAAATCAGAGGATTTACGTATATATAATTAAGAGTCTAAAAAAACTCTGTGTTCAAATCCGTTCTGCGGCAACTTCACCAAACTCTAAAAAAGTAAGGGAGCTATGTAATATGACGGATCGTCCGCTCCCTGCGGAAAGGTGCGCATGGAGATACTCGAAATCATTCAAATCTTTCTTGACCTTGTCAAGGTTAGTAAGATTAATCTTGAAGTTCGACGCATCTGGCATGAAAAAAACGTTAGTCACTTAGACTAACGTCCCACCTTCCGCAGAGAATTTTTGAACACGCCTGTGATTGACGTCACAGGCTTTTTTCGGTGCTCTTCTCAACAGAAATATTATAGCAAATAGTCATGAAATTTCCTACTCTGCTTCATAAGATAAGCACTTAAGCCAGTGCCCCCATTGGATCCCACGGAAGGAGAACTTTCGGTTCTGCTTCATAGGCAGCTAACTCTGCAGCCGTGAGAAATTCTTTACGTACAACGATCTGATAGGTAAATTCATCCATCCACTCGTCCGAAGCTACAAAATAGCCTTTCTTGCCGACGTCATCGCCCCATGAGTTTTCAACCTTCCATTTTGTTGATTTGCCGTTTTCGTCCAAATCAACACCTGTCAAGACCATCGCATGGGTCATCAGACTCTCAGCATAGTCAAGTCTTGCCGCTTTACCCTGAGTGAAGCTTATATCAAGAGCTGAGTCAAAGTCGTAGGCATCAAGTGTAAGAAGTCCATCTTTGCGATTTGAGACTTGGCCAACATCACAGCCGAACCAAACAGATTCTCCTTGTTGCATTTGCGAAATAGCCAGTTCTTTGAAGCGAGACATTTCAACATTTAAATGTCTTACAGGGCGTGCCCCTACGACATTGCCGAGAAATTCGACAGTGTATGAAGTATTGTAAGGTTTATCTGCCGTAGGTGCGTTGATGATAGAAACATATTCGTTCAAATCAACACCCACAAACTGCTCATAGAAGTCTTTTGCTGTGCCTGAGAACTTTGTCAAATTCTTACCGTCCTTGTCTCTGAAAGCAAAGTCAAACTGTAGTGGTGGCAAGCCAAGAGTTGCAGCTAGGAAATTAAAGATTTCTTGAAGAAGCTCTTTGCGTAAAGCTTCGACATCTTCTGACTTCTTCATAGCCAAACGAAGTTTCTCAGCGCCTTGACGAAGCAATTTATCAAGATACTGATCTAGCTCATGTGATGCCGATGAGGCAACAGATTCAGGATAAATAGCTTTTGGCACGACACCATATTTTTGGAAAATAGCCACAATCATATCCCACTGTCCGCCATCTCCTTGGGGAGTTGTCAAAAGAAACTTGAGCTTGCGATCGTCCATATCTGGATTTGAAATCAGCATTTCAAAAAACCAATTTGACTTTTCATACTTGTCCCAGAAGAATGTATAAGACTGTGAAAGCTCAAAATCCCCAAGATTCAGCCCTTTGATCATCTTATGACGGAAAGTATTCAAGGCGGCAAACATCCAACAACGTCCTGATTGCTTCTGATTGGATACTGGATCTTTCGTAAGATCAATAGAAAACTCTGGAATGTTCTCTGCATGTGAAGATCGGCGCTCTAAAGCGTTCAACAAACCATTCTTCGTAATAGCATTTTCAACCGCACGATATTTTGGATTTGCTGCAAAGTTATCGTAAAGTGATTGAGTAAAATCATTTTCTAATTCTGTCATTTTAACTTCTTTCTATATTTGTATTGTTAATATTATAACGTAATTTTCAGAAAATTTTCTAAAACAAAAGCTAATTCGCTACAAAGTTGCAACTGAAAAACTCTTAATCTTCTGTTCTGAGCCAACATTGTACGTCAGGTGAGAAGAAAACTAAAAGCTTCAAAGTTTTAAATCATATTTTCTAAAAGTTTCACCAATGCCTCAGCTGACCGGCGACCTGCTTCGACAATAAATTCATCAAATTTGATATTCGCGTCGTGCTGCGCAGTATCAGAAATTGCGCGAATAATCACAAAAGGTTTTTTTAGAGCTGTGGCGGCTTGGGCAATTGACGCACCCTCCATTTCTACAGCCAAAACATCTGGAAAGTGCGACTTAATCTCGGCAATCTTGCGCTCATCTGCAATAAAACTATCTGAGCTTGTAACGAGGCCAATTTTCGGCTCTGATATAACTTTTTTTAACTCAGAGATAAAATACTTGCTTGATTCATAATACAAGGGCTGTTGTGCCATCTGCCCAAATTGATAGCCAAAAGCCGTAACATCTACATCATGATAGGCCAAACGGTCTGCAATGACTACATCTCCAATCTGAAGCGAAGCATCTAGTGCGCCAGCTGACCCAGAGTTTATGATGGCATCAACTTCAAAAATCTCTGCCAATAGAGAAACTGCAATCGCACTCATGACCTTACCAATACCTGAGCGCATAAGCACTAGTTCATGCCTGCCAATAAATCCTGTATGAAAAATATAGCCAAAACGTGTCTGTTCGCCTGCGTTGTCAAGATTTTCTATAAGGACTTTGAGTTCTTCGTCCAGTGCACAAATTATTCCGATTTTCATAAGATAAATTACTTTCTATTGTTTTATAAAACATCCTTGCTTCTCTAGCAATGGACATAAAGGGGAAAACAGAGTATCCTTATTTTCTAGAGCATCTCTATACTGCTATCAAAATATCGCTCCATGAACTTCACGCGCTTCATAATTTCCTCTGCACTAAAGCTTTCTTTTTCAGAGGTCACTACCCATTTACTTTCCACGTCATCTGCACGATGAATAATCGCAATTAGCTTTCCAGTAAATGTTTCAAGAGCTTGTTGATTTTCTGGCAAATCTGATAGTACATATACATCCTGCTCTTCGCCATCGCCACCAATTACATCTGGAACAAAACCATAATTGACTGGATATACTGTTCCGTGATGGCTAAAGCCAACTGGGCGATCAATTTTTACATTTAGTTGATCCATATGTCTCCTTTTTAGGATTTTATGACCAAGGGCTAAAAATAATCCAAGCAATCATCCCAATCAATATAGCCCAGAGGATAAATAGATACCTGAGTAAATGTCGGCCGCGTTGCTGGGTCTTTGCATTTTCAATCCGTCGGCTCTTGTAAATAGCGTGCTTTTGCAAGCGCTTTTCTTCCTCATCATATTTGCGTGCAAGCTCTGTGTCTTCTTCTAGCCCTCGACGAATGTCTTCTTCAAGTCGGGCACGCTTTAAACGTGCCTGATCAACAATGTCATCTGTTAAAAGTGGTTTTTTTGCCATATTATTTATTTCTTAAACGAGTTAATTCCCAATGTTGAAGCGCAATTAAAGTCTTCGCATCTTGAATCTCTCCAGCCTTTATCAACGCTTGAACTTCTTCAAAACTGTATTCTCCAACTTCAATCAGTTCTCCATAGTCAGCTGGTTTGGGATTTGGAACTTTTGTTAATTTTTTTGCTTCAAAAAGGATATTGATTTCATTACAAAATCCAGGCGAAACATAAAACTCTGCTACTTTGACTATTTTGGCCGCTGTATAGCCTGTTTCTTCCTCTAGCTCACGTAAAATCGCAGCTTCAAGATTTGAACGTTCTCCTTTCTCTAATTTTCCGGCTGGAATTTCATAAATCACCTTATCTAGAGGCTTACGAAACTGACGTTCAAGGATTACTTTTTCATCGTCTGTAATTGCAAGCACCGAAACACCGCCTGGATGGAAGACTAATTCGCGCTCTTGGCGACCTAGCCCATTTGGAAGCTCGACCTCATCGACTTTTACCTCAATGATTCGGCCTTTAAAAATTTCTTTTGTTGAAACTGTTTTTTCTGTGAAGTCCATGTTTATCCTCTAAAAAAGAAAATTTTGAAAATAAATCAAAATTTTCCTATCATTTCATTTTAAATATTGATATTATTCTACTATTTCTACTCTATCACTCACCACGATAATGTGGCATCTTTTTTGCAAGCCCAATCTTATCTACTTGACGGCCACGCGCAATCGCCACACTGTCATCTGCAACATTCTTCGTAATTGTAGAGCCACCTGCTGTGACTGCATTTCTACCAATATGTACAGGCGCAATAATAGTTGAGTTTGATCCAATAAAGGCAAAATCTTCAATTTCCGTTTGGAATTTATTTTTTCCGTCAAAGTTTGCCGTAATGGTACCAGCACCAAAGTTGACTTTTTCTCCAACCACTGTGTTACCAAGATAAGTCAGATGACCTGCTTTAGTCCCACGCCCAAGGCTTGAGGCTTTCACCTCGACAAAGTTACCAATATGTACATCTTCATGAAGGACTGTCCCAGGACGCAGATGAGCATAGGGACCACAGTTTGAATCAAGCTCCATCGTGCTTCCTTCAACTGTCGAGTTATTAATCGTTACGCGACCATGAATCATTGAATTTTCAATACGTGAACCATTTGTAATCAGACATTTGCGCCCAATTGTAGTTTTCCCCTTGATTGTGACATTGCCTTCAATTACAGTGTCAGTGCCAATCACGACGTCTGCACCAATATAGGTTGTTTCAGGATTGATCAAGCTTACGCCATTTAACATATGCGTCAAATTAATCCGAGCTCGCAAGGTTTTCTCTGCCTGTGCCAATTGAACACGGTCATTGATCCCAAGGCTCTCATCAAAATTTTCTAAAGTATAAGCAGAAACTTTATCACCAGCATTTTTTAAGATTTCAACAACGTCTGTCAAGTAGAGTTCACCTTGAGCATTGTCTGTTTTAAGCTGCGACAAGGCCATAAACATTTTACGGTTATCAAAGACGTAAATACCTGTATTCACTTCTGTGACTGCCTTCTCATCATCCGTTGCATCCTTCTGCTCAACAATCTTTGTCACTTCGCCATTTTCACGGATAATACGGCCATAGCCAAACGGATTTGTCGCAATACCTGTTAGAACAGTCGCTGTAGAAGCTGATTCCTCATGAAAATCCATCAGCTTCTGTAAAGATTCTGCTGTAATCAGCGGCATGTCTCCATAAGCTACGATTGTCATACCTTCTACGGTACCAAGCAAGGGACGTACCATACCCACTGCATGCCCAGTCCCATTTTGCTCAAGTTGTTCAACATAACGAACATCTTCTGGTAATGCTTCAATGACCTTATCAGATCCAAAACCTACCACCACAAAAGTTTCATCAAGTGATAACTTTTTGAAATTATCTAGGACATGACTTACCATTGGCTTATCTGCCAACTTATGCAAAACTTTTGGTAAATCCGACTTCATACGCGTGCCTTGTCCAGCCGCTAAAATAATTGCAAATTTCTTCATACCTACTCCGATTCTAAAATATATAACTATTTTCTTATTATAACACAAGTCCCTATTTCCTGTTTGCTCCTCTATACTCCACGAATCCCCTAGATTTCCAGCTTTCCATTTTGGAATCTAGCTCCTATTTCTATCTCCTCACTGAGGGTATGATGTTATCCTAGAATCATAGACAGTAAAGTATATAATTTTATAGAAAGTCCACTAAAAACTAAACTATAGGTTAAGAGAAATTAAAAAATTATCCTTTCAAAATCTCTTGGGGACTGATAATTCAATCCAGAGTGTACAGGGAGAAACAACTTTCTCATCTTGGCGGAAATTTTATCCAAGCACATGAGTTTAAAAGTCCTCTGGAGGAGCTCAAAAAAGATAACAAGAAAAAGTGACTACCCAGCTTTGGATAATCCCTTTTTTAATCAGTTTACTCTAATATTGTATTTTTCAAAATCCACACTCTGCAGCTTTATCTCTTTCTGCTTTCCAGTCTTGAAATTCTTCAAAGTCAGCTTTGGAAAATTCCATTTTATCAGAACTTCCTAATAATTTCTTATTATCTTCAATTTTTGTAATCGTGATTGTTGGAACATTATCTTTTGAATCTAAAATATCAAGAATAACATAAGTGTCAGTAATACAAAAATGTACAAGATTTTCTACACTCCAAGCAACGCCTTCTGAAACAAACCAACGTGCAAACTCCGAATTTTTTCCTTTAAAAATAAACTCGCTTTTTCCAATGGCTAACGGCTGATCTCCCCCCATGAATCTATCACCATCTTCTGTAATTCTTGTGGCTAAAGTATAATCATTAAATAAAATTTCAACTTGATATTTTTCATTTTCCAAAATGATTTTATCTTTTCCATCACCAGTAAAATGATAACTTTTTATAATATATCTACCTCCATCATCTGGAATAGCTGTGGGCTCCCACTTTTCCCAGTTTACTTCTTCGTCTTTCATTCTATGTCTCCAATTCTATTATGCTTATTCCTGATTAAGGGAATAATCAAATGGTATATCTGGATCAACTGGTTCATCTGGCGTAATTGGCTCATCTGGTATAGCTGGTATTTCTGAGACAGTTGGTTCTTCTGATATATCTGGTATCTCAGGCGTTTTGGGTAAATCAAAACTATCAGAAACTTTCTCCCCATATCGAATTTCAAATTGTCCTTTCCCACCTACCTCCTTTTGTATTTGTAAAGTTGGTCGAGTATCACTACTACCCGTCCTTACAATAACATATTGACCATCACTTAATGTACCCGCCTCTCCAGTAATTCCATTCTTAACATTAGTAAACGGTTTTACATTCTGCGGTTGTAAACTATCAAAATCATTTTTTGCCTCTTCATAAGAACCCGATTTTTCCCATTGTTCAGTTTTTCCTGCTGTTTTTTCCCCTGGAGCTGCATCTTTCAGAATATCACTAACAGATAGAACTTTGGTATTAACATCATCAGCGCTGCTTATTCCTTGACTGTCAAACAAACCGAGTATTGAACCCGTCGCAGGCACAACCCCAAGCATATATTTGCTTAAATCTAAACCTTTGTATTTACCAGCCACCTTGTTAATGTAGGCCACATATGCTTTCAGGGCTTCTGAGCTCCAGCCTTGCTCTTCTAAATTTGTCAATACTGTAGTTACTGAGTCTTTATATTCCGCAGATTCTTTTGAATTCATTCCTTTTGTGTTAAGTTTAGAATTCGTAGTATCAAAATCAAGCTTTGAACTAAATTTCTCGCCAGTCAAATGAGATGACCAACTCATATCTGCGCCAGCTGGAAATGTAATTTGACCATCAAAATTTGCTCGGCTTTGATTGATAATATCCACACCCTGCATGGCATACTTGAAAGCCTGCAAGCTATCTGTGAATAGAGGTGTAGTGCTACTCACAAAAGTTGCAAGTGCCACAAGTTCCTGCTCATACATCGTTTTAACTTGCTCTAAATTATCAAGTTGTTCTTGCAAGCCTGGTATCTCTGCCATATTTGCTGCAATTTTACTAAAATCTCCACTCGCAGCCGCTTGAAGATTTTTCATCAAGTCTTCATCGTCATCAATTTTCTGTTGTAATAGACGAATCAATTCTTTTGTTGCATTAAGCTGTTTCTTTAACAGAGCTTCATCTAAATGATTTTCATATTGGCGTACCATATTATCAGCACTGCGGTAAGCCTCAAGGTCTGATTCAATATCACTAATAGCTTGTGACAACTTTTGAAGCATAGGATTGATATAGGTCACGAATAATTCTTTACCCGCAGTGTAGGCAGCACCTGAAAGAACACCTGAGTTGATGACCTCTATCAAGTGGACACTGCCCCGACACAAGCGATTAAAAATTGCTTTGGCACTATTCAGATTAGTCGTCATCGCTTGAATGAGTATATCTGAGTCGCCACTATCGTAAACTACCATGGCAAAGCGTTCCTGTCTTTATGGAGAGCTTCTATTTTGTCTTCAATTTCAATTCGAGCGACTTGGCAAGAGTTTTTCATTGTTTCATTTTGTTGTTCGGCGAGAGATTTCATGTGATGATAGACATCTTGAACGACCGACTGTTGCCAACGAGACTGTTGAGAAGAATACGAACTTCCTTCATGAAAAGATTCCTCAAACTCCTCAAAAACGCGATTAGTATTGGAAATGAATTTATCATTCCTGTTTTCAAAATTTCGCTCTAGCTGTCCGAGGTCATCCATTTCCTGTTCCTTGAACATAATTTTTTGAGCATATTCAGCACGCTTATCAGCGCTTTGGTCTTTCGATTTCAATTTAGAAGATGAAAAATTGGTAGTAGGTTCTGTTCTAGTTTTAGAGTTTGATTTTTGAGCGTCGTCATCAAGCGCAATAACTACGTAAGAATTATATGAACCCTTTGTTTCAGTTTCAAGTTTTTTCTTCTCTGCTAACCTATAATCTTTGATGTATTGCTGAATTTCTTCTTCGGTTAAATCTCTGTAAAGATGGTTATAAGTAATAGCACATTGACGAATTTCATCATCTGTCGCATCTACCAAGCCTTTGAGTCCCTCAAACATTGTCTTTATCCAAGGCATTAGTTCCACCTCCTAGCCGCATCCATATCACGCTCCTCAATCGCATTAGCTAACTCTGGAAATTTATTCGCCTGAGTTAAAACGCACGCTACAACTTTTGAAACATCAGACATCAACTGATTCGACAAAGTTTGTCCTGCGAGCACGCTTGGCACGTTGCTCGAACCAAAGTTTACAGATTGATTTGAAAGTCCTGAAGCCTCAACACCTACAAGTTCGGTAATCGCTTCCTGAGCATCAACAGTGTTTGAGTTTATTTTCCCTGTTACCATAAAATTCTCCCTTGTTATTTATGTTAAAGCCATTATACTATTTTTTATACTATTTTTCCAAAACGTTTCTACAACCGACCTTAACAAAATTTCCATATATAAAATTTTGAATATCGTAATAAAAAATGGATTCATTTTGCGGAATCCATTTTTTCGTTCTATACCACACTCACATTTTTTGAGGTGTATATTGCTTTAATTGTTATCATTTTTATAACAAAAGTGAGTCCAACAGCTTTTCCTCTACCCATTCCCGATTTTGTCAAATGCCTTTCAGCTAAAGCTGCAGGTAAATTGCAGCGACTAGCTATAAAGGACATCTGTGGTATAGACTACGCAGTTGACATCATCTGCGAAAATGCGCGTAATGCTCTTTATACTATTTTATGTTAAAATTTAAGAATGAAAATAGGATTTATTGGCGTCGGAAAAATGGCGCAAGCAATCATTGTTGGCCTTTCCAACAAGTCTGAAATTATGATTTCAGGACGTGATTTTACAAAGACCCAAGCCATGGCAGACAAGCTCGGCGTAGAAGCCGTTAAGACAAATACTGAACTAGCTAAATTGGCTGATGTTATTATATTGTCTATCAAACCTCAAATTCTCCCTGATATCTTAGCAGAAATTAAAGCAGAGTTGTCTCCTGAAAAAACTCTAGTCTCAATTGCTTCAGGTATCAAACTTGAAGAACTCACAGCATTGACAGCTCAAAATCAGTCAATTGTGCGTGCCATGCCAAATGTCAACGCTGCTATCCAACGTTCAACAAGCGCCATCGTCCGCAATGACAAAGTCTCAGACGAAATCTATCTCTATGTAAAATCTCTTTTTGAGCAAGTTGGTTCAGTTTTTGAGATTTCTGAGAAAGATTTCATGACTTTTGGGGCATTGGCTGGTTCAAGCCCTGCTTATATTTATATATTTATTGATGCAATGGCACGGGCTGGCGTGCTTCATGGTATCTCAAAGGAAATCGCCACTCAAATCGTGGCTGAGACCGTTCTGGGATCAGCTGAAAATGTTATAAAATCTGGAATGCACCCTCAAGCCTTGGCCGACTCAGTAGCCAGTCCTAGTGGCACAACAATTGCCGGTATTATTGCTTTAGAAAATCACGGCTTTAACGCTGCTATCATCTCTGCAATTGACGAAACAATCAAAAAAGAAAAATCCTTCTAATTACAGAAGGATTTTTTTGATAGAAGGTATTCTCTGAAGTGCTGGAATTATCAGCATCACCACGACTGTACGAAGAGGAATCTGCCAAAGTAAAGGAAGGCGAGCCATCAAATATATCTTAAAAGCATGATGTGGGAAAAGCATAGACACCCATAATGTATTAAAGAATACAGTGTCAACGAGCATAATCACAGTCATCGCAACAAGTACATATAACCAATCTTTCCATGAGCTCCAAGCCAATTTCTTTCTAAAGAAGAAAAGACCATAAAGAATTCCGACAATTACAGCTGAAAAAGTAAAGCCTGGAAAATATCCAAAATGCCCAAACATTAAAGTTCCGACAACATCCGCGATTCCCATTGCTAAACCAGTCCACAAACTACCTGCAAAAGCTCCCATAACTGAATTTACAATAAAACTGAAGCTTACTTGCATAATATTTGTGCCAAAGCTTAAAAAGTTCCCAACGATAATACCTAGGGCAATAAAAACTGCCAGCAGAACAGTGAGACGAAGACTAGGCTTCGCCATGCGAAAATTTTTGAACATAAAAAGCTCCTTCTATTTTTGAAGTGAGCTGCAAAAGGAGAGACTTCCTCCACAATCATTTATCCTTTGATAGAAAATGTTTTATGGAATAGATTCAATATTTTTTACAGCGGACGCGAGCAAGTACCGCGCTGGAAAACCAGCTTCGTCTATGAGCAACATCCCGTCTCATAACACTTAACGCACTTTACTCTACTCTGTTTGAGTATATTTGTTATCATACAAATTAAGAAGTGAGGATACTGCTTCTAAGCGCTGCAATTTGGCTTGTCGCTTTAGCGACTTAGTACAAATGGACTGCACTAAGTAGCAGTAATCCCGTCTCATAGCACTTAACACACTTACCCTACTCTGTATGAATAGTTCTATTTTAGCATATTTTAAATATTTTTTGGTAAAGTATTTGCTTATTTTCAGTAAAATAAAAATGTACCTCTTAGGTACATTTTTATTTATCTTATAGAATTTATTTTACTTTTACAGATTCTGTAATTACATCAACAGCTTTCTTCATCTTGATATCGTGTTCAAGCATTGCTGTTGGAAGAAGTTGTTTGATTTGGTCTAGTGGCATATTGTATTGACCAGCAAGCTCAGCTACTTCTGCTTCGATCTCGTCTGCCGCAACTGTGAAGTTTTCAACCTTAGCGATTTCTTCAATCACAAGGTTTGTCTTCACACGAGTTTCTGCTTCTTGAGCGTATTGGTCATGCATTTGTTGCTCTGTTGTACCTGTGATTTGGTAGTACATCTCAGGTGAGATGCCTTGCTGTTGCATACCACCAAGGAACTCATTCATCGCACGATGAATCTCATCATGAAGCATTGGTTCTGGAATATCATCAATTGTTGCGTTCGCAACTGCAGCTTCGATAGCAGCTGCTTCAACAGCTTCGTTATAAGCTTCTTCTTTGTTAGCTGTGATTTCTTCTTTGTACTTAGCCTTAAGCTCGTCTAATGTTTCAACTGAATCGTCGATGTCTTTTGCAAGCTCATCATCAAGTGCTGGAATTTCTTTAGCTTTAACTTCGTGAATAGTAGTTGCGAAGATCGCATCTTTACCTGCGAGATCTTTAGCTTGATAATCTTCTGGGAAAGTAACTTTTACTTCAACTTCATCACCAGCTTTTGAGCCAATCAATTGATCTTCAAAACCTGGAATAAATGAACCTGAACCAAGCTCAAGGCTATAGTTGCTTCCTTTACCACCGTCAAATTCAACACCATCAACGGAACCAGCAAAGTCAATGACTACTGTATCACCATTTTCAGCGGCGCCTTCTTTAAGAGCAAGCTCAGCCATACGGCTTTGGGCTGCTGTCAAACGCGCCTCGATGTCTGCATCTGTAACTTCTTTGTTTACTTCTACAGAAACTTCAAGTTTTTTGTATTCGCCAAGTTTGACTTCTGGTTTAGTTGTTACAACTGCAGTGAGTTCCCAATCAGCACCCTTATCCATTGATTTGATATCAATTTGTGGTTGAGCTACTGATTCAACACCAGTCTCAGTCAAAGCCGCGACAAACGCTTCTTCAAGAACTTCATTTACAGCATCTTGATAAAGTGCTTCTTCACCGAACATACGGTTAAACATTTCACGTGTAATTTTGCCCTTACGGAAGCCTGGCACTGTGATTTTGCCTTTTTGTTTATTGAAAGCCGCATCAAGACCTTTCTTTTGAAGATCTTGATTGATTGAAAATGTCAAAGTACCAGTAGTTGCACCTGTTTTTTCAAAAGTTGCTGTCATGTGATTCTCCTTAATGTCATGCATTTTATTAATTTTATAAATGTCGTAATCCGAAAATTTCGTACCTGTTCAGAATACCATAAACTCACGCTTTTTTCAAGAAAAAACGGCTAAAGTCACGAATTACTTTTTGTTTAGATTAAGTCCTTCAAATATTTCTAGATATTAAAAATAGGCTACTTTAGCAATAGCTTACAGTCGCCTATTCATTAAACTCTTTACAATTTTGGGTTAAGCTTTTCCAGGGATTTTATATTTGTCTTCCATTGGCACACGCTCAAGATCGGCTCCTAGAGCAGAAAGCTTTTCAGTAAAGTGCCAGTAACCGCGATCTAGATGATGAAGTTTTGTAACTGTTGTTTCTCCCTCAGCCACAAGCCCACCAAGAATCAAAGCCGCGGCTGCACGCAAGTCAGTTGACTTCACTTCAGCTCCTTGCAAATGATCATTTCCTTGAATGATTGCACGGTTACCCAAAATTTCTGTTTCCAAGCCCATACGCGCCATTTCTACTAGATGTTGGAAACGATTCTCAAAGACAGTTTCATACATGTCAGACTCACCATCTGCTACTGCTTGTGCAACTGTCATCTGAGCCTGCATATCAGTTGGAAAGCCTGGATGTGGCATTGTTTTGACCGCTGTCGCTTTCAAACGCTTGGGACCGATAACACGAAGTCCTTCATCTTCTTCGATAAATTTTACACCCATCTCAGAAAGTTTAGAAATCAGAGGACGATTGTGTTCTGAAATTGCATCTGCAATCAGAATGTCTCCTTCTGTAATCGCAGATGCGACCATGAAAGTTCCTGCCTCGATACGATCTTGTACAACTGAATGTTTCGCACCGTGCATTTTTTCAACACCTTGAATACGAATTGTATCCGTTCCAGCGCCACGAACGATTGCACCCATTTTATTCAATAGATTAGCCAAATCAACAATTTCTGGCTCTTTGGCAGCATTAGCAATTGTCGTCATACCATCAGCTAAAGTCGCGGCCATCATCAAATTTTGAGTTGCGCCAACAGATGGGAAATCAAGATAAATATCCGCTCCCACAAGATGGTTTGTCAACGCTTCAATGTAGCCATTCTTTTGAGTAATTGTCACGCCCATTTGAGCAAGACCGCGCAAATGCAAATCAATTGGACGTGAGCCGATTGAACATCCTCCAGGTAGGGCAACGAAAGCACGACCATTACGTGCAATAATTGGTCCCATCACGACAATAGACGCGCGCATTTTTGTAACGAACTCATAAGGTGCTTTTGATTTTATATTCTCTGAAGCCTGAGTTTTGATCGTTTTTTTTGTGCGATCAAATTCCAGAGGGATATCGAGATTATTTACCAAACTACTCATTGTTTCAACATCTGAAAGGATCGGGACATTTGTCAACACGGTCTCGCCTTCTGAGGCCAAGATTGTAGCAGCCAAGAGTGGCAAAACAGCATTTTTTGCGCCTTCAATTTCGACTGTACCTGTTAGGCGTGTATGCCCACCTTTTACAATTATTTTTTCTTCCATGAATTGGATTAGCTCCTTTTGGGATTAAAATCTATTTTCCATATAGCAATATTTGATTATATCACAAGTTAATTTTAAAAAAACAATTATAAGCTTTTATTTTGACTGTACGCCTTTTAATGCCCGATAAGTCGAATAACCTGAAACCTTCTCAAATTCACGGTCAAGCTGTTTTTCCTGACTTATCGAAGGCACAATTTTTTTGAACTCCTTATAACTAGATAGGAATTTATTTTTATCAATTTTTGATTCATAGTAGGCTTCAACTTGATTAAAAAAGGCAATCACAATCGCCATTTCTGTTGCAGTCCAAGATAAATCAAGTGGATAGTGGTAATTCTCAGCCATACCATATCACCTTTCTCTGCCTTACTCAAAAGTATCTATCTCATTGATTGAGGCTTCATAATTCATTATTACTATCGTCATCTTTTTCTTCTTTTGAAGCTGCCATCTCAACACGACGATAATCCCGTGGCAAAAAAGCACGAATATCGTCTTCATTGAAGCCAATCTGTAGGCGTTTATCATCTAAGATAATTGGACGACGCAATAAAGAAGGATACTTTTCGATTAAGCCAATCAATTCATTAATAGATAAAGACTCTACGTCAACTTTCAGTTTCTGAAAAATCTTTGATCTCATTGAGATGATATCATCTGTACCATTATCAGTCTTTGACAAAATATCTCGTAGCGCCTCAGCAGAGAGCGCTTGTGTGAAAATATTGTGCTCGTTGTAATCAACCTTATGACTACTCAACCAAGAACGCGCCTTACGGCAACTGGTACAGCTTGGTGATAAATAAAGTTCTACCATATATTCCGTACTTTCTAAATACTGGCTTTATTATACCAAATTATTTTTACATCGCAAGCTGCTGAACAGATTAAATAAAATCGATTATAAATCCAGCTTAACCATTCGCCAAGCGCCAATTACTAAAAGTTTCCTTTCATAACAAAAAAGTCTCCAGTTATTGGAGACTTTTTAAAATTAACGACGAAGTCCAAGTTTCGCGATGAGATCACGGGAAGATAGATCTTAGCGCTGACCATTTGTTCTATACAGCTTAAGCTGCAAGACAAATCGCAGCGCTTAGAGATATCTTTCCTACTCTAACATAAAAAGCCCCCCAACAAAGGGAGGCTTCCAAAATTAACGACGAAGTCCAAGTTTCGCGATGAGATCACGGTAACGTGCGATATCTTTATTACGAAGATAAGCAAGAAGGTTACGACGACGACCAATTTTCTTCATCAAACCACGATATGTCGCGTGATCTTTTTTGTGTGATTGAATGTGACCGTTCAAGTGATTGATTTCCCAAGTAAGTACAGCAACTTGTACTTCTGGTGAACCAGTGTCACCTTCTTTACGTGCGTATTCTGCGATGATTTCGTTTTTTTTCTCTTTTGAGATTGCCATGAGTAGATACTCTCCTTAAATTTTATGCTCAATCTGAGTATGACGTTGGCAGCGCCGAACCAAGAAAGAGTTGTAGAAAACTACGCTTATAGTCTATCATACTTTCTTTAGTTTGACAATTAATTAGATGTGCTTTGAGTTGGAGCCGAACTACTTGAAGTTGGAGCTGAGCTTGAAAAGCTCGAAGCTGTTGAACTGCTCGCTGTTGTACTAGAGCTTAGAGCCGTGTATTGCATAACTTTCAAAACAATTTGAGTATTTGTCGCATTAAACTTTGTTCCCTGAGCAATATTTGAATCTATAACATAGCCATCACTTCCTTTATCAGTAGTTGGTATATACTCAACCGTGATGTTTGCTACAGGCACTCCTTGATTTTGTAAATCAGCCTTAACCTCAGATAATTTCATTGTTGATAAATTTCCAGACATAAAAGTTGGCATTGTAGCTTCTGTAACAGTCTCAGTTTTCTTCCCTTTAGAAATATATAATGCTACCTTATTCCCTTTAGTAACCGAGCTATTCATCGTCGGATCAGTTTTGATTACCACGCCAGAAGCAACACTGTCATTATATTCCTCGTATACACTACCAATCGTTAGTCCAGCATTTGTCAAAGTATTTTCAGCTGTAGTTTTAGTCATACCTGTAACATCTGGTACGATGACAGTTGATGTCCCAGAATTCAAGAGTGCATAGGTACCTATACCTCCCCCGATAAGCGCCAGGAGAATTACAATAACTATAATGATTCTACCCGTATTTTTCTTTTTCGGATTCTCCTCTGCTGCCTCTAACGCTACGACATCTGACTTCGTGTTTGGTCTGGCTCCTTGGCTAGGTGGATAAGCTGCTTTTGAGTCTTGTTTTGGTGAATTTGTTACTTGGCGAATCAACTCTTGGGTATCCGAAATCATGACAGGTGCCTTGGCAACTGAACCGATATCATCTTTTGGCAGTACAATTTTTTGCTCACCACGACGATCTAAAGATAAAGAAGTCTCAAGATCTGACATCATTTCAATAGCTGAAACGTAACGATACTTAATATTTTTAGCTGTAGCACGAATAACAACATTTTCAAGCGCTTGGGGAACCTGACTATTCTGATTAATAACTGAGGGAAGTTGTTCTTGGAAGTGTTTTAGTGCGATTGAAACAGCCGAGTCTCCATCATATGGCACTCGTCCTGTGAGCATTTCATAAAGAATAATCCCAATCGCATAAATGTCTGACTGAACGGTTGCGTTAGCACCTCGAGCCTGTTCTGGTGAGAGATAGTGTACTGATCCAAACATCGAATTTGTCTGGGTTAACGAAGTTTCTCCTAATGCTTTAGCAATTCCAAAATCTGTAACTTTGACCTCGCCTGTGTTTGAAATCAAAATATTTTGCGGTTTTATATCACGATGGATAATCCCCCGATTATGAGCCACCGCCATGGCAGACAAAATACCCGAAGCCTTTTCAACAGCGTCTGAATTTCCAATCGGTGCATTACGTTTGATATATTGCTTGAGTGTAATCCCGTCTACATATTCCATCACAATAAACTGCTGATTTTCAAAGTCGCCGACGTCAAGGATCCCAACTATATTGGGGTGGGCAAGCTCTGACATCGCATAAGCTTCGCGCTGGAATCGTGCAATCGCAAGTACATCATTTTCAAAGTTTGGTCGCAATACTTTGACTGCTACAGGACGATTATCAAGAAAATTATCTGTCGCAAGATAAACATTAGCCATACCCCCACGACCGATTTCTTTGATGATTTGATAGCGATCTGCAAAAAGATATCCTATTTGAATCATCTAAAATCACCTCCATCAAACTTTATCAAGATAACTGTGATATTATCCAAGCCACCATTTGCATTTGCTTGATTAATCAAGGCGCTTGTCTTATAAGCCAACTCGTCGCCTGTGTTTAGAATTTCAAGAATCTCACTTGTTGAAACCATGTTGGTAAGACCATCTGAATTAATCAAAATATAATCACCAGTGGCATAGGTAAAACTCTCAGTATCTGGAATGGCTTCCTTCGTCTGCCCCAGACTACGCGTGATAATATTTTTTTGAGGATGTGTCTGGGCTTCTTCTACTGTAATCTGTCCTGCTTCAACTAACTCTTGTACTAAGGAATGATCGCGCGTCAAAGGTACAATTTGCTGATTGCGTACCAAAAAGCTCTTAGAATCTCCAATATGTCCAAGAATCACATGTCCCTTGCCAATAAATAGCATTTCAAGAGTTGTTCCCATGCCTTTATAATCATCAAGTTTGCCAAGATTTGCAATATTTTCATTCTCAACTAAAACTTGACGACGCATCCAAGCTTCAACCGTTTCAATATCTACGTCTGCTTCAAAAGCCGTCTGTTCCCAGACGGCACCGATATCTTCAACTGCGAGCTTTGAGGCCACATCGCCCGAGCGATGCCCACCCATGCCATCAGCCAACAAGAAAAGACGCTCACCTTTTTGATTTAAAAAGCTGCCAGCATAATCTTGGTTTGATTTACGGCGTGCGCCGATATCTGAGAGAATCTGATATTCCATGTAGAAATCCTTTATTTCAAATTTTCCTAAACTTTGCAATGAAAAAGCCATCTGTGTGAAATTGTTCTGGTGTAATATAAATACAGCCATCTTTCAAAATCTCTGGCTTGTCATGTGTTAACGGAATTTGCACAAAATCTGGATGTGCAGTCAGAAATTTTGAAACAACTTCAAAATTCTCTTCATCCGCTAGTGTACAGGTACTATAAATCATTATACCATTTTTCTTAAGGCTTTCTGCACAAGATGATAAGATGCCAAGCTGTATCTTTTGTAGATTTTCAAAGTCTGTTGCCTCTTTACGGTATTTAATATCTGGCTTACGACGCATCAATCCGAGCCCTGAACAAGGCGCATCAACAAGAATTTTGTCAAATACTTCTTGGCCAAAATGTTCATTTACTTTTGTCGCATCAAGCTTCTCTGTTTTGATTCTGTCAGAAACATGAAGACGCTTAGCATTTTTTTGAATCAATCTAAGTTTATGGTCATAAAGATCAAGAGCTGTAACTTTTCCATCTTCCAGATATTGCGCAATCTGGCAAGTTTTGCCCCCTGGCGCTGCACAAGCGTCCAAAACCTTATCACTTGGTTCCGTAGCTAAAAGTTCTGCTACCAACTGACTCGATTCATCTTGGATCGTAATTTTTCCCTCACGAAACTCTTTAGTCGATGAAAAATTCCCAGACTTGGCAATCATTCCAACTGGAGAAAGCTCTGATGGACGGCAATCTTGAAGCGTGACCGACTCTCTAACCTCTGAATCAATGACCCGTAAACTCACATGACTTGGCTCATTTAGGCTTTCAAAAATTTTGACCGCACGTTCTTTACTTAATTGTTTAATAAGCTTTTGCACCAAAAAATCTGGAATTGAATATTTAGTCCCAAAATCTTTTGGTGGATTTTCTTCAATATTTGCTCGGCTAAAATTTCGTAACACTGCATTTACAAAATTCGCCGTCTGTTGTCCCCCTTGCTGTTTGGCAAGTTTTACTGCCTCATCAACCGCAGCTGAAGTTGGTACACGGTCCATAAAAACCAACTGATAAACCGTCATCTCAAGCAAATACCGCACCCAAGCCTTGGTCTTCCCTTTAAGGAAAGGCTTCAGATAATGCTCAAGCAATAATTTTTTGGAAATTGTCCCATATACAAGGGCCGTCACGAAGTTGCGATCTATTTCTGAAAGCTGGGATTCCTCTAACAGGTCGTCAAGTACGATGTTAGCATATGCATCTTTCACAAAAACATCTGTCAGAGCTTCAAGTGCCACCCGACGTGCATTAAACTGTAGATGTGGATTTTCAGTTCTATTTTGATTTTTAATTTCCAAATTTATCTCCAATTTTAAGGTCACGGCCTACTCCGTTTAAGAAGTCCGCAACTGACATCTGCGCCTTTCCAAACGGTTGAATTTTTTTGAGTTCAAGTAGCCCTTTGGCTGTTGCAATTTTTAGTGATTTTTTAGTTCGCTCAATGATTTCACCCACTTGGGCTGTCTGCTTTTGAATTTCATCTCCATCTGAATCACCGACAACTTTGGCCTCATAGATTTTAAAACGTTGCCCATTCAAAAATGTATAAGCCGCTGGAGCAGGTGAAAGCCCACGTATGAGATTATTGATCTCAACAGCCGACTTTTCCCAGTCAATGATTTCTTCATCTGCTGCAATATTTGGTGTAATCACTACTTTTTCCTCGTCTTGAACTTCCGGTATCAAACTACCATCTAAGTAGCCTGGTAAACATTCCAAGAGAAGGTCACGTCCAAGTACAGCTAGTTTTTCAAACATTGTCCCCGAATTATCCTCTGGCAAAGCTGGAATCGCACGTTGACCAAGCATACGGCCAGCATCCATAGCCTTTACCATTTCAATAATTGTCACGCCAATTTCGTTATATCCTGCCATCAATGCCCGTTGAATTGGTGCACCACCACGCCCCCAAGGAAGAAGAGAGCCGTGTACATTGACTGCAAATTTCACGGAGTTTAATAATTTTGTTGGTAGAAACTGACCAAAAGCCGCCGTGACGATTCCATCCGCGCCAAGTTGCATAAGCTCAGCCATTTCATCTGAACCTGAAAGTTTCTCAGGTTGATAGACAGGAATTCTCTGCTGGAGTGCCAACTCTTTGACGGGTGTTGCAGTCAATAGTTGCTTACGTCCCACTTTACGATCTGGCTGCGTCGTAACAGCTATAATTTCATAACGTTCATCAGCCAATAAGCCCGCCAAAACTGTCGCCGAAAAATTAATCGTCCCCATAAATATAATCTTTGTTTTCATTTTTCCTCTTTTACACCTCTATACCTCTATACCTCTATAGCTTTATACATCTAAATACACAATTCCACTCTAGCTAATCATATACAGACCTTGATTCACATAAAGCATAGGGATTAGAGGAGTTTGACGCAGTCCATTTGCTCTAAAGCATTAAAAATGCTAAGGCATTTAGCTACTCTATCCTCTGCAGTCAGATATGCTATAAACCCTACTACTCTAAACCTTATATATGACATATCAGTTATACGAAGTTCATAGGTTCAGAGTCTATAATGACTCGAAGTTCTTTATTCTCAGGATTTTGTGTCAAATCCAAAACTTCGTTTAATGCTTCTTCTAACCTATCTTCAAATCTATATTTTACAAGAATTTGATAATGATAAAATTGATGCGTTCTTGCAATAGGGCGCGCAATCGGTCCTAAAAGCTTTGATTTTTCAGTCAGGTTTTTCTGAAGTAAGCTCATGATTTCATAGGCTTTTTTGATTGCTGTATCTTCGTCCTTGTGGGACACGACGAGTTGCACCGTATAAAAATATGGCGGGTAAGCCAATCTTTTACGAAAGCGCATCTCCGTCTGATAGAAAGCCTCATAGTCCATCTGAGCAGCTAACTGAATAGCATAATGATCCGGATTAAAAGTCTGTATCAAAACTTCGCCTTTTTTCTCTGCACGCCCCGCACGTCCTGCAACCTGTGTCAAAAGTTGAAAAGTTCGTTCGCTCGCACGAAAATCAGGTAAATTTAAACCTGTATCGCCATTGATGTCACCAACCAAGGTAACATTTGGAAAATCAAGACCTTTGGCAATCATCTGTGTCCCGAGAAGAATGTCCGCTTCTCCTCGACCAAAAGCGTCAAGCAACTTATCATGTGACCCTTTACGAGAGGTTGTATCCACATCCATCCGAATTATTGAGACATTTGGTAAGAGATTCATCAATTCTTCTTCAATTTTTTGAGTGCCAGAGCCATAATACTTAATCTCACGCGAATTACAATTAGGGCAGGACTGAGGAATTCCCTCTCTATGTCCACAATAATGACAATTCAACGTTCGCGTATCCATATGGAGCGTCAAGCCGACATCACAATTTGGGCATTTCACTACAAAACCGCAGTCACGACACATCACAAATGACGAATAGCCACGGCGATTCAACATTAGCACAATCTGTTCTCGTTTAGCCATTTTCTCAGAAATTTTTTCTAAAAGAACTGCTGAAAAATTTGCTGACTTGTCATTGAGATTCTGACGCATGTCAATGATTTCAACCTCTGGAAGCTCTGCCTGCTGATTAGCGCGTTTATCCAAACGCAGTAAACTATACAGCCCTCGCTCTGCACGCGCACGCGTTTCAAGAGCTGGTGTAGCCGATCCTAAGATCAATCTTGCCTGATGATATTTCGCCCGCCAGAGCGCAACATCACGCGCATGATAACGTGGACTTGACTCCTGCTTATAACTCGAGTCATGTTCCTCATCAATGATTACAACACCAATGTTATCTAGCGGTGCGAATATCGCCGAACGCGTTCCAACTACGATTTTGGCTTTCCCCGCTTTGATACGACGCCATTCGTCATAGCGTTCACCATCAGATAAACGAGAGTGCAGTAAGGCGACTTCATTTCCAAAGCGAGCAATGAATCGTCTGGCAATCTGTGACGTAAGAGAAATTTCTGGTACTAACATAATCGCATTTTTGCCTGCTGCAACTGTCTCAGCAATGACTTGTAAATAAATCTCTGTCTTACCTGAACCCGTCACTCCTTCAAGTAAAAATGCTTTCTCAGTCCCTTCAGCCATGATTCTATCAAAAGCAACTTGCTGTTCTTGCGTTAACTCTTTCGCTTCGTCAGGCTCTACATCTGCAAAGGCTTCAGCCATACGAGAAACTTCGATTTCTTCAATCTTGATCAATCCTTTTTCAGCAAAGAAATTGACAATCGGACGCGAAGCTAAGGCAACAGCTTCTGCCATTGGCAATTTTCGATCCGTCTCAAGTAAAATTTCCCTGAACTCTACCCTTTTCTTAGCGGCTTTCCCTGGTTCATATTTCTCAAGAGCTGCCCAATCTGGAATTACAAACTTTTCAAATTTACGATTTTCTTTAGATTCTGCCAGATACTTTATCTCTAACTTACCAGCCCGAAAATCTTTCAGGGCTGTCAATTGTTGCTCTGCGGATAAATTTGACCAGCGTTCTGATTCTCCATTGTCCCTTGTCAAGACCTTATCATATTTTGAATTTAAGAGGTTTGGAAGCATGGCTTTTAGCAACGAAATCTTATAAGAAAAAATATGATGACGCATCTCATCAGCCAGAGACAATTGCTCCTCAGATAAGACTGGCTCAGCGTCCAAAAGCTCTGCCACCTCTTTTAGTTCAGTATTATTAAATGACTCATTATCTACTTCGTCGCTTTCAAGCAATGACACGATAATCCCTTGCACAAGCCGCCCAGCTTTTCCAAAAGGAACATGGACGCGCATTCCAATCGAAACCAGTTCTGAAAATTCAGCTGGAAGCAGATATGAAAAAGGTTTGTCCGTCTGTAACAAGGGAATATCCACTATGACTTGCGCAATTTTTTTCATCGTCTTATTATAACGTAAAATATTGCAAACGATACTTTTGCAACATTTTACTAATGAGAGTGCTAGGAAGGCCACCATAGTGGCTTCCGTTTGGCCGTTTACGCTTTGCCTTTTTGACATTTGCTTTAGCAGATAGTCAAAACGGACAGCATAGATAGCGTAATACGGACATTGCACTTTATAGCAGAATGTTTGGATAACAAATTGTACTCAAACTTTTTTCAAAAAAAGAAAGCCATATCCTCACAGACATGACTTTCAATCCAGCATTTACTGCTTATATTAGTCGTTTCCACGCTCACGCATTACAAAACCACCTTTACCACCAGGCTGTTTAATTTTATTATTTGGTTTTTTGCTGAAATTACGCTTGCCATCGTTTTTTCGCTCAACTTTGTAGCCTTGATCTTTATTACGATCATTCTTGCCACGATAGCCACCACGGCGGTCATCATTTCCTCGACGATCATCACGATTGCGGCCACCATCACGACGATCGCGGTCACGACTATTGCCACCACGGTTATGAGAGCCTCCGTTTCCACGACCACCGCCACGGTTATTACCGAAACTACGGAAACGATCACCCCCATTAGCTGGCAATGGTTTCTCAGCTGGGATATCAACTTTTTCCTGTGTATCTGGATCTTTGACACGTCCCTGTAGGAGCAATGCTGCAATTTGACGTGCATCAAATTCCCCAAGAAGTGCATCTACATCTTTATCAAACTTAGCTAACTTACCAGCAAATTCTGGATCAGTCAGGTCACGATTTACAGAATTTTTTGCATCCGCAAGACTTGAAGCGTAGGCTTCTTCCTTAGTTGGTGGCTTCATGCCTATCATTTCACGTTTTGTCAGGTTTTCGATTGCACGCAGATAGCCCATCTCATTATAAGTTACAAAAGTGATTGAGACTCCACTCTTACCTGCACGCCCTGTACGTCCAATACGGTGAACATAGGACTCTTGATCCTGGGTGATATCATAGTTATAAACGTGCGTCACGCCTGAAATATCCAAGCCACGCGCCGCTACGTCCGTCGCAACTAAAATATCAAGATGGTTCGCTTTAAAATCTTTCAAAACTGACAAACGCTTTGATTGATCCAAATCGCCATGAATGCCTTCTGCACGGTATCCACGAATTTTAAGTCCACGTGTCAATTGATCCACACGACGCTTTGTACGTCCAAAGATGATTGCCAACTCTGGCTTTTGCACATCAAGAAGTCGTGTCAAAATGTCAAACTTTTCAAAATCCTTTGTCTTGATAAAAAATTGCTCAATTTGATCTGCTGTCATTTGAGAAGTCTTGACCTTGATATGTTGAGGATCGCGCATAAATTTAACGCCAATTTTCTTGATAGCATCTGGCATTGTAGCAGAGAAAAGCAAAGTCTGACGTTCCTCTGGAGTTTTTGCGATAATGAACTCGATATCATCCAAAAAGCCCATGTTTAGCATCTCATCAGCCTCATCAAGAATCAAAGTTGTGATTTTTGAAAGATCAAGTGCTTTACGCTTAATCAAATCTACCATACGTCCAGGAGTTCCTACGACGATTTCTGCCCCAGATTTAAGATCACGGATTTGACGCTCAATAGAGCTACCACCGAAAACGATACGGACTTTAAGTTTCTTATCTTTACCAAACTTGAAAAGTTCTTCTTGGTTTTGTACTGCCAATTCACGTGTTGGGGCGATAATCAGCGCTTGCAAACCTGCACCTGGAACGATTTTTTCAATCGTTGGCAAGCCAAAAGCAGCCGTTTTTCCTGTACCAGTTTGGGCCTGTCCGATAACGTCATGTCCTGCAAGGGCAAGCTTGATTGTCTGCTCCTGAATCGGCGTTGGCATCTCATAACCGATTGCTGCAAGTGTTTCAAGTGTACCTTCTGAAAGGCCAAGTTCTTTAAATGTTGTCATTATTTCCTTTTTCTATTGCATGGTAGTGTAATTACACTACCGTATTTGGAGAACATAGAAAAAGCCTTGAATTTAGATAAAAATAAAATTTTTCGGCAGCGCTCGAGAGCCTGCTAAGCAAAGCTTTGACTTGTTCATTAGAGTTATTTCAAAATCATCTAACTTTGAAACATAGTCATAACAAAAGCGGAAAAATCTTCTTCCGCTTTGTTGAAGTTAGACCATTATAACATACTTTCTGAAAATTTTTAGAAAATAAGACGTGAGCCCGATCTCTCAGCTCTATGCGCCTTTCAGGAAATCACATTTTCAACTCTTATACTGAAAACTGCTCCATAAGCTCAACATCAGGGTATTTATCCACAAACCAATTGAGCGCAAATTGATTTTCAAAAAGAAAGAGAGGATGATCAAAACGATCACGCGCCAAAATATTGCGTGAGCTCGACATTTTTTCATCGAGCTGATCTTCTCTTATCCAACGCACGGTCTTGTTGCCCATCGGCGTCATGATGATTTCCGCGTTGTACTCACGTTCCATACGATCCTTGAAAACCTC
>JAIRUS010000150.1 GCA_031254295.1 Streptococcaceae bacterium | reverse complement strand
CTCAACCATACACCAAAAGCATCCACCTGCAAATATTGCTTTTTCTGTTGCCATATTCACCTCTCTAATTTTATCCGATTATATCATATAGCTAAAAAAGTAACCATTTTTGGCTACTTTTAGTAAGTTCCCGAAATTTACATTTCTGAGTTAATTTAAATCTTATCAAAAGCCTGACTGAAGTCAGCAAGTAAATCTTCAATATCCTCTATACCTGCTGAAACACGAATGAGGCCATCTTTAATTCCTGACGCCTCACGTAATTCTTTGGGAATGCTCGAGTGAGTCATAACTGCAGGTACTTCAATCAATGATTCTACGCCACCAAGTGATTCTGCTAAAGTAAAGATTTTAAGGCTTTCTACAAATTCTTTAACTTTTGAATCATCTTTCAACTCAAAGGAAATCATACCGCCAAAGCCTGACATCTGTTTTTTCGCAATCTCATGTCCTGAATGACTTTCAAGACCTGGGAAATAAACTTTTGCTACTTTATCATTACTTATCAGATAGCCAGCAAGCGCTGCAGCATTTGCCTCATGGGCTGCCATACGAAGCGCAAGTGTCTTGATACCCCGTTGAAGCAACCACGAATCATCTGGGCCAAGTACCCCTCCGATTGAATTTTGATTGAAATAAATTTGCTCAGCTAAATCTGCAGAATTTGTCGTCACAAGTCCCGAAACAACATCTGAATGTCCGCCTAGATATTTTGTTCCAGAGTGCAGAACAATATCTGCTCCAAGTGCTAAAGGTTGCTGGAAATAAGGCGTCGCAAATGTGTTATCTGCAATCGTCAATAGACCATTTGCCTTGGAAATTTCTGCGACGGCCTCAATATCCACAATTTTTAATAATGGATTTGATGGTGTTTCCAGATAAATCGCCTTCGTATTTGGCTTAATCATGGCTTTTACTTTTTCCAAATCCGTCAAGTCAACGAAATCGCAAGTCAAGCCAGTCTTCTCCATCACTTTTGTCATCAGGCGGAATGTTCCGCCATAAAGGTCGTCCGTAAAAATAATATGGTCGCCTGCATTAAAAATTGACAAAACAGCATGAATGCCTGCTAGACCTGTCGCAAATGCAAAACCACGTACACCTCCTTCAAGATCCGCAATTAGCTTTTCTAATGCCTCGCGCGTCGGATTACCTGAACGGCCGTATTCGTAAGGCACATTTCCGCCTAAAACTTTTTGCTTAAATGTCGAACTACGAAAAATCGGTACAGAAACTGCGCCGGTTGTGGCATCACCACTTACTCCACCATGAATTACTTTTGTTTTAAAATTTGTCATTATATCTCCGATACTTTATTGAAATAATTTTTATTTTATTAGCTTCGTCCCATCTGCATCTTGCTTGATTTTGCGTACCTTCAGAAGCCCACCCAGCGCTTTTTTAAAAGCACCTTTTGAAATACCAAATGTTGATTTGATATCTTCTGGAGAGGACTTATCATTGTAAAACATATATCCTCCAACATTTTCCAAATAGGCTAAAATCATCTGTCCATCCGCATCTAACATTTCAAAAACTCGTGGTCTCATCGAAAGATTCAGAGATTTATTTCGAACATTGAAGCCAATCACGCGCGCCTGCATCTCTTGCCCAATACGAATCTGCCCAAGAACTTCACTCGGATGAATGAATCCTAGCATATTATTATCAGGCAGATAAACAAAAATGCCACTCTCTTTAATCCGATAAACAATCGCCCGCAAACTTTGATTTTGCATATTATCATAGGCCTGGCCAGCTAGTTTAAGAAAATCTTCCGCCCAAGCCAAATGGCCCCAGAGACGCTTCTTATTATCCAAGGTCAACTTAATATAAAGCTGATCCCCATTTTTCGGCCATTGACTTTTATCTAATGGCAAATCGTCAAGCGACACCACGATATCTTTCTCTGGTAGACCTGTTGCGATAAAGGCTCCGAGATCACGGCGAACGTCTACTACCTGCCCCCATCCGTAACTTTCTTGCGTGACTGTTTGGGGAACTGTCGTCAAACGAGCTTTACTAGACTTATCTTCATAGGCAAATCCTCGCACAACTTCACCTATTTCATGAGTTCCTTCAGATTTAGCCAAAGCCAGTGTAACTCCGTCTTTTTGGACAAAGTAATAGTCTTCATTTTCGTCCGTTACTAGAGCCGAAATGAACCTTGCAAGTAGATTATTCATAAAATGATTATAACACAAGTCCGCTCCCCCGTGCCTACTCTCCTTCGTACACCTCGAAGTACCTCCTATCCCCTCACTTTTTTCGTGAATATTTTATGAATTTTGGACAGAGAGATCTTGCAGAACGGCATCTCATGGTGACCGTAAACCTAACTAATCATCTGTAGCCTCCCGCTGTACAATGCCCAATTCTTTTTGGAACATCACTATGGTGCAGCGCATGAAACACAATGAAAGAAACGCTCTACCGCGAGGAACAACTTTCATATCTTGATAGGAATTTTATCCAAGCGTATGAGTCTGAAAGTTCTCTGGAGAAGCTCAAAGGATAGCAAGAAAAAGGGACTATCCAACTTTGAATAATCCCTTTTTAATTTGCTTACTCTAATCGCTTATTTTCATTAATTCTGAGAACCAAAGTCCTTGATACTTTTATCTGTATTTAAAATAGATTTGACATCACCCGCATTCGCAATAGTCGCAACTCCAGATTTACTAAGCTCGTCCATTTGTTTCTTGGCTTCTGTAGAATCAACTAATGACTTTGTATCATGAACACTAGCTGTAACGGCATTTGTTATATCCAAAACATTGCTTCTGATAGGCCCATTCTCTTGCTCATATTCTCGCAATAAGTTATCCCCCTTATCAAGCAAGTTAGAAAAGGCGAACATTCTACTCTCTAGCTCCTCATACTGTTTCAGATAATCGGTGAAAGCATGCCCTTTCCACTCACTATCAATGGTTTGATTCATTTCTCTAATTTGTTTGAGAGCCTTTTGTATTTTAGCTTTAGTGTCATGGTAAATGTTATCATGATTATTTCTAAAATCTCGTAATTCATCAAGCTCAGATTTTGACACCAAAATCATTTCTTCATCTTGCTGCTGTGAAATTTTTTCAGTCTCCCTGCTTTCTCTACTAAAGTCCAGTTCCAATTTAGGAAAAGCAGCATTCGTAACTAAACTCATATAGTTGTTTGCATACTTTATTTCATCAACCGAACGATAGCCTTCAAACAGGATATCTTCAATATCTTCATCGTTGAAAAACGCATAACTGTTAGCTTCGACGATACCCTGAGGATAAGCAAGCGCTGCATAATCAAAATATCCAATCGTCCCCTCATTATTGAATAGTTGCGCACGACCTGCAATCATGAGCTGAGCCTCCCCATGTTTAAGTGTTACTACACTACCGATTGGTAGAATATAATTTCTTTTATTTTCAGTCATTTTTTCTCAATTCCTGTTATGTTCTAAATTTTTGTACTTTTCAATGACCCCCAGAGTTCTAATTATTCTTATTGGATTAGCTGCTAAAAACATAAATACACTAATAGCTGTAAATACAATTATATAGATATTTCCGTTTGTATACCCGATACCAGTATCAGTTGGCTCTTTGTATGATCCCCATACATAAAGATAGATAGTATAGAGATAAACTCCAATCAGAACAATATATCCCCTGATAAGCTTTTTACGTATATTATCTAAAAATTTCTTTTGGGAAATAAAAGTAGGGACAGTAGCATCAGTAATGAGTTTCTTATTTTGCATATTGCTTGAGTGATAATATGCTCTTCTCATCATGACAATCAGAGCCCAAATAATCCCTAAAGGAACACCTATCTCCAAGTTTAATACGTTTGTTTTATGTGTTACTGGAATAAGGACTGCACATACAACAATCACCATCATGATGAGAAAGCCGATTAAAAGAGTAAAGATCCCTCCTGTAGGACTATATTTGGATGCTTCATCAGATTTTTTACTAAAATAAATTTTTTGCTCACTACTATCAATATTTACTATACCGGCTGAAAACCCATATCCATATATACTAAACATTAGTTTAATAACATTCTTTATAATGCTCATGGCCTTACAATCTGCCCTCCCATATCCTCACCAGTTCCTAGTTGACTGTAGTAAGAATTATAATAGCTTTGTGTTGCTTTAGAACTAGTAGATGAATTTTGAATTTCTTGTTGTTTCTCCCATTTCTCAATTCCCTTGACAATATTGTTATCATCTCCATCAATATTATCTGCAAGATTTCCACCAAAAACTCCGCCCTTGACAACACCATATCCACCTCCTATAGCAGCTCCTAAAGCCTCTGGAATACCTGTGGCATCTGCGCCCTCTGCACCTAGCAAAGTCCCTAGAGCTCCACCGCCTGCAGCTCCGACTCCTTCTCCTAAACTCCCTCCTATAAAGACCAGTCCACCATGAAAAACAGCTTTAGCCCCCGCTTCATACCATGAATTCCCTTTTTTAATATCTTTGTCATAAGTATCAACTCCAGAGAGAACACTAGCCACAGGTGCTGCAATTTTTGATAAATCTTCTAAAATTCCAGCATTATCTTTTATAAGTGAACCAAGTGCTGTTGAACGACCTGCTCTTATGGCATCTACCACAATTTTATTACCAAATGCTCGAGCTACTTTTGAACTGCTACTCAACACATTATCTACATTGTCAAAGAAACCTGACCAAGACCAGTCAGCGTTCTTTTTTGGTTTAACTTTTGTATTTTTTTGTTCCTTTGGCTCTTCAAGCTTAGAGCTAAATTTCTCGCCAGTCAGATGAGACGACCAACTCATATCTGCGCCAGCTGGGAATGCAATTTGACCATCAAAATTTGCTCGGCTTTGATTGATAATATCCACGCCCTGCATGGCATACTTGAAAGCCTGCAAGCTATCTGTAAACAAAGGTGTAGTGCTACTTACAAAGGTTTCTAAGGCGGCAATCTGTTGATCATACATGGATTTGACCTGCTCAAGATTTCCCAACTGCTCATATAAACTGGGCAACTCTGCCATATTTTCCGCAATTTTTTTGAAATCACCATTTGCAGCTGATTGAAGATTCTTTATCAAATCTTGATCGTCATCAATTTTCTGTTGCAATAAACGGATCAATTCTTTTGTTGCATTAAGTTGTTTCTTTAACAGAGCTTCATCTAAGTGATTTTCATATTGACGCACTGCATAATCAGCGGTTGTATAAGAATTTAAGTCATTTTCTATATCTGTAATAGCTTGTGACAACTTTTGAAGCATAGGATTGATATAGGTCACGAATAATTCTTTGCCTGCTTCGTAGGCCGCACCCGAAAGAACACCTGAATTGATGACCTCTATCAAATGTGCACTGCCCCGACATAAGCGATTAAAAACTGCTTTGGCACTATTCAGATTCGCCGTCATCGCTTTGATAAACAAATCTGAATCGCCACTATCGTAAACTACCATGGCAAAGCGTTCCTTTCTTTGTGGAGAGCTTCTATTTTATCCTCAATTTCAATTCGAGCGACTCGACAAGAGTTTTTCATTGTGTCATTTTGTTGTTCGGCGAGAGATTTCATGTGATGATAGGCCTCTTGAACGACCGACTGTTGCCAATGGGATTGTTGAGAAGAATACGAACTTCCTTCATGAAAAG
>JAIRUS010000125.1 GCA_031254295.1 Streptococcaceae bacterium | reverse complement strand
GGACTTTCTTTATCTCTAAATATCTGACTTTTTTCATTCTGAGTTTCTGTCAGTTGATTGCTTTTTATGGCTTGGCTTTCGTTGTTGGGGGGCTAAAAAATGGCTGGGGAGATTTGACGGCATCATTTTGGTCACATTTTTTGTCAGCTTTCGGCATTCAATTGCTGTCGCTTCAAGCGATCTATGCACTAGTCTTACTTGAACTTTATCTGACATTTTCAAAGGTATTGGCGGTTTTGACGGCCGCTGTTGCAAGTCCCATTTTAATTCCCCTCTTTCTTCAACTCATTTCTTATGTATGGAAGAATCAACTCCTCTATTCACTTGATTTTCAAGGCAATATGACGATTGCTTGGGTGAATATGCCTGACCATTATTGGCTTAAGACAATAATTGCAAGTTTGATCGCGATAGCTGTCTGCTTATCTCTGGCTTTCCTCAGCTTCAGAAAACGCGATTTATAAAGTAAAAAGGAAGCTAGTCTGCTTCCTTTTTGATTTTCCAGCCCAAACTTAAAGTAAAGTTAGGTTCTTCATAAGCGAGGCTCAAGTTTCCATCTGTACGCTTGACGAGTTCTTCAATGATATAAAGGCCCAGTCCAGAGGAGTTTTCGATATGTGAGAGGTTTTCAGTGTAAAAACGATGGGTCAATTTTTCAAGATTGTGAATCGGCTGCTGGCTTTGATTCTTGAAGCTGAGTTGAACTCTATCTTTATGACGCGCGAGCTGTATAGAAAGTCTGCCTTTTCCATGTTTGAGAACATTTCCGAGGGCGTTTTGGACAATCCGGTTGAAGAACTGACTATCCAGAGTGACAAAAAGTCTTTCTTCAATTTCAAAATCGAGTTCAAATCTTGCTTCGGACAGGGCGTCAAAATAATTCAGAAGATTTTCCTTGAGCCCAAGCCCGAGATCAATCCTTTCCAGATTAACTTTTTCGGTATCTTCGAGAAGATTTTGATAATCTAGTAAAATCTGTAAGCGTTCGGAGACCTGATCAAGATTCAGTTTGATTTTCTCTAAGTCGGCTTTTTCAAAATTATCGGCAGACAGTAGCGTTTGGGTATAGCCTGAGGCAATTGTCAGTGGCGTGCGGATATCGTGCGTGATATTGTGCAGGGCTTGCTCAAAACGCGCTTTTTCCTGACTGGCCGTTAATTGAGTTTCTTGGATTTCGTCAAACAGATGATTGATTTCGGCTATCAAAGCAGACAAACTAGAGCCTTGAGTCGGATCTGTCAAGAGGCGATTAGAATGACTGATAGCTTTACTTTGAATGTTGATGGTCAACTGCTGTATCTGCTTTTTCTGGCGAAGATAGAGCCCGAGAAAGCAGATAAATCCGAGAGACAGTAAAAAAATTACACTGAAAATAAACATTATTTTTTGTCTCCAGCCATTCTGACCCCCAGTCCCCAAATCGTCTCAATGTAGTCATTTTCAGGATCAAGCTCAGCGATTTTATGACGTAAATGACTGAGATGCGTGTTGAGCGTATTATCGCCAGGCAGATAAGTTTCCTGCCAAACAGCTTCGTAGAGATGTTCCTTAGTGAAAATCTGCTTGGGATTTTTAATCAGTAGGGATAAAATATCAAACTCAAGACGGCTGAGCCTGAGACTCTTTGTATCAGAATTGAGAGTAAAATCGTCAGAATTTAGTTGTAGCCGCTTGTAGGATAGACTTTTAGTCTCAGCCTGTGATGATTTTGTACGCAGCTGAACGGCAACACGTGCGGCCAACTCATCCAAGTCAAACGGCTTCACCACATAATCATTCGCCCCAGCCAGCAAATACTGGCTGATTCTTTGCTTTTCACCGAGAGCTGTCATCATGATAATCGGCAGGTCAGATAATTCACGTAAGTCAGCCAACACCTGATCACCCGACTTTCCAGGGAGCATGATGTCTAACAGGACTAAATCCATTTGCGTCTGTTTAAAAAGCAGGAGTCCCTCAGTTCCAGAATAAGCTGAAAAAACCTCGTATTGCGTTTGAAATAACTTTCTCAGAATCTCTTGAATATCGTCATTGTCTTCAATAATTAGTATCTTTGCCATGAGCTTATTATAACGTAAAATATCGCAAATGAAACTTTCTCGATATTTTACTAATGGGAGTGCTAGAAAGTCTACAGACCATTAATTATAATGCGCTATCTATGCTTTAGCTTTTTGGCTATCTGCTAAAGCAAATGCCAAAAAGCTAAATCGCAGCAGCTTTCGTTTGACCGGTTACGTTTTAGCATATCAGGAACAGTTGCTTTTTACTTGGAGATTACGCCCTCATCCCTAAAATTATTTCTTTTATCCCAAAATTCTTGTCAATCAAGACTAAAGTGATAAACTAAGGTCATGAAGATTGATAAACGTTTAGATAAAACTTCTAAGGAAATCGAGATTCTCGTAACCTGCCAGACGGACGAGGAATTTCAAAAGATTTTCAGTAAGCTAGATGATCGACTGTCATTAGATACGGTAGATGGACTGAGACGTATTTCTCAGTCTGAGCTGATTTATATTGAAGTAGTCGGAAATTATCTGGAGTTACATACAATAGATAAAATCTACAAGCTACGCTCACCGCTCTATCGCTTTATGAAAAATTTGTCGGAGGACTTCTTGCAAATCGGACGGAGCTATGTCATCAATTTTGAGCAACTGAATTCGGTAGAAGCAGATTTCGTGAATGGCATGGTGGCTCGGGTAGGCATCACAAATATCAAGATTCCGATTAGCCGGAACTACTTGAAGGCATTAAAGGAAAAGGCGGCGGAAATCAAATGAGAAGATATATTGATTCTATGTTAATTGGGCTAGGTATTGCGAGTTTTCTCACGTTACTCAATGCCATTTCCTACTTTGGCTTAAAGGTAATTCTCCTTTCTCTACTGTTGGGAGTGGGGCAAGGGCTTGTCGTTCCTTTGATATATTCGAGTCCGCTCAAACTAGCTTATCTTTACAAGTTTTTGCTCCATGCTGTGATAAGTTATGGCATGACGGTGATGTTTGCTTTCTTCAGCGGTTTAGATTACAATTTGCTGGATATTACACTTGGTTGGCTGGTCGTATTTGCTCTTGTGTTTGCTTATTTTTATCAGCGTAATCATGTGGCGGCACATGAGATCAATGAAAAGCTGAATCGGAGGATTCGTAAATGAAAATTACTAACTTACAAATGAAATTTGGCGATAAGACCGTCCTGTCAGACATTAATTTGTCTGTTCAAAAAGGTGAACGTATCGCGATACTTGGCGAAAATGGTTCTGGAAAAACAACTCTGCTCAATATTATCAATCAAGCTTTAAGTGCTACGAGCGGAAAAATTGATTTTGAAGACTTTCAGCTGACAAATCAGAATCGTTGCTATATCATGCAACATGAGACATTACCAGATGAGATCAAGGTCGCAGAGGCTCTCAATCTTTTTGCCCAAGATAAGTCAGCCTTGAAGCAGGGACTTGAACTCGCAGAGAAATTTAATCTGACGAAAAATCTGAATAAGCGCTTTTCAAAGCTATCAGGCGGCGAGAAACAAAAACTCTTCTTGATTTCAAGCCTTCAGAATCGACCAGAATATTTCTTCCTAGACGAGATTACGACAGGTTTGGATTATAATTCTCGTGATGATTTGTTGACTTTTCTTGCTGAGGCTTTTGAGAAAAATGAGGATACGCTCTTTCTCGTCACTCACTATATTGAAGAAGCTGTTCGACTTTGCAATCGATTCATTGTCATTAAGAATGGGCGTATCGCCGAGGGCTTTACTAAGGCTGAACTGATTGAGCCTGATTATAGCTTGGTGAAATTCGATAAGGTGATGCCTGACTTTGAGGCTGCAAGCCAAGTAGATTTTTCTTACAAAATTGCCAAGTCAGACTTACCAACTATTTTCGGTCAATATTTTGACCATGTCATTGCGTATGAACGTGATTTCACACGAAATCTGGGCGAAATTATCGCTGCAGATTAACTCATTCAAGGAGGACTTATCGTGAAAAATTTTCCAAAATACTTGCTAACAGAAATTAAACTCCGTTTTAGAATTCCTGTTTCTGTTTTCTTTATCTTCATCTTTCCGCTCTTTTTGATGTTTGCCTTTGCGGAAAGTTTTGGCAAAAAGATGACAAATTATATACCCAATAATATTGCATTAATCATGTTCTATGCTGTCCTCTCAGCCAGTGTCGTCAGTTTTTCAAATGATATCAGTCGCTATAAGACAGATAATTTCTATTTTCTGCTTGAGCGTCGGGCTGGGAATAAGTTTGCTTATTTACTGGCTCAGGTTGCTTCTTTTATTGTCATTATCTTTATGTCAACGCTGGTGATTCTGGCTCTGGCACATTATCGTTATCATTATGTTCTGCCTGATTTGAATACGCTGGTTCTCTTTTATGCGAAGCTCTATCTTTATACTTTGCCTTTCTTCCTAGTTGCAATTATCATTGGATTCGCCAGTAAAAATATCTCACAAACGAGTGCAATCGCCATGCCTCTGATGTTTATTTCTTACTTTTTCGCAGGGATGATGGTGCCTTACGCTGGACTATCTGGCACGATGAAGAGTATCTCAGGAGATTTTTTCTTGACCCAACTCCTGTCAGACTTGACGCATACATTGACAAAGACTTACACTGTAACGCCTAATTGGGGATTGATTAGCCTGAGTGGGGCTATGATTCTATCTGTTGCCATTCTTGTATTGAGAAAATCAGCCTTTGTGAGAAAATGAAAAGTAGCTTTTTCCTAGTCTAAAGCCATATTAAGTTATGCCTATTGTGGCTTTTCTTTTGCTATTTTTTCTGATAAACTAGCATAATATTCAAAATATTTAGAAAGTAATGTGTGAAAGATTTCCTGAAGCTCAATCGAAACCTGCAACTCCGCCTTGCCATTGTATTTTTGGGGGCTTTTTCATATGGAACAGTTTTCAGCTCGCTGACGATTTATTACAATCAGTACATGGGGGCGGCCATCACAGGTTTTATCCTGATAGCTTCAAGTTTGCTTAGCTTTTTGAGCGGATTACTTGCGGGGCACTACGCTGATCTTGTGGGTCGTAAGCGGCCAATGATCTGGGGGATTCTGATTGAGCTTTCAGGTGCCCTGCTGGCATTACTCTCCAATTCCTCCCTATTTTTTAATCCCTGGTTGACTTTTGTGGCTTTCCTGCTAGTGTCTTCGGGTTTTAATTTTGTAATGACAACAGGAAATGCCATGATTATTGATCTAGCAGAACTAGGAGAGCGAAAAATTGTTTTTGCTCTGGATTACTGAGCGCAAAATTTGTCGGTCATCCTTGGGGCAGCGCTTGGAGCTTGGCTTTTCCGAGATCATTTCTTTGATCTTTTGCTTATTTTGGTGGGATGTGTGGTCATCACCTTTATTCTCATTCAATTTTTCATTGGAGAATCGCTCAATTTAGCGGAATTAGAGGCGAAGGAAAGGGAAAACATTGTCCAAGTTTACCTGACAGTGGCTAAAGATAGAACCTATATGATCTTCCTCATCGCAAATATCTTGGCATCATCAATTATCATGCAGTTTGATAACTTTATGCCCGTTCATTTGGCGAATGATTTTCAGACCTTCAACTTTGCTGGAATTGAAATTTATGGACAGCGAATGTTCACCCTCTTTCTAATCGTGGCCTGCTTCTTAGTCGTTGTCTTCATGACGCCGATTAACCATCTTTTCAGAGCTATCAGTCATAAAAGAGCTTACCTCATAGGTGTTGCCTCCATGACTGCGGGGATGGTTCTGTCTTTTTTGAACAATAGTTTCTGGCCGATTTTCTTGTCAGCTTTCATTTATACTTTCGGAGAAATTGTCTATACGCCTGTAGTGCAGACGATTGGAGCTAAAATGATGGATCCCGATAAAATTGGTGCTTACAATGGCGCAGCAGCTATTCGCCAGCCAGTTTCAAGCATTCTCGCTAGCTTGCTGGTTAGCCTTTCGCCTCTGGTTCACGCGAAAGGGGTCAGCTTGATCCTAGCTCTGACGGCTCTTGTCTCAATTATGTTCCTGTTCGAGGCAGTCAAGCGCCATAGCTCATCAGATAGAAAGAAAGTGATATGAAAGATTTTTTCCAACTTCAACGTAATATCCAGCTCAGAATTTTAATGACTTTTATTGGTGTGCTTTGTTATTTCACAGCAGGCTCGTCAATGACTATCTACTATAATCAATATCTGGGTAAGGCCATTACAGGTTTTCTGCTGATTTTGGCAGCTCTTGTCTCTTTTTTCGTGGGCATGTGGGCAGGACATTTTTCAGATCAGCATGGGCGGAAGCAGACGATGATTATCGGAATGTCTGCCAATATCTTGGGCGCGTCACTGGTGGCTCTTTCCAACTCACCTATTTTCTTTAATCCTTGGACGACTTTTTTTGGTTTCGTGATTTCTAGTTTTGGCTATGGCTTTTTCAATTCGGGAGCCGAGGCCATGCTGGTCGACATTACGACGCCCGAAAATCGGAAAATTGTCTATTCGCTAGGTTATTGGGTACTCAATCTTGCTGCGGCCATAGGTGCTGGACTTTCGGGGCTACTTTTCCGAAATCATTTCTTCGTTCTCCTCTTGCTGATTTTAGCAGGCAGTATCATCAATTTCCTCATTACAGCTTTCCTGATCACGGAGACCTTTGATCCGACGAAGAAGCACGAACATCGGGAAGTAAATATCATCAAGGCCTATGCCCAGGTCTGGAAGGATAAGACTTTTATGCTTTACCTTCTGGCCAGTCTCTTTATTTCGATGACCTTCCATCAAACAGGTTATTTTATCCCAATCCATCTTTCGAATTCCTTTGTCACGACGCGCATCTTGGGTATTGAGATTTATGGGCAGCGAATGTTGACGGTTATGGAGATTGGGAATACTGTCTGCGTCATCCTATTTTTAACGCTAGTCAGAAAATGGACATCCAAGTGGCAAAATAAAACAGGTTTTGCCGTGGGGGCAATCCTGATGGGCATAGGCTGGACACTTTCACTCCTAAGTAATAGCTTCATTTTTGAGCTGGTTGCTGTTCTGATTAATGTGGCAGGCGAGCTGATTTTCGTCCCATTTGGCCAATCTCTGCGCGCAGATTTAATGAACCCAGAGCAAGTTGGAACCTATACGGGAGCATTTTCTGTTGTAGATCCGATTTCTTCGGTGTTCTGTGGTCTGCTGGTTTCTTCGTCTGTATTTTATGCAGACTGGGGAATGGGACTGATTATGATTTTAATTACGATTTTTGCAATTTTACCAGGCCTACAGGCTATTGGACGCTATGAACGTAAGACCGTTTAGTTAGGACATTATGAAAGAATTTAGAAATTTACACCCGACGATTCAGTTGCGTCTCCTTATGAATTTTCTTGGCGTTTTGACCTACTCAGCGGTCGGCAGCGCCATGACGATTTATTACAACAAATATATCGGCGCAGGAATTACAGGAATCTTGCTCATTTTGAGCTCTGTGCTGGTCTTTTTGGTTGGTCTCTATGCGGGCCATCTCACAGACAAACGCGGACGTCGCCCGATTATGCTTTTCTCAACCTTGATTACAACAGTCGGTGGCCTCATCGCCAGTTTTTCAAATTCGCCTTGGTTTTTTAATCCTTGGACAACTTATATTGGCTTTTTGATTTTGAATTTTGGCTATGGCTTTTTTAATGTGGCCTCAAGTGCTATGATTGTGGATTTGACAGATGAGAATAATCGTAAGGAAGTTTACAGTATTCAATATTGGGTCTTTAATTTAGGGATTTTAATTGGTTCAGCCTTGTCAGGACTGTTCTTTCGGGATTATCTCTTTGAACTTTTGTTGGCCATTTCGCTTGAAGAATTACTAAGCTTTATCTTGGTCTATTTCAAAATTCCGGAAAGTTTTGATACGAAAAAAAGCCCTGCGCAGCGTGAGAATATTTTCAAGACCTACAAGCTGGTAAGTAAAGATCGGATTTTTATGATTTATTGCTTTGCTTCGATTTTTATTGCGATGATTTTTATGCAAGTGGATTATTATTTACCTGTGCATTTGTCGGATAGCTTTCAGACGGTTCATCTTCTTGGTTTTGAGATTTACGGACAACGCATGCTCAGCTTGATTTTGATTACGAATACGTTGATTATTGTGTTATTGATGTCAGTGACGAATCGGATCACAAAAAATTGGACGCGTACTCAAGGTGTTGTCATAGGCTTGACTTTGCAAGGTGGGGGCTTTATTTTAGCTTTTATCGGTCGTGACTTCAGGATAGAAATGTCGGCAGCGGTTATTTTGACTATAGGCGAGATGATAAATGTTCCTTTTGCCCAAGCCTTGCGAGCTGATTTGATGGACTCTCAGCGTGTCGGGACCTATACAGGTGTATTTAACGTGATGCAGACGATTGGTGCTATTCTCTGTGGTCTAATGCTCTCAGGCTCAGCTTTCTATGGAAATAACGGCGAGATTGCTTTGATGGGGCTCATTATCGCCCTAGGCGTTATTCCGACAGTTTTTGCAATTCGTCTTCATGAGAAGCCGAGGAAAATTTCATAGTTGACAAATAAAACTTTTGGTTATAAAATATAATCAGAAGTTTTATTTGGAGGAAAGATGAATCGTTCAGAACTTATTAATAATCGCCCACAATATGCCTATAATGTCAAAATGTTATTAGCAGATCGTCAAATTCATGAGATTGGTTTTCATTATCTTGAGGAAGCTTTGCTGGCAGCACGGGTAAATTCTGAATATAATGTAGAGTTTTTGAAGCTTTATACTAAAAATTGATTAGAATATTAATAAAGCAAGAGCGGAGATAGTTTTTGCTTTATTAATATTTCTTAAGGAGGGATAAAAGTTGTTGTTTTTTCTTCCATGGGTTATAATTGACAAATGAGGATTGTAGCTGGAAAATATGGTGGCCGTTCGTTAAAAAGTCTGGAAGGACGTACAACACGACCAACTACGGATAAGATTAAAGCAGCTATTTTTAGTATGCTAGGTGGATTTTTTAGTCAAGGACGGGCTTTAGATTTGTATGCTGGTTCGGGTGCACTGGCTATTGAAGCCGTCTCGCGTGGCTATGACTTGGCTGTCTTAGTTGAAAAAGACCATGGGGCGCAAGGCGTGATTCAAGATAATCTTGAGATGACGAGGGAAAAAGAGAATTTTCAACTTATGAAGATGCCAGCAGAACAGGCCTTGAAAAATCTGTCGGGAAAGTTTGATTTGATTTTTCTTGATCCTCCCTATGCAAAGGAAAGAATGCTTGCAGACATTGAACAATTGCAGCAGCGAGGGCTCTTAGAGTCGGATGCAAAGGTTGTTTGTGAAACAGAAAAGTCAACAGAATTACCAGCTAAAATCGGTGATTTAACAATTTGGAAGCAGAAAATTTATGGAATCACAAAAATTACAATCTACAGCTAAAATCGGTCTTTTTATTGGCAGTTTTGACCCTGTAACAAGGGGCCATTTGGATATTATTCTCCGTGCCTCGAAACTTTTTGACAAGCTCTATGTCGGGATTTTTGATAATCCGGATAAAAGTTATAGTTTTACTATTAATGAGCGTTCAGCTCTGTTGAAGGAAAATTTATTAGAATTGCAAAATGTTGAAGTTATTACGCATGAAAAAAATTTAACAGTTAATATTGCAAGAGAGCTTGGAACTACAGCTTTGGTACGTTCTGTGAGAAGTGCTCATGATTTTGATTATGAGGCCAACATGATTTATTTTAATCGAGAGATGACTGGTATTGAGACGATTTTGTTGGTAGCCAAGCCAGAATTGGGTATGATTTCGTCAAGTCGGGTCAAAGAATTGGCGAAGTTTGATATTGATATCAGCCAATATGTTCCTGAAAATGTTGCACAAAAATTGAAACTAAAGACAAAACTGGCTAATGAGAGGAAGTAAGAGATGGAAAATACAAATGAGTTGATGCGGGTTCCGAAAAAGAAAAAACGTGCTTTAAAAATTGCCCTATCAATTGTTCTGCCGATTCTGTTTGTGATTTCGGCAATGGTTTATCTGTTCACACCACGTCCTTACTATATAGAACAGCCAGGCGTAACTTTACCTCTGTCTAAGATGGTTACTGTTGCAGGAAAAAATGCTGAAAATAAGGGGAATTTCTATCTGACGGCTGTAACGGTCAGGCCGGCCAATAATGCGCTACTATTAACTAGTCATTTTAATGACTTTGCGTCAGTTGTTCCTGCAAAAGAGATGACGGGGGGGCTGAATGACAAGCAGTTTAACTTAGTGAATCAATATTATATGGAAACGGCTCAAAATACGGCTGTTTATCAGGCTTTTAAGTCGGCTGGAAAACCATATACAATAAATTATCAAGGGGTCTATGTTTTACAGGTGACAGATAATTCTACCTTCAAGAAAGATTTACAAATTGCAGATACCGTGACAGCAGTAAATGGACAGTCTTTCAAGGCTTCCAAAGACATGATTAACTATGTTGCGGGGCAAAAGATTGGTGACACTGTCACAATTGAAGTGACGAGAATTGATGGCAGTAAACACAGCTTTTCAGGGCATTATATCAAGCTGTCAAACGGAAAGACAGGTATCGGAATTGGGCTGACAGATCACACGTCTGTTGAAACAGATCCCGAAGTGAAAATTGATGCTGGTGCTATTGGGGGGCCAAGCGCAGGAATGATGTTCACACTGGAGATTTATGATCAACTGACAGGAGCTAAGCTTCTTCAAGGACGGAGTATCGCAGGGACAGGAACGATTGAAGAAGATGGGACAGTTGGGCAAATCGGTGGTGTCGATAAAAAGGTAGCTTCAGCAAGCCAAAATAAGGCTTCCGTTTTCTTAGTTCCAGATTCTGGAACTAAGAATGCTTCAACAAATAACTATCTTGGAGCATTAACTGCGGCGAAAAAACTAAAAACTTCAATGAAAATTGTGCCTGTCAAGACGGTCCAAGACGCTTTGGATTATTTAAAAAAATAACCATATGTTGAAAATGTTTGTATGATTTTAGAGAAAATGATACTATATGTAGTACCATTTTCTTGTAAAAGCATCTGAATTATTGTAAAATTAATCATACTGATTTTAGAGGAGCCTATGGAAAAAATGGTCAAAGTATATTCAAAAAATAATTGTATGCAATGCAAAATGGTAAAAAAATATCTTGATGAACATGATGTTGCTTACACCGAGCATAATATTGAAAACGAGCCTGAGTACCGCGACTATGTGATTTCACTTGGCTATCAAGCTGTTCCAGTTGTGGAAACGCCAGCAGGAGAAAGCTTCTATGGTTTTCGTCCAGACCAGCTTAAAGCTCTAGTTTAAGCTTGACGAAGTAAATATTGATTGCTAAAACACGAGTTTGTTGCTCGTGTTTCTATTTACTTACGACGGAAGAGATGCGGAAACGATTCAATTTTCGTCTGTCTTCTTAGTTCAAATCATAGGAAAGGCCCAATATAGGGCTTTCTGTAGAACAGGGTGGCCGAATGGCCCGCAGTTCTTTGATTTACGACGGAAGAGATGCGGAAACGATTCAATTTTCGCCTGTCTTCCTAGTTCAAATCATAGGAAAGGCCCATATAGGACTTTCCGTAGAACGGGGTGGCCGAATGGCCCGCAGTTCTTTGATTTAGTTTGTTTAGGAAGAAGCTATGAGTCTTAAAAACATTGAAAATCCAAGTTATTTTGAGTTAAATAATCAGATTAATATTCCAGTAAACGGACAGATTCCGCTTCATAAGGATGGAGAGGCGATTTCGGCATTTCTCTTGGAAAATGTCGCACCGAATCGTGCGTTTACTTATCTTGCCAAAGGCCAAGTATCCGTAAATTCTGAATGGCTAGGCAATTTGGGAGTGAAGTTGGCAGAGAATCTCAGCTATGTTGAGAAGCTGCAATGGATGATTGACCATGATTATTACGAAGCTGAATTTATCCAGAGCTATAAGCCAGAGTTTATTGAGGAACTGCGTTTTTGGTTGCATGAGCAGAATTTTCGCTTTTTGTCTTTCATGGCAGCCTATAAGTTCTATAAGCAATATGCTCTGAAGACGAATAATGGCGAGTTTTATCTGGAAGATCCAGAAGACCGTGCCTTGATGAATGCTTTGTATCAGGCAAATGGTGATGAAGACTTGGCGCGTGATTTGGCACGGGTGATTATTAACCGCCGTTATCAGCCAGCAACGCCGACCTATGCCAATAATGGCCGAGCGCGCCGTGGAGAATTTGCCTCTTGTTTTATCCTCCAGGTGCAGGATAATATGTCAGACATTGGCCGTAGTATCACAAATGCCCTGCAACTCTCACGTAAAGCCGGTGGTGTTGGCTTAATCCTAGGTAATCTGCGTTCAGCAGGTTCTCCGATTAAGAAGATGGATGGGCTGGCTTCGGGTATCTTGCCAGTCATGAAGCTATTTGAGGATAGTTTTTCTTATAGCAATCAGCTGGGAACGCGTCCAGGTGCAGGAGTTGCATATTTACCAGTTTTTCATGCTGATGTGCTGGACTTTTTATCGGCCAAAAAGGAAAATGCTGATGAGAAGATTCGTCTGAAGACCCTGTCGCTTGGCCTTACGGTAGCGGATAAGTTTTATGAGCTTTGCAAGGCGAATGCAAAAATGGCTGTTTTTGATCCTTATTTTGTAGAAAAGGAGTTGGGAATTCCCTTTACCTATATAGACATTGATAAGGAGTATGAACACCTGATTGCGATGTCAAATGAGATAAATCCAGAAACTGGATTACCCCGTATTCGGGTCAAATGGTTGGAGGCGCGTGCGGTCGAGCAGGCAATCTCAGAGCTCCAACAGGAGTCAGGTTATCCCTATATCATCAATATTTCGACAGCTAATACCGCCAATCCAATTGACGGACGGATTCTAGGCTCAAATCTTTGTTCTGAAATCTTGCAGATTCAGACCCCATCAGTTTTGACAGAGGAGCAGACTTATACGACGTTAGGTCAAGACATCGTCTGCAATCTCGGATCAACAAATATTATCAATATGATGAAGTCTGGCGCAGATTTTGGTCAGGACATTATGGCTATGGTGAAGGGGCTAACTTTCATCTCAGATGCCTCAAATTTGTCTTTTGTGCCAACAATTGACAAAGGCAATCAAATGAATCATGCAATTGGGCTAGGTGCAATGGGCTTGCATTCCTATCTTGCCAGTCAGCATATTCAATATGAAAGCCAAGAGGCAGTTGATTTTACAGGCCTCTATTTCCTTTGTTTGAATTACTATACTTTGAAAGGCTCAAATCAGATTGCTCAAGCGCGCCAACAGACCTTTGCAAATTTTGAGAAGTCTAAATATGCTTCAGGCGAATATTTCGAGAAATATTTGACGACAGATTATTTTGCTAAAGCTTCAGATAAGGTTAAAGCTTTATTTAAAGAGATTCACGTGCCAACTATGGAAGATTGGGCAGAACTCAAGCAGTCTGTTCAAGAATATGGACTTTTTAATTCCTATCGCATGGCGTTGGCGCCAAATGGCTCAATTTCTTATGTCAATGATTGCTCGGCTTCTATTGCGCCAATCATTAATCGTATTGAAGAACGACAGGAGGGACAAGTTGGAAAAATTTATTATCCAGCTTTCGGTCTGAGTTCGGAGACGATTCCTTATTATAAATCAGCCTATGATCAAGATATGCGCTGGCAGATTCGGATTTATGAAGCTGCGACAGAGCACACCGATCAAGGACTGTCCATGAACATGTACCTGCGTAGCGACTTCACAGAATTTCCAGACCTCTACGAATGGAAAAAAGGCGATACCACCAAACTCACCACGCGCGACCTTTCTGTCTTGCGCAACTTTGCTTGGCGACACGGTATCAAATCAATGTACTACACAAGACAATACACCGCTGACAGCGACAAAGAACACGGCGGAGCTAACGAGTGTGAAAGTTGCATGATATAAGATGTAAGCCCAACTGCTTAGCTCCGTAGGAAGTTGCCATTGCGACTTGCAGCTTTAGCTGCTTAGCGAGCATGGACACCATAGTCATGAAGTGACGAGGTAGGGGATCTAGGTTCTGCGCTTGCGCAGGTTCTCAGTTTATCTAATTTCCTAGGATATAGGAGGGTGAACTCAGTTAGAATAAGATGTGAGTCTGACTGTTCAGCGTTTTTATTCATCTTAAAGCAGTCGGGTTCATATCTTGAAGGAGAAAGTTAAATATGAAAATTGTTTATTTTTCAATTACAGGGCAAACTCGGCGTTTCATTCAGAAGCTTGGTTGGCCCGCTCAGACTTTTGTTGAAATTACGCCAGATTTTCCAGATATTGAGATGACGCAGCCCTTTATTTTGATTACACCGAGCTATGCCGAAGAGACACCTTTTGTCCAACATTCTCAAGAAGTCATGGATCCAGTGTTTGAATTTATGGCAACAGGAATCAATGTGGCACTCTGCAAGGGAATTATTGGGACTGGGAATCGAAATTTTGCAGGGATTTATATTTTTACAGCCAAGGAACTCTCAGTGAAGTATCAAATTCCCATTGTTTATGATTTTGAGATGAATGGCACTTTGTCAGATGTCAGAGCGGTCAAAGATATCTTTGAAAAGTTATCAAAAGGTGCTGAAATCCGGACGATAGAAAAACAGATGCATATAGAGCATCGGGAGCAAATCTAAATGGAAAAGCAAATTATCAAACGTGATGGGCGAGTAGTCCCCTATGACATTACAAAAATACAAGCGGCTGTATTCAAGGCGGCTTACAGTGGAAAAATTAGTGGCGAATTTATTGCGGGCTATCACCAAAACCCAATTAAGGCAAACCGATTAGCAAATAATGTGGCCTTACTTGTACACCAAGATGTGAAGAATGCCAAGACAGAAAAGATAGATATTGAAGAAATTCAAAATCTCACAATTAAGCATCTCAATATCTTATCAAAATTTGTCGGGCAAGCCTATTTGAGCTATAAAACGCAAAAAGCCATTGAGAGAGGGTAGGTAATGAAAATGACATTTAAAGAGACCAATCATCTTGCCGAGGTAAATAATCGGAAGGCCCTGCGCTATGCGGCTAATGACTGGAATAGACTCGAAGACCCCATTGACAAATACACATGGGATAAGTTGAATAGTCAGTTTTGGCTAGACACGCGTGTGCCTGTTTCAAATGACTTAAAGGATTGGCGAGAGTTATCAGAGCTTGAGCGGGACGTTTACAGTAAGGTCTTTCTAGGTTTGACCTTGCTTGATACGGTTCAATCAAATGACGGCAATGGGATTATTCGAGAGTATGCGCATACTCCTCAGGAGGCCGCAACTTTAGGGCAAATCCAGTTCATGGAAGGCGTGCATGCGAAGTCCTATTCGACTGTTTTTAGTTCACTCATGACAACGCAGGAGATTGATGCGCTCTATGAGTGGGGAGACAAGGACATTTATCTCCAGAAAAAGGCTGAGTTGATTGATGAGGTCTATAAAGCTGGTAAGCTCGCCGCTTTTGCCAAACAATACCCAGATAAAATCAATTTTGAAATGTCAGATCATGATATTCTGGTAGCTGGAATGCGAACACGTATTGCGTCGACTTTCCTAGAATCAGGGCTTTTTTACTCAGGTTTTTATACACCTTTAAAATATCTGGGGGGAAATAAAATGGTCAATGCTGCCGAGATTATCAAGCTGATTCTACGTGATGAATCAGTGCATGGCACCTACATTGGTTATTATTTTCAAAAAGACTTTGCTGAGCTTTCAGAAAAAGACCAGCATGAGCTGACAGACTGGGCTTATAATCTTCTTTATGTCCTGTATGAAAATGAAGTCAATTACATCGAGGAAATCTATACTGAGATTGGCTGGGTAGCTGAGGTTACCACCTTTACAGAGTATAATATGAATAAAGCACTGATGAATCTTGGCTTTGATCCGCTTTTTGTCGCTTCGACGGCCGATCAGGTGAATCCAGTGGTCATGAATGGTATCTCAACGAGCTCAAGCAACCATGACTTTTTCTCGGCAGTGGGAAATTCCTATCTGGTAGGAGAGGTCAGTCCTATGACAGATGGAGATTATGAGATTAATTAAGTTGGAAAAAATCAGAAGAAAACTGCTATGGCAGTTTTTATTGTAAAAATGACAAAAATAGTATAAAATAGAGAAATATTCTGAAAATAGGAGAAATTTATGCATAAAGTTCTTGGACGACTTCCAAAATTATCTTTTATACAGCAGGTTTTGGTTGGAATTATTATCGGAGCTCTGTTCGGTGTTTTTCTTCCTCATTGGACATTTCTTAGTATTCTAGGAGATCTGTTCATGGGGGCGCTTAAAGCCATTGCACCACTTTTGGTTTTCTTTTTGATTACGGCTTCGTTGAGTAAGCATCAAAAGGGAAAGCGGACCCACATTCGCTCGGTAATTATTCTTTATGTCATTGCAACCTTTGTGGCGGCCTTTGTGGCAGTCCTTGCGGTTTATGCCTTCCCTGTGACGGTTTCGCTTGGAAAGGCAGCGACAGGGCAAAATCCACCTTCTGATCTGGTGCAAATCTTGAAAACAGCCCTCATGAATGCGGTGGCGAATCCTATTCAGGCCCTTATCGACGGAAATTACTTATCAATTCTGCTCTGGTCTTGCTTGCTGGGTTCAGGGATGCGTGCAGCAGGTGAAGCGACCAAGAAGGTGTTGGATGACATTACCAATGCCATTAGTTATTTAGTTGAAATTATTATCAAATTTATTCCTGTCGGAATTATTGGCTTGGTTTATAGCTCGGTCTCATCAACGGGTCTGAAGATTTTCCTTGATGATGGAAAATTGATTCTTTTGATTGTCTTTACCATGCTTTTTGTAGCTTACGGTGTCTATCCTTTCATGGTCTGGTTGATTTTGCGTCAAAATCCATATCCATTGACCTTTTATACGATGAAAGAAAGTGGTGTCCCCGCCTTCTTCACTCGAAGTTCAGCGGTCAATGTGCCGATTAATATGGAAATTGCTCGAAAGCTCCAACTTAATGAAGAATCTTATTCGATTTCTATTCCGCTTGGAGCATCGGTCAATTCTGGCGGAGCAGCTATTACGGTCACAATTATGACCATGGTGGGGGCTAACACCCTCGGTATGCACGTCCCATTCCTACTGGCTTTTATTCTTTCAGTTGTGGCAACTATTGCTTCAACAGGTGTTTCAGGGATTGTTGGAGGCAGCCTCTTGATTATTCCATTGGCCTGCAGTTTCTTTGGAATCTCCAATGACATTGCCATGCAAATTGTGGCCATTGGTTTTACAATTGGAGTTATTCAAGATGCGGTTGAAACTGCGGTTAATTCAGCAGCCGACTTGCTCTTTGCCTCAACTGCAGAATTTTACGACCTGCGTAAAGAAGGAAAAGTAATCAATGTTGGTGAGCGCGTGAGACAAGCAAAGCTTATGGATTAAATTAAAATTCTGTCAGTTTTGGCAGAATTTTTTAGTTCACTAAAAGAAAATAGAAAACGGGCTAATGAAAGTTATAATTTTTGGTGCCTTAGGATTTGTAGGTCAAGGCTTGATCCAGCACCTATGCAGAGAATAAGAAGCCTTCGCAATTTCTCGTCGAACTAGAGATTACGTTGCAGAAGAAGTCGGTAAAATTCTGGCAGGTCAAACTTCGAAGCTGACCTTTAGAGATTATTGATGAAAATAAACTGTTGAGACTGTGGTAAAATATTGCCATGCTAAAAATTAAACAAATCTGGAATCGGCGATTTAGATCCTCTAAAGTCCCACAGATTACGCTCTTGTTTTGGTTGACAAAACTTGTAAGTACGGGGCTAGGCGAGTCGGTGTCAGATTATTCTGTACGGCATTTGTCGAGAAATCTAATTTTAGGCTCTATCTTTACTTTAGTCTGGTCATCGATTTTCTTTTTTGGATTTTTATATTTGACCATGCGTGCACATCGTTATTTGGCAAGTCCTTACTGGCTTACGGTTGCTTTGCTGGCAGTTTTTGGAACTTTTATTTCAGATGCGATGCGCGTCGGACTAGGAATTTCTCTTGCTTTCGCAACACTTTTCTGGTTCATCGCGCTTCTTATCAGTCTCTTGGCTATGCGATGGATCACAGGCAGTCTATCAATTCACCAGATTAAAACAGGCAAAGCTGAGTTCCTTTATTGGATAGCCGTTGGAATTTCTTTTGTCATGGGAACTTCTCTAGGAGATTACTTAGCCAATGCCAAAAGTCTAGGCGAGCTTGGCTTGGCTTGGGGACACTTTCCTCAGGAATTTTATTATTCATTCCTTTTGCGGTCATTCTCATTTATAGATTTTTTGCCCATCCCAGGCTTGATGGAATGTTGGAAGTCTCAAGTTTTTGGATTGCTTATATCCTGACACGTCCAATTGGTGCAAGTTTTGCTGATTATTTTGGACGAGAATTTCTCGGAAAAGGTATTGGTGTCTTGACAATGGTGTTTATCTGGCTTGCCCTTTTCATTCCCTTGTTTAGTCTGAATGTTTCAAGTAGTAAAAAATAAAACAATATAATAGTTGACAAAATCTTAAAGCTTGTAATTTGATTAGAATTGCGCTATAATCCATTTAGATGAAGAAGAACTATTGGCAAAATTGGCGTGAATGAGTTGTATCTTGCGTGGCATGGTACAACTTTTTGTTGCGTCCATACCGGAGTTGTTAGGGGAACCGGCGGAAACGTCGGTTTTTTTCATAGTTTGAGTAAATAGAAGGAAAAGAAAAAATGAAATTAAAAAAAGAACTCAATGCGGATTTTTTGACGGCGATTTCGGTTTATTTGCGGCTGTCGGGGCGCAATAAAGTCATGTTGGAGTCGATTCCGCGCGACAACGACCAGAGCCGTTACAGCATTATCGCGGTCGATCCGGTCAAAAAAGTTACTTTTGAGACGGGCGTTTTGCGGGTCAATGGCGAGCCGCAAACGTCTCTAAATCCGTTGAAAGTGCTCGAGGCGCTCGTTGTCAGCGCTGATAAAGCCGACGGCGATGAGGATGATGACGACGATTTGCCGTTCACGAGCGGTGCGATTGGCTACGTGGGCTTTGACATGTTGGGTTTTTATGAAAAAATTCAGCCGGAAAAGCTGTCAGACCCGATTGGCACGCCAGATATGAGTTTCATGCTTTATGAAAGTTTCGTGATTTTTGACCACAAGCGTGAGCGGCTGATTCTGGTGGAGGATAATGTTTACAGCGGGCGCGATGAAGCGGTGCTTCTGTCAGCGCTGACAGAAAAAGAAGCGCAATTGCAGCGGCTGACAAAAGCAGAAAGCGCGCGTCAGCCTGTGAAAAAAATGACTTTTCACTCTAATTTTGAACAAGCGGAATTTGAGGCCAAGGTGAGTGCGGCGCGCGAGCTGATCCGCAATGGCGATATGTTCCAAATCGTGCTCTCACAGCGCCTGAGCACGGACTTTACAGCGAATCCCTTTGATTATTACCGTCAATTGCGCGTCGAAAATCCGTCAAGCTATATGTATTTCTTGGATTTTGGAGATTTCTATGTCATTGGCTGCTCGCCCGAGCGTTTGGTGGCTATGCAAAATGGCATTGTCTCGACAAATCCGATTGCAGGAACGAGACGACGTGGTCGTGATGAGGCCGAAGACGCGCAGATGATTGCCGAGCTTCGTCAAGATGAGAAAGAAATTGCCGAGCACAAGATGTTAGTTGATCTTGGCCGAAATGACATTGGCAAAATCAGTGAATATGGCTCTGTCGAGGTACCAGTCTTTATGAAAGTTGAGCGTTATCGTCATGTTATGCATATTACGAGCGAAGTGACAGGTAAGTTGCGTGCTGAGTTTACAGCCATGGACGCGTTGATTTCGACCTTACCAGCAGGAACCTTATCAGGCGCGCCAAAAATTCGGGCCTATCAGCGCATTTACGAGTTTGAAAATGAAAAGCGCGGTATTTATGGCGGTGCGGTTGGTTATCTGACTAAAAACGGTAACTGTGACTTTGCCATTGCCATTCGCACGATGGTTTTAAAAAATGGCAAAGCCCATGTTCAGGCGGGAGCTGGTATCGTTTACGATTCAGTAGCTGAGTTGGAATATAAAGAAACGCTCAACAAAGCGCGTGGCTTGCTGGAAATTGGAGAATAAGATGTGAGCCCGACTGCTTACATTCGTAGAAATTTAGGAACTTCGGGCTCCAACCGTAGGTTGGGTTCTAAAAGTTATCTAATTTCCTAGAATGTAGGAGGGCAAACTCAATTTGGAGACGAAAATGAATAAAATTATCAACGAAAAAAACAAAAAAGTGCACTATCTAAAAGACGCGCACACGACACTCTGCAATATGTCAGACGCAGGTATTGCAGGTTATGCAAAACCAGTCTGGCTGCCGACTGACAAAGAGGTTGATTGCAAACTATGCCTGAAGAAACTGGAGAAACTATGATTTTAATAATTGACAGCTACGACAGTTTTACTTATAATCTTGCGCAATATGTCGGGGCATTGACAGAAGTGAAAGTTTTGCGTAACGATGCGGAAAATTTGGCAGAGGCTTGCGCGGCAGCAGATGCGCTGATTTTCTCGCCTGGCCCTGGCTGGCCTGCAGACGCTGGACGTATGGAAGAGTTAATTCGCGAATTTGCGGGCAAAAAGCCGATGCTGGGTATTTGTCTTGGCTTTCAGGCCATCGTTGAGGTATTTGGAGGAAAACTTCGTCTGGCGCATCAGGTCATGCATGGCAAGAATTCAACGACCGTGCAGTATATTGACGGCATTGCCCACGGCGAAGCGCGAAATGTTCTGTTCAAAGGCTTGCCACAAAACTTTTCCGTTATGCGCTATCACAGCATTGTCATGGACGAGCATTCGACCTTGCCTGACTTTTCTATCACAGCAAAAACGACAGATGACGGTGAAATCATGGCAATTGAAAATCCGACCTTACAAATCTACGGTCTGCAATTTCACCCTGAAAGCATTGGTACGCCTGACGGAATGAAGATGATAGAAAATTTTGTTGAGAGCTTGAACTGATGGACAAGACCCACAATCCCAAAGTAAAAGTTTATGAAGTTTTAGCCGTCATGAGTATTCTTTTGCCCATCGTCGTCTATTTTTACATAG
>JAIRUS010000123.1 GCA_031254295.1 Streptococcaceae bacterium | reverse complement strand
ACGACTTTACAAACGCTTGTGATGAACCTCGCCAGACAGAACACACCGGAGCAGATCCAGTTCTACCTGCTGGACTTTGGGAATAATGGCTTATTGCCTTTGAAGAACCTGCCTCATGTAATTGATATCACGACTGCGGATAATGTTGAAAAGACAGATAAGATGTTGGGATTAATTCAAAATGAGGTGACGAGAAGAAAACGGCAATTTACACAGCTAGAGGTTTCTACACTAGAGCAATACAATAGGCAAGCAAAAGAAAGTTTGCCAATTCAGCTTGTCATAGTAGATGCCTACGATACAGTAGCGGAGGGACAGGATCGAGATAAATATGACACGCTCTTTTCTCAACTTTTAAGAGAAGGGGCGGCGTTAGGGCTCTATCTCATCATGACTGCGAACCGTATAGGAGCGATTCGGATGAATATGTTAAGCAATATTCAGACAAAAATTGCATTATATCTTCTGAATAAAGACGAGCTCACAACACTATTCGGGAGAGAACGACTGGAATCTCAAAGTCTGTTTGGTCGAGGACAATTGCGTGTGGAACAAGTACAAGCCATTCAGATATATCTCCCTGTTCATGGCGAGAGTGAAACTGAGCTTTATGCGAACTTATCCGAGGAAATTCATAAGATTGATGAAGATTGGAAAGGAAGCCGACCACAGGGAATTCCGATGGTCCCAGAAGAAGTTAAAAGTATAGAATTTTTTGAAGAAAAAGTGGTTAAAAATGCTCTTTCAAGAAATCTTTTACCAATTGGCTACCAAAAGGAAAATGCGATGTTGTTCAGCATCAACTTGCAGGACGAAGACTATTTTGGCATCATCAGTGATGATAAGATAAAGACTGAAAAGATGGTAAGGCGGATCTTTGAGGCGTTTGAACGTACAAATCAAAGCTCTGACTTAGTCATTTTTGAAAGTTTAAACTGGTTAAAACAGGTGGATATTCCCACCAATGTGACAATAGTACGAGAAACAGTAAAAGATTATACTTCTGAGGCTGTTACAGAGGGAGTTGAAATACCAAAAGAAGAGAAAATAGCTACAGTTGAAGATGAGATAGAAGCAGAATTTTTGGCCACTTTTAGTGGGCCAATTTCATCAAGTTCAAGCGTTCCTGTTCAAGTTCAAGTTCAAGTTAATGAAGAGAAGTTGAAAGATAAGATTGTCTTGATTCTTAATCCAGAGGAAGCTCTAAATGGTATGACGAGTTTGGAAGATATGAAAGCTTTTGAAAAATCGAAATATCTTATTTTGATAAGTGACCCTGCATGGTTGAGTAAGATAACAGATATTTCAAAATATTTCCGAGCTAATCTACGTTATGGACTTCTGTTAAAACGTCTGAGTGAGCAAACAATCATCACAAATAATGCGATGGGACGAGAAGCCGAGCTATTATCTGGCGAAGCCTACGCCTTTCGTGGACGAGATATTCGTAAATTGAGATTGACGCAAGTAGCGAATATGGTACATGAAGAGAGGGAATTTTAAAGTAAAATATGAAAAAAATACTAATTATTTTAAGCATTCTTTTAATGGCAGTTAGTTTATCCGCATGTACAAACTTAGGAGGAAAGAAAATGGACGAAACAAAAATGATAGATCAGGAACGAAAAGCAGCGCTTCAGATTAAGGGAATGTTTAAGGATGTTAAGGAAGTGAAAATAAGCGAACCAGATGTTAATCCTTTGAGAGGAGGAGTTGATTTTGGAGTAAAAGTTACGCTAACAAATGGAGAGAAAGATAATTTGGGAATAACACTTGGAGATAAATCTGGATATATTAATGGTGAAAAGTTGGAAGAAGGAATAACAAATAGTCTCGTAAGAGTTGTATATTCTAATAATGAAGAGGAAACGTTATAATGACCAGTAATGAACAATGTCAAAAAATGTCTCATGATGTCTATGCTGTGGATAGGGAAGATAAAAATGATGGGGCGACTATTTATTATAACCAAGATAACCCATTAATATTCAACGGACATAATAAGATTGATGGAGGCGGTCAATCTTACCGTGTTCTATATATCTCCGATAACCCAGACGGTAATGGCTTCCAAGGCATGGCTGTAGCGCCGATAGTAAATGGTGTAGTAGATACGTCCCAAGTCACAATAGCCTTTGCGGGCACCAACCAAAGTGACCCCAAAGACTTATTGACAGATACAGAGTCAGTAGTCGCTAACTCAGGTGGTTTTGCGGGCGGCTCAGGTGTGGGTGAAAGTCAGCTAAAAAGCGCCCAAGACTTTGCGAAATGTATGAGGAAAGTCGCATGAAAAAGTTGTTAATAATTTTAAGTGTGTTATTTATGGCAGTTAGTTTATCTGCATGTACAAACTTAGGAGGGAAGAAAATGAATAGTGAACAATTAACCCAAAAGCAATCAGAGGAGATTCAAATCAAAATTGCAAAAGCATTGAAGAAACGCTATAAAAATATTGAAACAATTAAGTTTTCTGATGGTTTATCAAAAACCCCATGGACAGATGAAACTGGCTGGTTTGTCGCATCAATTGAAATAAAAATCGATGGTGAAGTCTATCAAGGGAGACGGGCAGGGTTTGGAGAGAGTACAGATGAAGCAGATTTTGGATACGATTCTGGAGATAAGCAAGTACCAGAAAAGGATAAAGGAGATACCCTAACTTCAGTAAGGCTAATAACACTTGATGGAAGCGAAATAGAAATATGACAACAAATAAAAATTATAATGCTTTGGCAGCGCAAGCGTATAACGTTGATAGAACTCATACAATAAAGCCTTTAAAAATAGGCTCTACCATTCCAGCACAAGACGGAGGCGGTCAATCTTATCGCGTCTTGTACAGTGAAGACAATCCCGACGGCAACGGCTTCCAAGGTATGGCCGTAGCTCCGATAAATAACGGCGTAGTGGATACGTCCCAAGTCACAATAGCCTTTGCAGGTACCAACCAAAGTGACCCCAAAGACCTATTGACAGATACAGAGTCAGTAGTCGCTAACTCAGGTGGTTTTGCGGGCGGCTCAGGTGTAGGCGAAAGTCAGCTAAAAAGCGCCCAAGACTTTGCGAAATGTATGAGGAAAGTCGCATGAAAAAGTTGTTAATAATTTTAAGTGTGTTATTTATGGCAGTTAGTTTATCCGCATGTACAAAATCAGGAGGGAAGAAAATGGACGGAACAAAAATAATAGAGCAAGAGCGAAAAGCAGCCCAAGATTTAAAAGCGTCATTTAAAGAAATTAAAGCTATAAAATTTTTAGTTG
>JAIRUS010000122.1 GCA_031254295.1 Streptococcaceae bacterium | reverse complement strand
ACGACTTTACAAACGCTTGTGATGAACCTCGCCAGACAGAACACACCGGAGCAGATCCAGTTCTACCTGCTGGACTTTGGGAATAATGGCTTATTGCCTTTGAAGAACCTGCCTCATGTGGCGGATATTGTGACCTTGGAGGAGGACGAGAAGCTGACGAAGATGTTGGGACGTCTGCGTATGATTTTATCAGAGCGCAAGCAAGCACTCAAAAATGAGGGTGTGGCGACACTGAGCCAGTACCAACATAAGACAGGCATAAAATTTCCAATTCTTGTCAACGTACTTGATAACTATGATGCCTTGGGACAAAGTAAGCGACGAGATGAGATAGATGAGGTGTTGATTCAACTCTTGCGAGATGGGGCCGCTTTGGGTGTTTATCTGGTTCTTACAGCCAGTCGCTACAATGCGATACGGATGAACATGATGAGCAATATCCAGACAAAGCTTGCGCTCTTTTTGAATGATGAGAGTGAGGTGACGAACTTATTTGGACGTGAGCGCTTAGAGCAAGCAGAGATCATTGGGCGCGGACAGACCAAGCTAGATTTTCCTGTCGCGCTACAGGTTTATCTTCCAGCGAAAGGTGAGAACGATGCGGAGGTGTTAGAGAATTTAGAGAAAGAAATCTCGCATCGGAATCAAATATGGCAGGGAATACGACCTGAGGCTATTCCGATGGTGCCTGAAGAAATCGACAGTTCGATATTCACAAATGTTTTAGCTGACAAAGATAACGAATCAATTTATCTCGGACTCAATAAACAAAGTGCGGAAATTGAAAAACTAGATTTATTTGAAAAACAAAGCCTAAGTATATTTAGTGAAAATAAAAAGCAAAGTACATTTATTAATGAATTTCTTATTTCTCAAATAGAAAATTTTTCTGGAGAAAGTATCTTGATAGATGCTTTAGGAAGATTTCCAAAATTTGACGCGTCACTCTCTATCGGTAAAGAAGAAATCAACAATCAAGGAACTGATATATTAGAGGCGATTCAGGCAATGAGTAAGTCAGAAAACAGTCAAAAAACTTTAGTCATTTTCAATGGACTCTCCTTAATATTGGATAAGCTTAGAGTTACTGGTGAGGAATTTATTGAACTCGTTGAAGCGGCAGAGTCGAATTATCAGTATATTCTTTTGGATTTAATTTCAAATGTTGGCGGAAATTACAGTGCACTAACCAAAGCGGTGAAAGAAAATATTCCTCATATTTTGTTTGGTGGAGATGTTAAAAATCAGAATTTTATTGAGACGATACCCGAGCTAAGAAACTTGAAATTAAAGATGAATGAATTAATGTATCTGACAGATGAATCACTAATAAATGTTGTTTTACCAACAAAGGAGAAAAATAAATGAGTGAAAAAGCGTCTTTCCTGCCTCTGGGCTCAGCGGTGAAAATAAAAGAGGAAGACAATGATGAAAATGTGTACGTTATCATTTCAAGAGCATTTATGCAAACTGCAGAAGGAGAAATCTTAGCAGGTTATCAAGCGATTCTATATCCACAAGGCTATAATCAAAATAGTAAACTATATATTATCAAGGAGAATCAAATATTAGAGCTACTCTCAACAGGATATTCTGATGATAAAGATGAACAATTTACTCAGGATTCTCTTGACGAATTAGAAGAGAGAATAAAAAATATTGCGCATCGATCCCAACTGGTAATAGAAAAAGAAGATGAATCAGAAGTAGAAGCCAATAGTATAAATAAGGCAGAGCAACTTTTGAAAGATCCATTTTATAAGTTTAGAAAATAAGGAGATACCATGACATTTAAATCAAGTACAGAACATGCCCAGAATGCAATTTTAGGTTTTAAAAAGCATTCTTTTTCGCCGACAACTGTGACAATAAGTCAAAGTGACGTGACAAGTATGCGAAATGGGCAAAATCTGGCGAATCAAATCTACCAAGATGCCAGTGGATTAAATGATAAGGTTATTCAAATTGCCAAAGCGATACCCGCTTACGCGAGTAAGGTTGAAATGGATGATTTAAAGGACGCGACTCAGATAAGTGGGACACTACTTGGAGGAGTAGGTTTACCTTTTGGAGGGAATAATGCAAGATAAAGAATTAGAAAAGAGAAGAGCTAGCCAACTTAAGGAAGAGGAAATCGAGAGTTTCGGGCGAGAACAAGCAAGTTTTGAAGAAGCCACGTTTAATTTTTCTCGCTCGCTCAAAAAATCTCAGCAACAATTGGAAGAGAATAAGGGAAGGCTTGATAAATCCAGTAACTTTGAGACGCTTCGAGCCTATGAAAATGACATTGCGCTTCTTTGGCAAATCTCCTCAAAGGTTCAAAGCCTCAGTGATGAAGCATTGGAAGAATTTAGAGATAAGAAGCGTCACCTTTTAGGAGAATTGGAAAAGTTAGAGTCGTCAAAGTCAGGCAAGGAGGGGAAAAATGGCGAATAAATTTATAGTGAGTGAATCGTCAGATTTGATAATGGGCTTCAATAGAAATCTGTCTCAAAGTGAAGAAG
>JAIRUS010000105.1 GCA_031254295.1 Streptococcaceae bacterium | reverse complement strand
TGGTCTCCAGAACGGCTTCCTGTTATCATATGTGTGATTCTGAACTTATAGCGAAAAGCGTTCCCTTGTTTCTGCTCAACGGTCAATCGCGAAGTCCATTCAGATTTACCTGACCAATTAAGATGTTGAAAAAATATTTCTTGTCTGCTAGACCCCTGCCCATACTTTAGTTTGTAATTGTCAAGAATGTCTTTTTCAAGCAAAGGATAGATTTCTGATAAAGAGAATACTTTTTCACTTAAAAAAATATTTTCGTCTCGATAAAAACTTCCTGGTCTGTCTTTTAAAACATTATGTGCTTTCGCAAAATCCTTCTTCACTTTTCCCTTGTATAAAGCGTAACCCATAACTCCTACGAAAATCAAAATATATAATGCTGGTATCATTTTTTCTTCCCCTTACTGTATGTTTTTCAAGTCACTGAGAGAGTTCAGTGTTCCAACTTTGTAATCTGTGTAAAAGACCCATTGCCCTTTTTGTAGATAATTTGTTCCGTTAAATGACGGAAAATTTTTCAAGACGGTTTCAGAGTCTTCAACTTTCCCAATTAATACATAGTTCATACTCTGACTCTGAACTGCTTCATCTAAGCCATCATAAGTACCGCTAAAAGTTGATAAGCCCGTATAGCCTGCCTGTTGCAAGACATCATAGATAGCCTTTTGTGATAAATCCGTACTTACTTCGCTAGATGAAGATGCTTGAACACTCGTATCAGTACTACTCGTTACACCAGTGTCTGGACTTGAACCTGTTGTTGGTGACGTTGTGCTTGAACAAGCTGTAAGACTCCCAAATCCTGCAAACACCACCAGTGCAATTAATAATTTATTTATGCTTCTCATTCTTCCTCCTAGGATTTATTAATCTAATATTACTTTTTATTCAAGTTATAGAGCCCCATGACTAAGAGCATAATCCCAACCCCAATAATTCCCAAGTTTCTAATTGATTGCCCTACGTCCAGACTTGAATAGGTTGAGGCTCGAAACTGCCAAATCATAATGCCACCAATAATACAAATGGGCCCAAAAACAACGCCAAAGATAGCGCCTGATTTTTTATCAACAGCCCTATTAGGATTTCGATTCGCCATTGTGTAAGAGCTTATTGGCTTTATCTGCCTCTTATCCTCGATTTTAGGCTCAATAAATCTAGCATTTTCCCCAACTAAATATTCTTCGTGAGTTTCTCCAGTAATTTCACCATTTTTCTTCGCCGCTAGAAATTCCTCAGCTCTTGGTTTTCGGCCATTTATGGCTTCAAAATATTCGAGCCATTCTTCTTTTGTTGTCATTTTCTTTCTCTTTCATTCTTTTAATAAAGTGGTCTCAACATTACCGCTATAACAACAAAATAAACCAACACGAGTGCAACGCTTGTAATCCAGCCGGTAATCATGCCGTTGCGTGCTGAGCGTGATTTCTGTGGATAGTTCTCCCTCCAGACAAGCCAGAGAATCAAGCCCACGATTGGAAAGAAAAAGCCCAGAGCTGCATAACCAAAGCTACCCGAATCATTTATATTTGATAAGTTATTCAATAATTGATTCTTTTGAATCTCATATTCGCCTGCTGTCAAAGCCCCTGAATCTTTCAATGCGGAAAGCTGTGTGATTTGATCTGCTATATTAGTAGTATCTGTCTTTATTTCTGAAACTTCCTTGTTTTTTTCCATAGCATTGATAATACTGACCCAGTTGACCAAGATAAACAGTAATGCTACTAATCCTGCTAACCCTACTAATCCATTCATAATATCTTCCTATTTCTTTCCAAAATGTGCAATAATCCAGTCTGTGACTGGCTCTTTGCGTGTCAAGTAATAGTCCGTTGGCCGAAAAGCAATCATCAGAGCATAAATAGCAAAGGCAAAAAGAGCCAGAGAACCTAAAATTGGGATAATTTGCAGAAAACTAAGTATTAGTATTATAACTACAACACCGATGTAACCTACATGTGAAATCCCGACATCTCTGAAGCGGCGAACTCCAATTGCAATATTGGGGATCATCACTGCAAGGCCATAGACCACAAGCAAGATATAGGCAAATCCTGCCGCTCCCCAACTCGCACTAACTCCACCATATGAGTTGTCCGCTGAATAGCTACTGTAACTATTGATTGCAGAAATCGTGTTGGCTGTTGCCACCAGTATCAAAATCAACGGAATAAGTGGGATAAGAAAATGCCATATGAGAATATAGCCTAGCTCTGCGCGTGAGGATTTTCCTTTGAAGTTCGCATAATTTTTGAAAAAGAGTTTGAAGGCCTCAACGAAACCAACGGAATGATTAGCTGTTGCCTGCGCATGCACTACATCTGGCTGTATCACGCGCCCTAGTCCATCACGAGGACTACTAGAAAATACTGGCTGAACATTTGTGTGTTGAATCTGCTCTGAACTCTGCCTAAACTCCATCGATGATGAAACTTGCGATGTCTGAGATTGAGGTTGTATTCTACTTTCGGAAGCTTGAGATAAGTTCTCACGGAACTCTCCATTTACCTTGGCTTCCCGAAACTCTGCTAGATTTGGCTTCCTGCCATTAACAGTTTCAAAATAGTCCAGCCATTCTTCCTTTGACGGCTTGGTTTCGTTTTCTGACTCAAAAACGGAGGCAGAAAGCGATTGAGACTCACTCAGAGACATTACGAGAGATTCCGAGTTTAGCAGGCTTTCACTCAGGCTAAGCTCCTCTGAGCTATATTCGATTTCCCCTTTAGCATAGGCTTGTGCAAGTTCTTCAGCCGTTGCCTGTCTACTGTTTATGAGTTCAAAATACTCACGCCATTCTTCTTTACTTACCATATTCTCTCGTACCTTTCATTTCGTAATACACGTATATTATATACGAAAGTTACGTATAAAGCAATCAATAGAATGAAAAAATTCATGATTTATATGCAAATCATGAATCCTTCCATTTGGTTCTTCCTTGAATTAGCTCTTTTTTCTTGAACTTACCACCAGCAATATAGCTCCAACAACAGCAATCACGATTCCAATAATGACACCTGGCATATTTGTGTTTCTAGCCGATGCAGCTGCCGCATCTGTGACAGAACTTAAGCTATTTGCCGCACTACTTCCTCCTAAATCCTTTAATAAATTACTGACAGTACCAACAGCCTTTGTTGCACCAGATTGTGGGCTAAAAATTGACCCCACACTTACCCCATAAACGGTCGCTTTTTTAAATCCAAAAACGAGAGTGATAATTACTCCTGCTATTAGCCCAACAGCACCTGCTGCCGTTCCACTTGATTTACTCATACTCTTTTCCTTTATTTTTTATTTTGTATTCGAATACGTTTTTATCATAACAAAAAGCGAGAAAGAAGTCAAGGATAATCTACGTTTTTTTCGCATTCTTAATTTCGAGATTCGCCCAGAGTATAGGATTTGTCAAACAAAAATTCCGGACAGCAACACGGCTGAACGGAATTTTTTAGTTTGTTTTTAGCCGAAAGAGACTAAAGGCCTTTTTTTATTAATTTATAGATGTATCGGCAGCCCATCGGCCAGTTCAGCCGTGTCCATAATGGCTTCGCCAAGCGTCGGATGCGGTTGAATCGTCAGCGACAGATCTCTTGCCGTCAAGCCATTTTCAATGGCAAGAGAGAGACCTGAAATCAGATCAGAGGCGCCAGGGCCGACGATTTGTGCGCCGATGATGGCACCCTCCTTTGTCTCAGTAATCAGGCGAATAAAGCCTTCGGTTTCGTCCATTGAGATTGCTCGTCCGTTCGCGGCAAAGGGAAATTTGGAAATCTTGACAGTGTCAAGGCGATTTTTCACGCTGTCAGGTGTTTCGCCAACAGTCGCAAGCTCGGTCGAGGTGTACGCAACGGCTGGAAGTGCGACATGCAAGTCGACCGCATCAGGCGCGCCCGAAATCGCCGCGGCTGCAATTTTTGCCTGAAAGCTCGCCTTGTGCGCCAGCATAGGGCCAGGCACGATGTCGCCAATCGCATAGATATGACTAACCGAAGTTCTGTAGGAGTCATCAACCTCTATCAGGCCTTTATCCAGCATTTTAATGTCCGTATTGTTCAAGCCAATCTTATC
>JAIRUS010000005.1 GCA_031254295.1 Streptococcaceae bacterium | reverse complement strand
AGAGATTATAACATTCACATCACTTTAGGCATCACACAGAAAAGGTAGGAGTCCAATATGGCCGTCATTAGTGTAACCCCCGAAGAACTAAAAAGTCAAGCCCAAGTTTATCTTCGTTCAAAAGAAGAAATTGAGCAGACTATCCAAAGAGTCAATAACATGAACAATACAATCCATGATGAGTGGAAAGGTGCGGCATTTGAGGCTTATTTGGAGCAGTACAACCAACTTTACCATAATGTTCAACAATTTGAGAACTTGCTAGAAAGCATCAATCAACAGTTGAACAAGTATGCGGATACGATTCAAGAGCGTGATGCACAAGATGCACAGAGCTTTGGTTTCTAAAGTTAGAGCAGAGGCATACGCTTTGTGTATGCCTTTTTGTCTAAGTCTAGCGGGTAATCAAATATGAAGAAGAATTTTATTTTTATGATATTGGTCTTCTTTTTTGCGTTGACAAGCATTAGTATAAACCGTTCAGTCTATGCAGATGGGAATGGGAGCTTACAACTAGATCCGAGTGTCATCACCGACTCTGGAGTAAAGTCGGGTGGATCAGATGACTTTCCGATTAAGTCAGAACTATTTCTACCGGCTATCTCCGGCTATGCAAAAAATCAAGAAGCTACAAGGAAAGAAATTCCACAAAAAATTGAAACAATAAATTTTGGAGGAATAAAACAAAGTTCATCGGATTTGTTATATTCAACGAAAGAACTCTTTCAAAATTATAAGCCAACAATACTTACAACGACAACAAGCCAAAGGAAAGCGGATAGTCAAACAAATATTTGGCTATTTGTCATTATTTTTATAGGAATTATTTTTATGATATTCGCCTTTGTATTTGGTCGTAGAAACGCAAAAAGGAGTCGACGAAAACGTTATGAAAAGTCACATTGATATTAGTTTGAAATACAGAGAAAGTCAATATGACCTTCGCCTTCCTCGGGAAGTCAGTATGGCACGGTTAAGTGAGCTCTTGGAGAAGGCTTTACGTGGAAAAGGGAGAGAACTTCCTGAAAATTGGCAGTTAGTCTTGGAGAATAAAACTTTTAAACTAACTCACGATGATAGATTAAGTGAGCTCCCTATCGGAGATGGGGATGTGTTTCAAATTATAACTGAACCATAACCATAATCATAATATAGCAAGAGTAAGAGAGAATAGAGAGAAATGAAACGATATAACGGACGAGATACCCTTGAGATTGAGATAAAAAAAGATAAATTTGAAGTTATCCTCCAAAGCACACAAGTGCGCCTTGATGCACTGGATGTTATCCAACATCATATCAATGCTGATTTAGTGGTAAATGAGGAGACAGTAAAATTGACCTATCCATTTGTGAAAGGGACGCAGACCTTAGCTTCAAGTATTCGTAAAGCGAAAACACGAATTGAAAAGCTTCAATTGGCTCAAAAGTTATCTTCATTGGGAGGCTTATCTGAAAGTTTTGAATTGCCATTTCTACATCCAGAAGCAATTTTTATCTTAGGAGATAAGGCTTTGGTTGGGCATTTTGGTCTCGAAGGATTACTTTCACCTATGGTGATAGAGCCGGAATTCTTTTTGAAAAGTTATAAAGCTCTTGTCTTATCGGTATTTAATACACGTCTAGCTTATGAAAAGCTAGTAGGTGGCTCGGTTGTCCTTAGAGACAGGTTTAGTCAAAAAATTGAGGAACTGACCTCTATTGCAGAAATTTCAGAATTTATTGATGGTGAGTTAATACGTGAAACAGCCGCGGCGAGTCAAACGATTGCCTTTGTGCCAAAGGGGCGTTATCTTTTCTTTAAAGTTTTCAGTGGGATTACCTTAGTGACAGCGCTTGTTGGTGCTTGGTTTGTCTTCACAGCTTATCAGGAGACACAACCTAGGCAGGAAGCGATTATTGCCGCTCAAACCGATTTTTTGACAGCTAATTATTCTCAGACTCTTACCGACTTGCAAAACTATAAGCCTGCGGTGCTACCAAAATCTGCTCGCTTTGTGCTTGCTGCAAGCTCGGTTAATCTGACGGATTTGACAAGTATGCAGAAACAAGCGATTTTAAATAATATCTCTATCAAGTCAGATGATAATACGTTGAATTATTGGATATATCTTGGTCGAGGGGATTTTAATCAAGCGCTCAACTTAGCACAGAATCTAGGAGATGACCAGTTGACATTACTAGCGTACACTGATCTTTATCAGTCAACAAAACTTAATACAACCATGGGCGGTGCAAAGAAGCAACAACTATTGGATGATTATAGCAAGAAAATTTCAGATTTAAGCCAAAATCTAGGGAAGTAAAGGAAAGTAGAGAAAGTATGGGACAAAAAGCAGGGTCAGGAGAAGGGGAAGAAGTGCTGGCGTCTTTAGACATGCGGCTGCCTTCGAGTAAATTACGCTATATGGTGTATGTTTTAGGGAAACAGCTAAGCCAAATCCCCCTGACAGACCGCTTTCCGAAAGCAGAGTATGGGGCTGACAAGGCTGTCAAAGGAAGCATAGAAATGAGCGCTGCTGGCGTCTCCCTCTTCGGACATCCGGCTCAGTTAGGAAAGAATACGCTTGAGGGATTTGAGAGATTTAAAGGAGTGGACTTTTTTCTTGTCTCAACCCAAGTAGCGCAAACGAAGTTCATGCGTCTCAATGCCAAGGATTATTTTATCTTGGGTGGAAGTGACAGTGCGGCTGTCCACACGCCCGATACAAGCCGAATTATCCTGCATGAAAACAGTGCCACTGTTGAAGTGGGTTCTGACTTTGTTTATTTCAATTCCCAGCGTCTGACTGACTTTGCGGTGATCAAAGAGATGCATCCGGGAGATACTCTGCTCACGCCAAGTCTCCTGCTTGAGCGTCGTCCCAGTCAATGGAAGCTCACCGTCTTTAGACCAGAAGAAATTATCTGGCACCATAAGGCCTTTCTAGAACAGGAAGGTCTTTCTGAGTTTCCTCAGGACTTTCCAGACTATCGCCGCAGTCCAAGACTGAACCTAGAGCGGCCAACGGATCAATTGAAACTTCAAAAGATTGAAGCACCTGAAGCGCCAAATAAGAACGGGCTCCTCAAAGCCATTCTTCCCCCGATCGGGATGTTAGCGGTCTCTGTTGTGATGGCGGTGATTTCAGGACGCAATCCCTTGATGATGTTGGGGATGGGCTTTATGAGTGTGATGACGGCAATTTTTACCATTACCCAATATATGACCGAGAAAAAAGAGCGACAGACGGCCAATCGCCAACGTGAAGAAGACTATGAGGTCTATCTCTTAGGCGCGGTCGCCGATATTTCTGAGAAATACGCAGAAGAAAAACGTGTCCTTGACTATAAGAGTCCCAGTCCAGAGCGCTTGACGGAGATGATGACTCAGTATGATCCGAGAATCTATGAGCGGATGCGTCCGAATAAAGACTTCCTAGAAGTCTCCCTTGGCTTAGGGACGCAAGCGTCAAGTTTGACCGTGGAGGCAGAAGCGACAGCACGTGATCATGATGAGGCGAGCGAGCGCATCAAAATGTTGGCTTCACGCTTTTCAAGTCAAAAGGACAGTCCAGTGACCTTGAACCTTTTAGGGCAGACACTGGGTTTCATCGGAAACGATGAGGTCTTAAAAACAGCCGTTGCCAATCTTCTCTTACAGCTGGCTTTCTTTCATTCTTATCGGGATGTGAATTTTATCTCACTTGTCCCAGAAAAATCATATGCGACAGACTGGATGGGCTGGCGCTTTTTGCCTCATGTGAAGATTCAAGACTTGAATATCCGAGGACTGGTACACAATGCGAAGACCAGAGATATGATCTTGAATAGTTTCTTACAAATTTTAAATCAACGGAAACAAATCGTAAAAGAAGCTGGGAAAGAAATCCCAACCTTTAGTCCGCACTATCTCCTCACCCTCTTTGACGACAGCTATCTGGCAGGACATGGCCTTAATGAGTTTCTCGCCGAGGACATGAGTGAGCTGGGTGTGACGGTCATCTGGTGTAAGGAAGACCAAAAGCTTCTCCCTGAGACAGTCACAGCTCTTGTGTCCTATCAAAATCAAGGGGCAGGCCAAATCCTCAATGACCATCAGGTCTATGTGGCCAAAGATTTCGTCCCTTATCCCAAAACAGAAGGACTCGAAACAGCCCTTAGAACCCTGGCCAATCTGAACCATGTGGAGGTCGAAAAGAATGCGATTCCTGAGAGCTTATCTCTCTTGGCACAATACGAAGTCAAGACGATTCCAGAGTTGAAAATCTCCGAGCGCTGGGCCTTGGCAGAACCAAATAAGTCCATCAAATCGCTGATTGGCTGGCGTGGGAAGTCAGACGCTGTCTATTGGGACTTGCATGAGCGCGTACACGGTCCGCATGCCTTGGTAGGCGGGACGACAGGCTCAGGCAAGTCAGAGTTCCTCACGACCTTTCTCATAGGGCTTGCGATAAACTTCTCGCCAGAGGATATCGGGATGCTTATCATTGACTGGAAAGGCGGGGGGATTGCGAATACTTTAGATAAGCTCCCTCACTTCATGGGGGCGATCACCAATCTTGACGGGGCTGGGACAGCGAGAGCCTTAGCGAGCATCAAAGCGGAGCTCGATAAGCGCATGTTAGAGTTCGCGAAATATGGGGTGAATAACATCAATGGTTATATGAGCTTGTATAAACAACGCCAGGATAAAGACCGTAATCCAGAGATCAGCTATCCCGATCAGCCGATTCCTCATCTTATCCTCGTGAGTGATGAGTTTGCGGAGTTGAAGTCAAATGTGCCAGAGTTCTTAGATGAGTTGACGTCGGTTGCGCGTATCGGGCGCTCACTCGGTGTGCATTTGATTCTCGCGACACAAAAACCATCGGGTGTGGTGAATGATCAGATTGAAGCCAACTCGACGAGCAAGATTGCCTTGAAGATGGC
>JAIRUS010000120.1 GCA_031254295.1 Streptococcaceae bacterium | reverse complement strand
GATTTTGACCGTGAATTTCGCGGCTACAATCGTAAAGAAGTTGATCAGTTTTTATCTGAAATCAATCAGAATCTCCATAGCCCCAAAGAAATCTATAGCCAAGTATTTGACATGCAGTTCCGCGGTTACAACAAGGAACAAGTCGACGGCTACCTCGACAATTTAATTCAGGATCTACAAGAAAGATGAGAGGGAGGCTCTTTCTGAAGCGTAGAAAAATAGGAATTTAGGTTCTGGGCAAAGCCCATGTTCTAAATTATCTTTTTTCCTAGCTTCAAGCCTCCCGAACTCAATTAGAATAAATAATATGACTTATATTTCATTACAAACAAAAAATCCCGAGAATTACTCTCGGCAGCTAAAAATCGCTCATCTCTACGGTGATTTGATGAATACTTATGGCGACAATGGCAATATCCTCATGCTGAAATATATGGCCGAGAAGCTCGGTGCAAGTTCGACCTTTGAGATTGTCAGCCTTGAAGACAGCTTTGACGATGCACGCTATGACCTCGTTTTTTGGGGCGGTGGACAGGACTTTGAACAGGAAGTTATTTCAGAAGATCTTGCTCAGAACAGAATCATTCCTGAGCTGAAAAAGTACATCGAGGCAGGCAAGCCAATGATGACCATTTGCGGTGGCTACCAGATGCTCGGCAAATACTACATCGATGCCAGCGACAAAAAGATTATCTGCACAGGCATTCTGCCACATGTCACAAAAAATCTTGGGAATGACCGTTTCATCGGAGATATTGAAACTCATAATGACGAGTTCAATGAGACCTATTATGGCTTTGAAAATCACTCAGGCATTACTTACCTTGCTGGTGAAGAAAAGCCACTCGGCCGCGTTATTTACGGAGGGGGCAATAATCCTGACGATAAAACTGAAGGCCTGCACTACAAGAATACCTATGGGACTTATTTCCATGGCCCTATCCTATCACGGAATCCTCGCTTAGCCTATCGCCTTGTTAAGACAGCCCTCGAGCAGAAATATATAGATATAGATATTACAGATTTTGATAGCTTATTCTCCAATCTTGAGAGTGAGCAAATTACAGACTATAAAAGAAAAGTTGAGTTAAAATAATAACTCGACTTTTTACTTGTTCTTTATTTGGTCTGTTTCAAAATCGCATCCACATACAGAGACATCTGCTTCTCGCTTGCGGTTGGGCCACCAAAGAAATAGACTTTGTCATAGTCAACTATAACAACATGCTTATTTTTAACGGCTTTCATTGACTGCCAGACTGGATTTTGTTGCAGAGCTTGAAATTGGCTACTGTCTGCCGTTTTATAGTCCACGAAGATATAGTCTGCATCAAATTTTCCTAATGATTCAGCATTCAACTCTGCATATCCTACGCCTTTCGTCAAATCGGCCATCGCAGGAGATTCACTAAACCCAAGGCCACGCGTCAAAGCCTGTCCACCACGAGCAAAATCTGAGCCATAGGCATAAATCTTATCAGCCGATAATTCGATGATTGAGGCTGTCAGTTTTGAAGGTATCACACCTGCGGCACTTAGTCGCTTTTTCTGTACCTCTGCCGTCTTATCAAAGTTTGCAAGGAAAGTTTTTTCTTCTGTCTTGCGATTAAGAAGTTTTGCGAAAAAGTCGAGCGATTTATTCAGACCTGCTAAATCCTGATAATTTACAAGCACCGTAGGGGCAATTTTTTGGTAATCAGCTACTTGATCTTTATCCACTGTAATGATAAGATCAGGCTTCTCTTCGATTAGTTTTTCCAAATTGAACTTAGGCGCGCCGAGATCTGACAATTTCTTAGAGAGATAGGGATTAACTACTGACCAACTGTCTGTACCCACGACATTTCCACCAAGTGAGAGAACTTCATCTGGATAATTTTGTACCGCAATCCGTGTAGGATGAGCTGGAATTTTAACATTACCATTTAGTGCATGAAAAGTTACTGTGGACGCTGAAGAGCCTGAGTCAGATGAACTTTTAGAGCTTTGCGTGCAGGCCGCAAGAGAAAGGCCAAGAATCACACTTCCAAGTAATAAAAATAGTTTTTTCATTTATAAATCCTTCTGTATGAGATAAATATAATAAGGCGCGCCGATAAAGGCGACCACAAAACCAAGAGGCAAACTTGACGGACGGATAATCACCTGAGCCACTAAGTCTGCAAAAAGCAATAATATCATTGCAACAAGACTCGTCATCAATAAACGAGACCTCAAATGAAAACCAGATAATCTTCTGGCAATATGTGGCGCAATCAAACCAACAAAGGCTAGGCCACCAACTAAAAGCACCGAAAAAATTGACAATATTAAACTAAAAATATAGAAATATAAGCGCATTCGTTTTGTATCCAGTCCGAGTGAAACAGCCACTTCTTCGCCCAAACTAAGGACTTCAAGCTTTCGACTCAAAAATACAATTAGCAACAGCACAAGAATAAGCCCTATAAACATAATCACATCTAACTGATAGCTGACCTGCCAAGGATCTCCAGCTAGCCAGACAGCAACTTGCTCAAAATCAAAAGCATTCATTGATAATTGTGCAATCGTGATAAAACCTTGAAAAAGTGCTGTCAGGCCTATCCCAACCAATAATATTTTACTATTGGATAAATTCCGCCTTATCGCAAGGAAATAAACTAAGGAAAAGGCAATAAGACCGCCCAAAATTGCAAACAGAGGAGTTACTGCCTTAAAGCTTGATGGAAGCTTTAAGAGGTTGATTAACAAAAGACAAAGTACGACACCAGCGCTTGCACCGCTTGTAATCCCCAGTGTACCATTATCAGCCAAAGGATTTTCTGTCAAAGTCTGAATCAAAAGTCCTGAGACTCCCAATGCTATAGCTGCGATGAATAACGCAAATAGCCGTGGCAGGCGAAAATCTGGTAGTAAAATCGAGAGCATCGTCCAATTTGTCGAAAACTGTGTAAGATAAGCTATGCTAAAGATAAGTAAGCTAGAACTTAAAATAAAGATATTCTTTTTCATTTTGCCTCCTTTCTCAACACAAGAAAAAGGAAAAATGGAGCTCCTAAGAGTAAAGTCAGCGCGCCAGCTGGAAACTCATAAGGCAAGAATAGATTTCGCGCTAGTAAGTCCGCAAAGACCAGAATAATTGCCGCTATCAAATTTGATAACAGTAAAATCACAAAGAAACGCTTCTTTTCAATTATTTGGGCAATTTGTGCTGACATCAACCCTATAAAACTAATCACGCCAACCAAGGCTACCGAAAGTCCCGTAGCCAGCGTGACAATCGCGATAATCAAAAATCGTATTCTCTGAATGTTTACACCAAGTGACTGAGCCAACTCATCTCCAAAGCTCAAAAGCCAAATAGATTTTGAAAAAACTAAAATTAAAAGTAAAATTACTGGAAGGAAAAGCCAAGCTAATTCAGCCTTTCCCCAAGTCGCGGCTGAGAAGCTTCCGACAATCCAGCGCAAATAAGACGCTGCATCATTGTGAGCAAAACTCAAACTGCTTGCAATACTAGAAGCAAAAAGCCCTACAGACGTCCCCACTAAAATCAATTTTGTGGGCTGAAACTTCGAACGAGCCGTAAACACAATCACCAAAGTCAGACAAAGTGCAGCTCCTAGGACAGAAAAGACAATGTTCCAAGCAAAACTCGTAAAGCCACCGAAGACCAAAAGTAACGAAAGAGCGAGACTTGAGCCACCTGACATGCCTAAGGTTGTCATCTCAGCAATTGGATTTCCCGTCATGGTCTGGATTAAAAGACCCGAGCTCGAGAGCAGAAAGGCTAAAGCCAAAATTAGAATCAAGCGTGGCAAACGAAGTGAAAGAACCAATGGACTTGTAAATATCTGGCAAAAACTGATAAACTTATCTCCCATCGCCAGATAAAGAAAACTCAACATCAGAAGTCCGAACATTAAGAGAAAAATCAAGATTCTCCTTGTCATAAACGAATCCCCAAAATCATTGGTACTTCATTAAAGACATCCTTGCCTAGCTTTGCCTCTAAACCAAAAGCCTCATATAATAGTTTTTCTGTAAAAGTTTTTGTGATATTTCCCTCTGCAAAGAGTTGGCCATCTTTTAATACTATAATCTCGTCAGCAAAACGCGCCACAAGGTTTAAATCATGGAGCACATAGACGACTGTTTTTCCGTATTTCTCAGCCTGCTGCTTCAGGAGTTTCAAAATTTCCAGCTGCATAGATAAATCTAAATAAGTCGTTGGCTCGTCCAACAGGATAATCTCGCTGTCCTGAGCCAGAACCATACCAATCCAAGCTCGCTGTTGCAGGCCTCCCGATAAGCTAGCGACTTTTCTATCTCTAAACTCCCAGAGTTCCAGCTCCTCCATTACACTGCGGACAACTTCATAATCTGAGTTAGACAAGTTTCGTTGCATGAGTTTTTGATGCGGAAAACGCCCCATAGAAACCAAATCTGTCACCGTCAAATCAAGTGGAGCCGTAGATTGTTGGGGTAAAAAAGCAATTTTCTTCGCTATTTCAAGATTTGTCAAATTTGCTAAAGTTTGATTTTCAAAAATCACTTCTCCTTCAAATTTTATGAGGCGAGCCAAGGAACGCAAAAACGTCGACTTTCCTGAGCCATTTCTTCCGATAATCGCAGTGGTTCGCCCTCGTAAAATCTCAAGACTGATGCTCTTTAGCGCCTGCTGTTTGCCAAAGGATACATTGATATTTTTCGCACCAAAGTACATCGCTTTCCTTCTTTCTGGATTCATAGCTAAAAAGTTCATCAACAGTGCTATCTAAAGCATTCGCCAATTTGAAGGCGAGTGATAGCTCTGCATCGTATTTATCATTCTCCACAGCATTAATCGTCTGTCGTGAGACATGGCAAATCCGTGCCAAGTCATCCTGTGAGAGCGTCAACTGTTTTCGCGTTTCACGAATTCTATTTTTCATCCCTTTTCTCCCTTCAAATTTTATAAATTCCCAAATCTCAATTCATGTCAAATGTCTTTGACAACTATTTTAACATAAAAATTATATAAGCCCAAAATAAGTCGACTATAAATGCCTTTGCAAAGCATGATATAGCTGCTCATTTATAAACACCCACTCATAAAATGCATGTTTCCTAACATAAAGCCTATTATCTTGCAAACGTTTTACATCAGTGATATACTAAGCCTGTAAACAAACTTTATCTTAAACTTATCAATTTTAAATTATTGTCTATCTGATCAATAGATAAATCTGCGCAGAATTTAAATGCTGACAAACTTTGATGTATTTGCTTACGATATTTTGTTGCTACAAAATAAAAAAGTATCAATAGATGATTGGCGTCCCTATCGATACTTCTACACATCGCAGTACTATTTCCAGTATAGCACAACAACTTAAATGGAGGTTAAATTATGTCTATTAAAAAAATTTTAGCGACTGCAACAATCGCTTTAACTCTTCTTTCTGGCGGAGCATCTCTCACCACTACAACAGCTCACGCTGGGACATCTGGATTTGCTCAACCCCATCCCTATATTCTCGATTACTGGTATTACGGAGTTCAAGATAACGGCTGGGCTTACTCTCATTACGAGATTACCGCCTCTTATCTCGGCAGTAAGTCATCTGTAACTGATAGTTTTGGAAATGTAAAATCCCGAGCTTCTGCTGATTATGGCTATGATAACTCTGGTGCATACAAGCAATGGTATTGGGGAACAGCCAACGCACATTATGGATGGTATAACCTTTAAAACAGTAGGGAGATAAAATGCGCTGGAAACTACTTGTCTTCACTGCATTCATCGTGATTTTTTCTTTCCTATCAGCAGGGGAAATTAAAGAAACTGGGCAGGATATTAAATATCCTGCCCAGTCTGCGATGATGGTCAGTCAGTATCATGGAAACAAATCAAAAAGTGAGGCCTTTTCAGACTTACAAAAAGTCGCATTGTCTGAAAATATTATCATTTATAAAACAATCTGGACCCAAAATGGGCTGGAAAAAAGTTTTGTCTTTGGGAAAATATCCTCCTCTGATCGGCAAAGAGGCTATCTTAGCGACCCGAAGTCGCTGAATACAGAAATTCTTACTGGAATGTATTATGTAGCCAGTCCTTGGACTAACAAATTGGAGACAAGCATGAAAAACCTTGGCTTCATTATCAAAGGAGCCAGTATCCCACTACAACTTCTTCCACTTGACTTCTACTTCGGAAATCTTCGCTCACTCGCGATTTGGTGTTTATTTTTCGTATTTGCTGTTCTTCTTTATGCTCTGAAAATATCAGCAATAAAAAAATCAATCATCGAAAGAAGTCTCGGAAATTTCTCTAAATCTCTGAGGAAAAATCTTCTCATCGAAAGTTCGCTTCTCATTCTCGCTAGCATTCTCAGTCTTTTAGTCTTTTGGATAATAAATCAGTCCACCTGGGGCTTATTCTGTCGACTCTTCAGCTATCTCATTCTCATTAACTTATTCATTTTCCTGATTCTAACTCTTATCATCAATTGGATTTATTCTCTGAATATAAGACTTATCCGTCCAAGTGATGTTCTCAAAAGTAAAAGTAATCAAACAGTTATAAATCTCATTTGGCTCCTTGGGATTATACTTTCAGTTTTTATCTTTGGCAAGACCATATCGGGTATGAAGCAAAGTGCTGTCGAGCTTTCACAACAGAGCCATCAGCTTCATCCTTGGAGCTTAGTTCAGTCATTTAGTTCGCTCACTTGGAGAGACGAGGAAAGTAGTCATACTAATAGTAGCACTCACGAGATAGACCGTAACTTCATGATTGATTATACAAAAAAGGAGAAAGATTTCATTCTGTCTTTTGACGATAGCCAGATTCTCTATTCCTATGCCTCAAGTATTGATGGAGGTATAGACCCCAAAAATATCCCCCCTGCCATACAGGAACAATTGAAGAGCAAGGGACTTGACCCTATACTTGCAAGCTCTGTCCAATTTGTGAGTTCAAATTTGATTGAGCTGAATAAGAAGATTTATCCTACAAATACTTATCCGAAAAGTTCAGCCACAGCTCTTGCAAGCATTTATATTCCTCAAAAATTTCAAAAGCAGATAGAGTCCATTAAGCACATTGCTGCGGCTGAAATCTCTCCTCAGGACTTATCTAACTCAAACTTTGAGATTATCATAATCCCTGATAATCAGAAAACTTTTCTCTTTCACTGGCAAGATGAAGCAAATCAACTCCTTCCAAAGCAATCCTTACAAAATCAGATTTTAGTCGTGCCTCACCTCACAAATATACCTGATCTTCCTCCTGTCGTCTCAAATATTATAGGGGGAGCTTTATTTGACAGCCCCTCCCTTCAAAAGGTATTAAGGCAATCTCCTCTACAAGCTGACGTTACAGCGCAAAACTATGCAACTGAGGCCATTTTGACGCATCGGAATAAAATTATCAATCAACTAAATGGTGTTATCTTCTCTTTAGTTTCCCTAATCATCGCGCAACTCTTTGTTCTGTATGAATACATCGCCAATCAGCTGAGAAGTCAGGCCAAAATTTTATCTATTCACTATATTCTAGGGAAGTCAATCCTTTCGCCTATCAGTCGGAGTATTTTTCCTCTTATACTCGGCATCTCGATCTCAAGTCTGCTCACTTTTTTACTAACGGGAGATAGCACTGTCACCTTGGTTTTATTCACTCTCTATTGTGTTGAGATAGGGATTTTAACTCAGCTAGGACTAAAGAAAATAAAACGTGCCTATGCGCAAATATTAAAAGGAGATTTTGAAATTATATGATTGAGATAAAAAATTATAGTAAGCATTTTGGAGATTCTAGTATCTATGAAAATGTGAATCTAAATCTTGAATTTGGAAAATCTTATGCTCTTGATTGATGGTAAAGACATTTGGAAGATGAAAGAGTCGACCTTTTTTAGAGACTACCTCGGATATGTCTTTCAAAATTATGCTCTGATTGATAATCAGTCTGTCAGGGATAATTTAAAGCTCGTCGCATCTGATGAAGCAAAAATCATCAAAGCCCTTAATGAAGTTGGCCTTGATAAAAAAATGCTCAATCAAAAAGTTTTCCAACTCTCAGGTGGCCAAGCCCAGCGTATCGCCATTGCGCGCATGATGTTAAAAAAAGTTAAAATTATTCTCGCAGATGAGCCAACTGGTGCCCTTGACGAAATGACGGGCGATTCCATTACTCAGCTTCTGCTAGATATGGTCACCCCTAAGTCAATCTTGGTTTTTGCTAGCCATGCCCCAAATGTCTTTAACAAAGTTGACACTATCATTGACGTGACAAAACTTTAAATAATAAAGTCATAACAAAAAGACCAGAATTTTATTCTGATCTTTTTTTGTTACCTAAATAATTGGATTTAGATAATTATTTTTTCAAGTTGTAGAATGATTTCAAACCTTTGTATTGAGCAATTTCACCCAATTGATCTTCGATACGGAGCAATTGGTTGTATTTTGCCATACGGTCAGTACGTGAAAGTGATCCTGTCTTGATTTGGCCTGCATTTGTAGCTACGGCGATATCAGAGATTGTTGAATCTTCTGTTTCACCTGAACGGTGTGAAACGATAGCTGTGAAGCCTGCTTCTTTAGCCATTTCGATAGCTTCAAATGTTTCAGTCAAAGTACCGATTTGGTTAACTTTGATAAGGATTGCATTTGATGCATTTTCCTTGATACCACGTGCCAAGTATTCAGTGTTTGTAACGAAGAAGTCATCACCAACAAGTTGAACTTTCTTGCCAAGACGTTCTGTAAGAAGCTTCCAGCCATCCCAGTCATTCTCGTCCATACCATCTTCAACAGTGATAATTGGGTATTTATTTACCAACTCTTCAATGTAATCTACTTGTTGAGCTGCAGTAAGTTTCTTGCCGCCTTCACCTTCGAACTTAGTATAGTCATAGATGCCGTTCTCGTAGAATTCAGATGATGCACAGTCAAATCCAATCATGACGCCGTTTTCACCAGCTTCATAGCCAGCTTCTTTGATGGCTTGGAGGATAGTTTCAACACCATCTTCAGTTCCCGCAAACTTAGGTGCAAATCCACCTTCGTCACCAACGGCTGTTTCAAGACCACGTGCCTTCAAGATTTTCTTCAATGTGTGGAAGATTTCAGCTCCCCATCGGAGTGCTTCTTTGAATGTAGGAGCACCAACTGGTACAATCATAAATTCTTGGAAAGCGATTGGAGCATCTGAGTGAGAACCACCATTGACGATATTCATCATTGGAGTTGGTAAAACTTTAGCATTGAATCCGCCAAGGTAGTTATAAAGTGGCACGCCAAGCTCATCAGCAGCAGCACGTGCAACAGCGATAGAAACGCCAAGAATTGCATTTGCACCGAGTTTGCCCTTGTTAGGAGTACCATCAAGTGCAATCATAGCACGGTCGATTGCTTGTTGCTCTGTTACTTCGTAACCGATAATAGCTTCAGCCAAAACGTTGTTTACATTATCAACAGCTTTTTGAGTACCAAGTCCATTGTAGCGAGATTTGTCACCATCGCGGAGCTCAACGGCTTCGTGCTCACCAGTTGAAGCACCTGAAGGAACCATTCCACGGCCAAAGCCGCCATCTTCAGTATAAACTTCTACTTCAATTGTTGGGTTACCGCGTGAGTCAAGGACTTCGCGAGCGTAAACATCAGTAATAATTGACATTTTCTGTCTCCTTAAAATTGTTATTCTAACAAATATATTTTAACATTTTCCAATGAAAATGGCTAGTGAAAATTTTCTCAAATAAGAGTTTTATTTCATTATTTATTGAATTATGAACAATTACTATTAATCCGTAATTCCTAATATTTTTTTGATTTGAGTTACTTGCATTGCTGCATAGGCTGTTGGGTTATTTTTTTGTAGCTCTTGCAATTGTAAAGCTTCTGCTGGATTTGCAGCCAGTTGGGCTTTCATCTGAGCTTGTAACGTTGGAAGTTCTTTTTGCAATTTTTCAACTTGCGCTGCCGTCAAAAGCAACCAAGTGTCTTTTGGAACATATACTGTTGAGCGTTGTTTTACCAAGTCTCCAGCCTCTCCGCCTACTCCAAACAACCATTTCGCAAGATTATTTGACCATTCGTAACGTGTCGTGTTCGTTACCACTTTTGCATTACTATCAGAAGTGAGTTGATAATTGGCTGACTTTAATACTGCTTCAACGATATGTTTTGTATCAGGTTTAAAATTTGTTTCTGGCTTTTTATCGTCAATACCATTACGATAAACAAACACATAATTTCCAGTATTTGTTCCGATTTCTGCTTTTATCACTAATCCCCAAGCCTGTGCAGGATCACCTGCTGTATAAATTTCATGACTTGTTCTCGTAGTGACTTCTTTCATGCCCCAGTGAGTATTATCATGATAAATCAGTCCTACCATACTGAATGCAAGAACCAAGAGTGAAAAAATACCTACCAACCAGCTCAGTACACCTTTCAGATAGAAAAAGCCGATAATTGTGGTCGCTGCAAAGAGAATTATCAGTAAAATAATCATGCCTCTGCTCCTTTCTTTTCTGAGTTTTTCAGTGTGTCGATCCCGTTGACAACTTTTCCTTTATGTAGAAAGAAAGCTGCAAAAATACCAAGAACCGCAAAGCCAAAGGCAATACCAAATGACCAATGGAAACCATTAAGCGCTGCATTGATCATCTTACTTGCATAAGCCAATGGATCAGTTGTCTTCAAGCTAGTCGCTGGCTTGCTTGTATTCGTAACATTTTGTGTCACAGAGGCAAGCACAGCCACACCAATTGATGTCGCAATCATACGCGCTGCATTATTGGCCGCAGACCCTTGAGCTGCTTGCTCCCGTGGTAAAGCATTCATCGCTGATGTAATTAATGGCATCATGATAAGTCCAATTGCAACGAAACGCAGCCAGTAAGTAATCGTGATGAAATGCTCAGGTGTTGTAGCTGTCAAGAAAAGATAAGGTAGTGTACCAATTGCGAGCATGATAAAGCCAACAAAAGCCAGAGGACGAGCGCCGCGCTTATTGTAAACTCCACCTGCAATTGGAGACAAGACAGCCATCATAATCGCACCTGGTAAAAGTAAAAGTCCAGAATCAAAGGCTGACAAGCCATGAACATTTTGCACGTAAGTTGGGAGCATAAGCTCAACTCCCATCATCGCAACCGTGTTGATTGAGGCAATAATTGTTGTCCAAGCAAACTGTCTGCTTTTGAAAACACGAAGATTCAAGAAAGGTTCATCCATAGCTAATTGACGCCAAACGAAGCCTGCAATGATTAATGTGCCTACAAATATTGGTAGAATGACCATCTTTAAATCGCCCCAACCATCGCTTGCGACATTGGTAAAGCCCCAAAGAAAGAGACCAAAGCCTACAAGAGAAAGCACGAGTGACAAGAAGTCCAGTTTGACGATACGATTTTTCAGAACATCTTTCATGATAAATGGGGTCAAAATGGCTGATATTGCAATCAAAATCAAAGGTAAGAGGAAAATTGTACGCCAATCACCCATTTGAATCATCCCCATAAATTTGCTATGTCCTGACAGAAGCCAGCCTGCATAAGTAGGACCAATCGCAGGAGCTAAGCCAATCACGAGTCCCCCCATCCCCATTGGTACACCCATCCGATCAGGTGGGAAAATATTCACAATTACGGTTTGGAAAAGTGGCATAGAAATACCGACACCTGCTGCTTGAATGATACGACCAGCTAGGAAAATATTCCAATTAGAGGTTGGAGCTGCCCAACAAACCAATGTTCCTACAAAAAGCAGGACATAGGCTGTGAAAAAAAGCCAGCGTGTTGGAAATTTTGTCGTCAGATAGGCTGAGACTGGAATCATAATTCCATTTGCGAGCAGGAACCAAGTCGAAGCTCCTTGGGCTGTAGATAAGCTGATATTGAACTTATCCATGAGCATTGGATAAGCCGTTCCAAGGAAAGTCTGTGTCAGCATTCCGCCAAATGTGGCAATCAGCATGAGCCCAAACATCAGATTTCTATTGAATACCTTACCATGGACATCAGTCGGTTGTGAGGCGCGTGTAGTTGTCATAATTATTCCCTTCTTAATTGAGTTCAGGAGGCTAGAAGCTAGGAAAAAAGATAATTTAGAACCTAGGCTGCACCTAGGACCTAAATTCCTATTTTTTTACGCTTCAGAACGAGCCGCCCTCACATCTTCTTTTTCTAGAGTGTCGATAAATTTTTGAAAAGTACGGATGAGATCTTGAGAATCTTTCTCACCCATTATTTCCAATCTTGTGGCAAGGCTTAAAATCATCTTATTTTTCAATTGGCAAAAAACTTGATCTCCTTCTGCTGTCAAGCTGACAATGATTTTTCTACGATCTTTACGGTCAATTTCTCGACGGATAAAGCCTTTGTTTTCTAAATTCCCCAAGATCGTCGCAACACGGGCAGTTGACACGTTGCAGTAGTCCCCAATCTCACTGGGGCTTGTCGGCTTATCTTCGTGCTTTTTTAAATAGCCCAAGACAGGCATATCGCCACGGGCAAATCCATTGATCCGATTAATCTCTGGTGACTTCATCGCTTGCTTGATAACATGCAGTAACTTTTCTGCTTCTTGCTGATAATCCATACTTCTCCTTTTCTAACTCTAATAATATTTAATACCATTAGTTATTATATATTATTAGAGTTAAATGTCAAGATATAAATTCAAGATGCGAGCCTAACTTAGAAGTGAAGAAACTCAGTTAAACAGTCAAAAAAGACTTGCCATATGACAAGTCTCCTCTATTTTGCTGTGCTTAAAACAGCTTATTTGCTAGCTGGCTCATAGAAGCAAACTTTAGGTGAAACTAATTCACCTGAAGTCTTCAAGGCTTTTATAGCTTTTGAAACTACTGCCTTGTCGATCCCTGTTGCCTCAGCAACTTCTCCAGCTTTTAAGGGCTTTCCAGCCTTTTTGAAAGTGTCAAGCACAGTTTCTTGATCTGTCATTGGCACCACCTCCTTTAGTTTTATAACTTATTCTAACAATTTCTAACAAATTTGACAAGAAATTAACTTGCTAATCTAGCAAACAACAGAACATCATTAAGCATCAGATTAAATTAAGCTCACATTAAGCATCAATAGTCGAATATTGCGCATTCTCTTCGATAAATTCACGACGTGGCTCTACACGATCTCCCATGAGCATATCAAAGATTTTATCAGCTTCGGCCGCATCGTCAACGGAAACACGCGCCATCAAGCGTCTTTCAGGATCCATTGTAGTTTCCCAGAGTTGGTGATCGTCCATCTCTCCCAGCCCCTTGTAGCGCTGAATATTTGGCTTTGTGCGTCCCTGAGACCAGCGTGCTAAAGCTTCTTGCAAACGTTCTTCTTGGTCTGGACTAGGCTGGATATATTCCTTTGTCTCAGAGCCGACTTTGATTCCATAAATAGGTGGTTGTGCAATATAAACATAACCTGCCTCTACTACTGGACGCATGAAGCGATAGAAAAGTGTCAAGAGCAGCGTCCGTATATGAGCGCCATCGACATCGGCATCAGTCATAATGACAAGTTTATGATAGCGAGCTTTATCTAGGTTATAATCACTCCCAAAGCCAGTTCCCATGGCTGTAAACAGGCTCCGAATTTCTTCATTGGCCAAAATTTTATCCATCGTAGCTTTTTCAACGTTCAAAATTTTTCCACGAATTGGCAAAATCGCTTGAAACTCACGATTGCGGCCTGACTTTGCAGAACCACCAGCTGAGTCTCCCTCCACGATGAAGAGTTCTGTTTGCTTTGGATCGTTTGAAGAACAGTCTGCCAGTTTACCTGGAAGATTAGAAATTTCAAGTCCTGACTTTTTACGTGTCACTTCACGCGCTCGCTTGGCTGCGATACGTGCCTTGCTTGCTAACATTCCTTTTTCAACAATCTTTTTGGCTGTTTGAGGATTTTCTAGCATAAAAGTCTGTAGAGCTTCCGCAAAGAGTTTATTGACAATACCTGTCACTTCAGAGTTACCAAGTTTCGTCTTAGTCTGACCTTCAAACTGTGG
>JAIRUS010000106.1 GCA_031254295.1 Streptococcaceae bacterium | reverse complement strand
AACTATAAATTTGGAGAAAGATAATATAAACTTTGGTAACTATACAAGAATGCTTTTTCAAAAACTAATAGTCCATATGATGATATTTGAAAATAAAGATTCAGCTTACAAAATTGCTGATTTTAGTCATAAATTATATCCACAAGACTTGTATTTAATGTTCTATATGTATTTCATTAGAATAAGAAAGCTTAAAGAAGAAATCCATGGAACTCTACGAGAAATGTTAGGGAGTTATATCATTTTGGATAAAGAGAAAAGTTATGATTACAATTTTAGAGATACTCAGTTATTGGAAATTCTTTTGGCAGAGCTCAATACCCTAGATGGAAATATAGAAATGAGGGAAAAGATATTAACGACAATAGATGATTCAGAAGCATTGAGACTTTGGGAGACTTTAGGGACGGAAGTTTAAAGTCTAAAAAATCCAATGACTTGCTTAGGGAAATAAAAATATCAATGGATCTTTAAGCGTATCCGATTCCATTTCCACCATAAAGACTTCAATATTAGTGACTTTGTAGAAATGACAGATGAAGAATTGCAAGAGATTAATGGTGGTGTGGCTGGCACGATTAATAAGTACGGCGTATTCGTAACAACTCTACAAATTAATAATGCCCTACGTCAAGCTCAGCTTGGGAATTATGGTCCGTTTAATTCTTTGGGACTATAAAAATTTATATTTGCAGACTCTTTAGTAGGAGGAAATAATGATTTATATGAAAAACATTACAAAGTCTTATGAAAGAGATTTGATTCTTGATAAACTCAGCTTTACTTTAAATAAAGCTGAGTTTGTTTACCTTGTAGGTAAATCAGGGGCAGGTAAATCAACTTTTCTTAGTATTTTAGCTGGTGATATGCAAGCAGATGAAGGAGAAGTTATTTCAGAGACATCCCAAGTTTTCTTGCTCAAGCAGAGTTCAAGCCTAGATGAAAATTTAACAATTTATGAGAATGCTCTTTATTACTTTTTATCCAGAGGTGAAACTAAAAAAAGGGTGAAAAACAAACTTGATAAGATTTTCCAGGAATTGGATATTTTTCATCTTAAAGAGAGATTTCCACATCAGCTTTCAGGTGGAGAACTCGCGAGAGCAAGTCTTGCTCAGGCACTTGCCTATTCTCCTGAAGTTCTCTTATTAGACGAAGTGACTGCTGGTTTGGCACCTTTTCAATCAGAAAATATCGTTCGCTTACTAGAAAGTGAACGAGAAAAAGGAATGGCAATTCTTTTTTCCACACATGACCAAGAATTGATTCAGAAACATCCGCAAAAAGTATTGGAACTTAAAGGAGGGAAACTATATGAAATTTAGGTATTCTTTATGGTTTTCTTGGCTGTATAAAAAACGAAACTTTAAGCGCTTATTATTTTTTGACTTACAATTCCTTTTTACTCTTATTTCTATTAATACCTTTGCTCTACTTTTTTTCTATTTTAGAGCTAATAATAAGATTTTAGTAGATTTTTCGATTTCTAGCTTTTTATCTGGTTCCTACGAACTACTAAAAAATATGAAAAGTATAATTTCAGGCGTATTTCTTGTTTTTAGTATTCTTTCTGTTGCCTATATGATTTTTATGATAAAGTCATATATTTCGACAGAGCATCTTTTTGATAAGGTACGCCTCCAGAATTATTTGGAAAAAACCAAAGATAAGAAGCAAGCATCTTTAGAATTTTATCTGTCAAGGTTTCTTTTCATTCCGATTTTTATTGTTCTAGTAGAAATGTTTGCTGTCATTGTGGTTTTGTATAGTTTTTAGTAAATAATATTTCGTTTATTTTAAAAAACGATTCGAATTCGAATCGTTTTCCCATCTTGATAAAATCCCATGCTATACTTATATCATAAGGTATAAAGAAAAGAAGGTTAATGATGAAAGACTTTAATATTAGTGATTTTGTAGAAATGACAGATGAAAAAGTGCAAGAGATTAATGGCGGAATTATGATGGTGGACTTTGGTTACACTGCATTACCGTATACAATTGCAGGTAGTGGGGTAGGCGGAAAAGAAAGTTTTACAGGTTTTTCAAACTGGAACTAAGACAATCAAACACTCACTTGTGGGAAGTTTAAAAGAATGGTTCGATTTGAACCATTCTTAATATTGAAAAATCTCATACTATACTTACATATTATAAAATATCAATAGTACTTTGAATTACTATGTAGAACAATAATACATAATCTGAGCTAGGATTATGGGAGTCCGAGAGATTCGGAGAAAGCAGTTTTACAGCTTTCTTGAGATAGTCCATAAAAGGATATATATATTTTCCCATTTTATTGTTTTTAGTAAATAGGCAAATTCAAAGCAAAAGAATACAAATGAAAGTCAATATGAACAAAATCTTAAAAAATAAAAAACTACTTCGTTTTGCTTTATTCGCTTATGCGATGATCTGGTTAGTAGATGTCATAGTATACGCTATATTATATTTCAAATTTTATCAGATCAATTGGACTCGTTATGATATGGATTCAAATTATCATAAATGGGTCGAGGATAGGGTGCTTCCACTGGGTATTGCAAGAATTACGGGAAATCAGACAGGTATTCATGATTTTTGGCTAGCGCTTCCGTTTTTGTTAGGTGGAATTTTATCTGTTCTGGTTTTTGTTATATTCTGGAAAAGCTATGTAGGTCGAACTTTTATGCCTCTTTTTGCCGTAATTGGCTATGTTTTTCCATTTTTACAGATGGGAAACGAAAATTTGATTATAAGATTACTAATTTCTCTTTTTTTTGTTCTACTTGGATCAATTACAACTATTTTTAGTACAAGAGCCTTTGGTAGAGGTTAGGGGAGAAAGAAGCCAAGCGTGTCCTCAGGCAAAGCCAAAAAATTGTGGGAGATGGATGGATACTCACGAACTTTTCATCTTTTGCACAGTTATGATTATTGCTTTGTTTCAGAAAGTCTTGGGAAAGGAAAGATGGAACGAAGCTTGCAAATTTTCAAGACGTTGGGTGTAAATACTTACTTTCAATCTATCAGGACTTTTACAATAGCAAAATAAAAGGTGAAAAAACTAAATTCTCAGTATAGGCTCGAAATAGTCTGAATTTATCATCGTCAAATATTCATTCGTGACAAGTTTAAAAACGATTCGAATTCGAATCGTTTTTCCATCTCGATAAAATCCCATGCTATACTTATATCATAAGGTATAAAGAAAAGGGGGTGAGTCCAATGACTAACTTATAAAACGTTGAGCATTGTATAGCATGTTGCCTAATCTAAACTAAGGTTGTGGAAAGGCCGAGAAATTCGGAGAAAGAAGGTTAATGATGAAAGATTTTAATATTAGTGATTTTGTAGAAATGACAGATGAAGAATTGCAAGAGATTAATGGCGGACGCCAATCAGCAGTGGAAGGCGGAGGCTATGTACCTTCAGGGCCGACACATCCTTGGTTTTACAACATGGTTTGTCAGGCTACAAGAACGTGTCAACCAATGTAATTTATATGAATAGAGAGCCGTAGATTTCTAGGCTCTCTATCCATGTAAAAATAAAGGAGAGTGAGTTAATGAGCAAATTAAAGGCGATTTCACTATTGTTAGTAACTTTTGGGCTAGGTATTGTACCCTCTCTTACTTATCTAGTTGTACCAGAGAACACATTTTATTGGCTATCAGTACTTCTGGATTTTATTGTAGTTTTAATATCTGTTACCCTTGCAGCATACAATGGGTTATTCCAAGATTGGCGTAAAACTTTTCAGATAAAAAATCTCATGATTCTATTTTTAATTATCATTATTGCTTTTCTAGTCGTTGGGCTTGTCAATTATATATCTCAGCTTATTTTGGGACCAATTCCGTCAGGGAAAATAGTGTGGTTAAAGTATACTAATTTTCCTATATGGTATATGCTTCTCACGCCTGTATTTGCAGCATTTATGGAAGAACTAATTTACAGAGCTTATTTTTATAAATTATTTAAGAACCCAGTTTTAGCTTATTTTTAAGCTCATTTGTTTTTGCTTTTACACATACTGGTTTTACGATTTCGATTATTCGTTATATTCCAATAGCGTTGATAATTACTTATGTTTTTCATCGCAGAAAAGCGGTATCTGACAGTATATTCGTTCATGCTAGTTATAATTTAATTATCACGATAATTTTTATTGTATCAACTCATTAGTTATAAAAAATTTTTTTAAAGAGGAGGGATATATGTCATTGATATTCCGGTGTGCTAATTGTCTGTTCGGGCACTTTAAACCTCTTTGAGAGAACTGAGGTGGGAATACCAGAACTATAGTGCGTAAATATCTCTTGCTTGAATTCTTCTGTGTATTTCTGAAACTTTTGACCTTTCTTTGCCATGAAAAAAGCATCTCCATTTATTTTGACAGATGCTTTTTATTGTGTGTCATTTATTCGGGGGACACTTCACTCTAATTAGTGATTTGTTATGGACTAGCAATTAAAAAATGCGATTTCGCATATATTGAATAAATTTAATGACCAAAACTAGTTATGGTTGACTTTTCAAATAAAATTAGTATAATTTATTTGTGATTGAATTTTCTGAAAATATCTCACAATATTATATTAGGAGTAAGTTTATGAAAAAATGGAAAAAAATTTCTTTATTGTCAACAGCAGTTATACTTGTGGGGGCACTTTCAGCTTGTTCTTCTTCAAGTGGTAGTAGTTCACGTAATCCCTCTTTCTCTTTGCCTGTGGACATTTCTACACTGGATCAGTCGCTAGTAACAGATCAGTATTCTTACACGATTGTTGGAACGACCCAGGAAGGTTTGACGCGTGTGGATTCTTCTGGGCAGCCGGCCAATGCATTGGCCAAGTCAATTGATGTCTCAAAAGATGGTCTGACTTATACGGTTGTTTTACGCGATGGACTGAAGTGGTCAAATGGAGATGCCTTAACGGCTAAGGACTTTGTTTATTCATGGCAACGTGGTGTAAATCCCGACACGGCATCACAGTATGCCTATCTGATGGGCGTGGTGAAGAATGCGAATGACATCAATTCTGGAAAGATAACAGATTTATCTCAGCTTGGAATTAAGGCTGAGTCGAGCACAAAGCTGGTTATCACTTTAGAAGCACCAACGCCTTACTTTAAATACCTGCTGGGTCAGGCCATCTTTATGCCGGAAAATCAAAAAGTGGTAGAAAAATATGGCAAGCAGTATGGGACTTCTTCAGACAAGATGGTATACAATGGTCCTTTCAAATTCACATCGAAAAATCCTTGGTCAGGCAATAATAAGAGTTTCAGTGTCGTGAAGAATCCAGCTTACTATGATGCGAGCTCTGTTAAGGCAAGCGGACTTGACTTTCAAACAATCTCACAGCCCACGACAGCAGTGGCACTTTACAAGCAAGGAAAACTTGACTTGGCCTTTCTTACCACGCCGAGCCTTGTCTCAGCGAATAAGTCAAATGCAGGTTTTAAAACATTTGTACAAGCCCGTACTGACTATATCGAATACAATCAAACAGGCAAAGTAAAAGCTCTTACAAATCAGAAGATTCGTGAAGCTCTTAATCTTGCAACGGATCGTAAAGGTGCCATTAATGTTGCAACACCGGGCTCAAAAGTCGCTAGTTCGCTTTCCCCTTCTGGGCTAGCCAAGACACCGACAGGCGAAGACTTTGCAACTTATGCTAAACAAGGTTATACTTATGATCCAGCCAAGGCTAAGACACTCTTTGCGGAAGGTCTCAAAGAACTCGGTGTGACAAGCCTCTCATTGAGTTTTGAGTACGCGAGTGATCAACCTGTCGCGACGGCTTTTGCGACTTATCTACAACAGAGCTTGCAGTCAAATCTTCCAGGGCTGAAACTCTCTCTCAAAGGTGTTCCGTTTAAACAACGTTTGAACGATCAACAGGTGGCAAACTTTGACATTGTGCTTGCAAGCTGGGGGGGTGACTACGCAGAGCCATCAACTTTCCTGCAGATGTTTTTGACAGGTGGTTCATATAATGATGGGAAGTTCTCTTCTAAAGAGTTCGATACGGCCTATCAAAAGGCTTCAACAACACCAGATGTACTGAATCCAACTGCACTTTATGAAGATTATAAAGCTTGTGAAACGGCTCTTTATCAAGGCTCATATATTAACCCAGTTGATTTTCAATCTTCTCCAGCCTTACTGAATCCGAAGATTCAAGGGCTACAATTTGTTTCTACAGGTTTGAATTATGATTTCAAAAATGTGGAACTGAAAAAATAACATAGGAAAAGTTGACTTCTGCTTTGAAGTTGACTTTTTTTGTGACTCATTTTAGTATAGTAATATAAAATAGTAAGAATACAAAACTTGCTTTTCAGACCTAAATTTGATAAACTTATCAAGTATGCGGGAGTGGCGGAATGGCAGACGCGCTAGCTTCAGGTGCTAGTGCCCATAAGGGTGTACGGGTTCAAGTCCCGTCTTCCGCATAAAATAAAATAGCAGGGTGGAAACCCTGCTATTTTATTTTAATGTGAAAACAGTGTACGCAGAACTTGTAACGGGTTCGCCACTTCGCCTAGCGGCTTTAGTCGCATAGCGCGAATGGCCAACGGAGGAGCGAAGCTCCGCAGTAAGTCCCGTTGTTTATATTTTATGAAAGTTATATGAGCAAGGTTGAAAATATATTTTTATAAATTAATCTAATTAAAGATAAAAATTTAGCAAATTTAATTATTTTACCGTATAATAGAACAAAGAGTGAAATCTGTCAGATATTACTCAAATTACTTATTTTTATGACCTAGATAAATGCGGATCAGATTCATAATGGGCTCGGGTTTTGGCCTAATTCCTAGAAGGATTGTATAGATTTCATCGAGCTTTATAGTGTAAACTGTAAGGTTTTTTGTTTTTAAAATTAGTTGATTGAATCATGGAGTTTAAGTTTTGATTTATCTTAGTTTAAGTTTCAAGTTAAAATTGTCTGATAATATTATTTACGAAGCTAGGTTTCAGGCTAGCGAATCACTAAATAATGAAAATAAGAAATTAGGTAATTATGATGAAAAAAACTCTTGCAATTTTATTTACGGTAATGGTCGCAGTGGCGATTGTTATAGATGCGATCTATATCGTTCCTTATACATTATAAGAAATCAGGTAGAAAAATGAAAAAAGTAGTCTCAATTATTGTCTCAGCCCTGATTGCAGTTGTTGCAATCGCAGATATCTTTTGGTTTTTTAACCAAAAATCAACAAGTACAAGTTCAGTCGTCTCAAATACAACTACGAACACATCAAGTTCAATTTCAAGTACAGCTTCATCTGGTTCTAGTAGCACAACTGGGGCATACAAAGATGGAACTTATACTGGAAGTACTGTCTCAACCCAATGGGGAAATGTTCAGGTCGAGGTAACAATATCAGGCGGAAAAATTACAAATGTTGTCTTTCTAAAGAGTACATCAGATGATGGAAATAGTAAATCAACTTCGATTGATGACGTAGCTCAGCCAGAATATATTAGCGAAGCCAAGACGGCGAATTCTGCCAGTATCCAAGCTGTATCAGGCGCAACAGTGACTTATGACGGATTTACAGAATCTCTACAAAATGCTTTGACACAGGCGGTTTAAGTATGGAGAAGATAGTAAAACAAATCGATGAAAAAAATCAGCTTGTCAGTCTTGTCTATATGGGCATGGGGACAGCCTTTACTAGTCAAGTTGTGGTTGCAGATAATCTTATCTCTGAAAATCTAATAGCCAAAATTGAAACCGCTCAGGCTGAGCTGGAGGCGTGGCTTTGGCATGTTGAAGAAGTCTTCTCACCGTTTATTGAGACTTCTGAGTTGAATCAGTTTAAACGTGGTGAGCTGGACTTTCTGTCGATGTCTGACGAGATGCGTTTTGTTTATGTGTCTTGTAGCCAAGCTTATGACGCGACGCATCATTCCTTTAACGCGATGCTACCAACTGGATATAATCCGAGTGGTTTTGTGAAAGGCTGGGCGATTGAGGAAGGCTTCAACCGTTATCTGATGCCACTTTTTGAACAGGAAAATATCATAGCACTTAATCTAAATGGTGGTGGGGATATGCAGATGGCGACGAAAGAAGGGGCAGATTGGACTTTTGGAATTGGCATCGTAGATCCATTTGACAAGATGAAAATTATTGCTGAGGTTCCGATGAGGAATGGTGCAATTGCGACTTCTGGCACGGCTGAGCGAGGAAATCATATTATTGGGGCAGATAAAAAGCTTGTGCAGACGACTGTTATTGGACAAAGCTTGCAAGAAGTAGATGTTTGGGCAACGGCCTTGATGGTCGATTTTGAAACACGCATGCCAGCAAATCTTCGAGCATTTGCAGTAGATTATCATGGAAAAAAGCTAGAAAAAGTTAGAAAATAAAGCGAAATTGCTTTTGGAGAATTTATTATGCTAAAAAAACACCGTTACTGGCTGGGACTTTTCTGGCTACTTGTCATATTTGTTTCGCCCTTGCCCTTGATTGTCACAGCGACGCAAGGCTTAAAAGGAACTGTTAATGCTTCGGCTATTTTTGGAACGCAAATCGGCACGATTGCTTATGTTTGGATGTTGCTTGTCACAGCACTATCCGAGAAACCGCGCTGGTTGGACCGTTTAATAGGCTTGCCAGAGATGTATTTCTTACACGGAATTGTTGGGACGCTTGCCGTTGTTCTGGCATTCTTTCACAGTGAGCTATTACTATCTACAGGAATGATTTCTTTGACTGGGAATATTGCCCTATATCTGCTTATTGCAGTCTTGCTTTATTCGATTTTCTTTATGTCAAGCTGGTTGACTGGGCGAAGTCGTCTGGCAAATAATCTGAAACAGCGACTAGAGAAAGTTTTTAATTATGAGGTGTCACTTTGGCTACATCGCTTGAACATTGTGGCGATTTTGTTAGTCTTTGGGCATGTGCTTTTGATTTCGTATATAACGGCAATAAGTGCCTATATGTTCTGGTTCTATCTTTATACAGCTATTACGGCAATATTATATGTCAGTTATCATTTCATCAAACCTCTGGCTTTTCATAACGGTACATTGATTTCAAACCGTAAGCTGGCAGATAATGTCACAGAAATCGTTGTCCAACTCAAACATCATGTTCATTTTAGAGCAGGTGACTTTACCTTTATTTCATTTCCAGATGAAGAAGGAATGAAAGAGAAACACCCTTTCTCGATATTGCAGTACAACCGTAAAAAGAAGCAGCTTGTGTTTGCGATTCGGAATTATTCTGACTTTACAGCTTTGTTAGATAAAGTGAAGTTAAACAGTCGCGTAAAAATTGATGGAGGCTATGGGCGTCTTCATGAAGCTTTGGAAGAACATAAAAATCAGCCTTTAGTTTTGATTGGTTCAGGTATTGGCTCAGTTCCTTTAATTGCAATTGTGCTATATTATGTTGGCAAGCGTGAGATTACATTTGTTCGTGTTGGGCATGAAGAAAAGGACTTGATTTATGAAGATTTCTTACAAGGCTTGGCGACGGAATACCCGAACTTTAACTATATGTCTCAAGTTGGGCGATTGTCAGAGTATCAAATGGGGAAACTAGCCGATGATAGCTCATTCTTCCTTGTCGGTGGATCAAACCAGATGATGAACGGCACGATGACAATGCTTAAGAAAAAAGGGGTTAAGTCAAGCAATGTCTATGGAGAGAAATTTAGTTTTTAAAATAGACAAAATACGAAATGTGAGTTAGTTTTCAGAAAAATAAACAAAATGGTTGACAAATTTCTGATTTTTATGCTAAAGTCTAAATATAATAACTGTAGTTTTGGGTTACTAGATAATTTGATAGAGCTAGAAAAGAAAGACCCTGTTCGTTTTGATATGATTTTGCGCTATTTGAGTCAAATCGCAATAAATAGGGGGCAACTTGAAATTTTTAAGGGGAATTGGAAAGAAGCCATTTTGATTTTGAAAGCGAATTTAGATAGAAATTTAAAAAATCAATCAGAGTATATCGGAGAAACTCTAGGGATTTTATCTGTACTAGAATATCGGAATGGTTTATACAATGATGCGCTCAATCATGCAACGCAAGCGATTCAAATTAATAAAATGATTGGTGATGTATTAGCAGCTGAACAAGCTTATAAAGTTCTAGTTGCAGCAAATGATAAAATTGGAAATACAGAGGCAGCTGAACATCTCGCGATGAAGCTAAAAAATAGAGACAGGGATTTATTTCTATGAGAACTGAAAAAATACTTGGTGTTCAGAAAATTTCTAAAAAATATGGTGAACATACTGTAGTAAAAGATGTTAGTTTTGACTTATATAAAGGAGAAATTATTTCCTTTATCGGTCCAAATGGAGCAGGAAAGACAACACTTTTGAAGATATTATCTGGTTTTTTGAGCAGTGATTCTGGAAGCTTAAAGATTAAAGGTAATGATTTGACAAATCAACTGAATCAACTCAACCATCAAGTCAGTACAGTTTTTGGTGGCGGTACTGGTTTTTATAAAAATGCCAGTATTGAGGAAAATCTGGACTTTTTTGCAACTTTAGAAGGGCTAAAGAGAGCGCAGGCACAGAGAAAAATAGAAGAAGTCTTGGAAATTGTTGAGTTGACAGAACATAGAAACAAACGGGTAAGCGCATTATCAATGGGTATGCTTCAACGTTTACATATCGCCCGAGGTCTCTTGAAAGACTGTTCCATTCTTTTGCTCGATGAACCCACAAATGGAGTGGACGCAGAGATGTCTCAGGATATTCGAGCCACAATCAAAGAAATTGCTAAAAGTGGTAAGTCTATCATTTTGACTAGTCATATTCTTCATGAAGTCAGTGATATGGCGAGCCGAATTTTCTTACTCACAGAAGGAAAGGTGGCTTTTATGGGGGATTTAGCTAGTATAATTGAAGAGTCAGGAATCAGGCACATTGATCGACCGGCTACCTTGGAAGAGTCATATCTTGGACTGATCGCAAAGCTCGGAGGGAATCATGGCTAGATTCTTTAGAATGTATCGCTTTCATCTCATACAGTATATGAGAAATTCCTACTTTATTTGGCTTGTAATTACGAGTACTTTAAGTCTTCTAATGCTTAAATATATTGGTGCAACATCACAAGGGAAGATGCTAGCTTCCCAAGATGTTATCATTTCTGGAGTTTTTGGTATGTGGACGAGTGCAGTAACGTCAGCAGGGATATTGCATTTTCAACGATTTCAAGGTGTACTTGTCTATCTGGTAAATAGTTCGAATTCATCTCTTGTTAATCTGCTTGCCTTAGTGAGCGCGCCTGCCACTTTTGGGCTTTTCGCTTACCCCCTATCTTTTTTGATAGCAGGTTTATTGAATGGTTTTCATTTTGTGGAGCTAAAGCCTGAATATTATATTTTTATTCTCTTATTTTGGCTTTCTGCAATGGCAGTCACTTATTTTATCGCTGAACTGTTCCTTTTGACAAAGAATGCTTTTGTATATGAAGAATTGTTTGTAACACCTCTCATGATTCTTTCTGGTTTATTCAGTATTAATAACTCAAACATAGGATTTTTTGAGAGATTGGGAGATTTCATTCCAATCAGTTTTCCTGTGCGTATATTAACGGGAGTGGTCAGTTTTTCTTATCTATCTTGTTTTTGGTGGCTTTTAGTTCTTATTTCTTGGTTAGTTCTAGCCTACCTTCTTTTTAGAGGCTTAATTTATAAGATTCGAATTCAGGGTGAAGTGGAGGCGATGTGATGATTAGAACCTTGTTAAGAAATATGTCAATTTTTAATAATTGGCAAACCATTATCACTACATTTTTGTTAGAACCATTTTTTGCAGTTTTATTTTTCTATCTCATTAGTCCTCATGGAAATTTAGGTAATTCAAGTCGACTGATTCTCACTGCGGTTAGCCTGACGGCGATTTTTAAAATAGTCAGTCTTTATTCGGGGATTTTTGTGGCTGCTCAAATGATTGACATTTTGAAGATGATTTTTATTGACATTAAAGGATTTTTAAAATTTAATTTTTGCGCACTTTTGATTTCGTTTTTTGTTGCGGCAGTACAAAGTTGTGTTTTATTAGTGATATTTGCTTTTTTGAAATTTGATATTCAATTGAAGTTGGGGCAAATCATTCTTATTTTAGTTTTATTGATTATTTTCTCATCACTATTTGCGATGATAAGTAGTCTTTATTCTCTACAGGCTAACAACCCATATTTTTATTCAAATCTTTTACTTGGGCTTTTGCCTATTATATCTGCCACGATAGTACCGCTATCAGCCTATCCAAAATGGTTAGCTTTAATTAGTAAAATTTTTCCTTTCTGGATCATACAGGACTTGATTTGGGGAGATTCATTCTCTCATGTTGGGCTTATGGTTGGATATGTCTTCTTTTACAGTGGGCTATTGCTATTGATTATTTTTGTACAAAGAAAAAAGATATTGCTATCTTGAGAAAGTAAAAAAAGTGGCTTATAACTTATCTAAAATATCGATAATATTTGATTTCATACTTTTCGTGACATGAGTATAAATTTCTTGTGTCGTTTTGCTGTTGTCTTTATGACCTACCCTCTCCACTATAGCTTTGAGCGGGACACTTTTCTCTGCTAACATACTAATCAATGTATATTACAGGTATCTAAACACTCATAACGCCAAAAAGTCAGAGATGTTCAAATTATTGGTGATTTGATGAAAATGATATAACAAATTCTCATATATCAAGAATTCGTTAACCGTGTATAAAGCAAGCATAAGGCTTATAAAAACGGAATTATTCGCAATAAAATTCGCAAAGTAAAAGAGAATTTGAAACTATATCTCAGCTTATGATTGAGATTTTTAGATAGATTAAAGATTTGAGGAAACGCTTGCGACAAATGTTACAATAAAGTATTAGAGAATAACAGGAGTAAAATAATGGTTCAACAAAACACGGATATGGGAGTTGTACAGCAGCGTGTACAAGCGATTAAGGCTGTTGAGCAAACAACGACACAGTCAGAAATTCAAACTAAAGGTTCTTTGTCGGTACTCTCCAATGGGAAAAGTATCTTTACAGAACTCTATAATGCTGAAAAAACTGCGGTTAGTGAAAGTCATGATTTTGCGGATAGGGTGCAAGATGTAGCGAATAAAAAATTTGAAGAAGATGCCAAAGCTGCGAAAATGTTGAAAGGGGAATACTGATGGGAAATAAGTATATTTCAAGCGATATTTCTGCGCTCGCTTCTGGACTTTCTGCTCAGTCAAAGAGGTTCCGCACAACGATTGAGGATTTCAAAAAGCCCTTTGCAGCGCTTATTAATGACGTAACTAATAACACATTGTCGGGAAAAACGTGGGACGGTGTATCAGGTGTTATTCGTGAAATTTTTCAAGTCGCTTTCCGAAACCTTGAAACGGGATTAGATGAACTGGATAGTGGAGTTATAAAATTGACACAAGCGCAATCTACTGTTAGATTCGCAGAGATTGATGAGGGACAAGCAAAGGATAGTCTCACACGTATTAATATTTATATCGCTCAACTGGAACAATCGGCACAAAATTACAATAATCCTATTATTGCTAGCGACGCACAAGAGCGTTTACCAAGTATATATGCACAGAGAACGCAAATAGAAAATGCGTTAAATGATTTATCAGCATTTATTTCTGCAACGGCAGGCATATTTGATGAACCGATTGCCAGTATTCAAAATGCCATCAGCCTGATACAACAAATTCGGGGAGGTGGTTTTGACAGTAGCGGACAGTATTTGAATAGCAAGCATTATCCGATAGCGGTTAAAAAATTAAGCGATGAAGATATTGAGAAGGAAAATCAAATTGAAAACACGCAACTCCAAAAAGATGCGGAGGTGTTCTATAAACTCTATAAAAATAATCCAGCAAAGGCCTTAGAAGAAGTTGAAAATAATCCAGAATTGTTTAATTATTTGATTTCAATCATGGATAAAATTCCGAACAAGGCAGTTCAAGACGCCCTTTTGAATGCTTTTATTGTAGGAGAGAAGTGGAACAGTATGCCGAAAAAAGTAGCGGAAATCCTGATTGATAGTCCACGCTTTGCTTTAGCTGTTAAAAATTTGACCTCACAACAACAGTATAATGTTTATTCAGGCTTGCAGGCTTTGAAAGAAAAGGGGTGGGATGTTCTCAATCCGATTGGGTATATTGCAAGTGTTCTTAAAGATACAAGCTTTGGAGCAAAAGTGGCAGATGGATTAGGCGAATTTTCAGGCGCAATAGAAAAAGTGAAGATTGTCGCAAATTTTATCAAAGAAAATCCTTGGATTGGAAAATCTATTTCTTATGGTGGGTTTCTTGCAGTTATTACTTCTAATGCTTTTGAAGAATATTCAAATCCAGAAAGTCCCGCCTACGGTAACATGGATATGGCAGTTTACGGTGGGCTAAATAAATTTTTATACGAAGCGGGTCCTATTGAGGGTTTAGAGCTTGGCGGACCTGTTGGAGCTATGGTGGGGACTGTAAATACGGTTGTTCAAGCAGTAGTTCCTGGTTCAAATGAAAGGAACTGGCTTGATGAGCAGTATAAGAATTATGGGCAACCACCTAAAAACCAACCTAGTGCGAATACATCTTACCCAGGTTATGGAGTTACACCAAATGATCCTGGTCCAGTTCAAAACACACAAAATAACGGGAATACTAATTCAAATCAAGGAATGCCTGATATTCCTGGAAATGCAGGTTCATAATTGATGACTAACAAAGTGAAAAATTTTATTAATAACGTATCGTTTGAACAGGCAAAAGAAAAAATAAGTTTCCAAGATGTTTATGAAGACATGCATGGGAAAGAGGGAATGATAGGCAATTTTGCTCTTAGGACTTTTGTAACTCTTTTATTTTCTGTTGCAATATCTGTGTTTGTCTTAGTCTGGTTTTATTTTGAGGGCGATTATTATAATCTGAAACCATCGGTTGTAAATATTGGCATTAGTTGGATTGCAGTGGTTATGCCTTTTTGTTTCTTTCTATTTTACAGAATTAGATATGGTAAATATTCGCAGCTTAATAAGTTTAAGAACAATATAGTTATATTTTTATCAATCCAAACTACCTTTATTTACATTGCATTTTTGGTTCTGAAAAATATTGTTACGACTCCTTTTATAGATTGGTATTTTCTTGGGCTTTTGATTATCTCTGTTTATTTAGTTTACAAAATTTGGAGCTATCAGGTTATATTATCTCTTAATAAAAATTATGATTTACACCTCACTTATTCATCTTGGATAGAATGGTTAAATAAATATTTGATCGCAGTTGCAACATTAACGATTCTGTCAATGTGGTTTTACGCCCATTTTAAATGGGGATTAACTCCGGGGAGTAGTGATGGCTTATCTTTATTAACTGGAGTAATAGGATATATCGTTAAAATTGTTGGCACAATTAGTCTATCACTATTACCAGTCTTGCTAGTCTTTAATAGCGATGTTTACGTACGAGGGAAGCTACTTGAAAAATATTCTTCTCAATTTTTTGATGAATTTGATTTCACAAAAGAGGAATGGGGCACGATTGAAGTTGAATGACCAATCGTAATCACCCGTAAAGTGGGTGGCTATGATTTTATGGAGTAAAAAAAGGATAAAATTTTCGTAAAAGTACAAAAGTTATAAAAATAAAATCATGCAAGACTTCATAACAGTAAAGTTTCTATAAGCTTACATGATTTTGTGGATTGCCTCTATTTTACAGTGGGCTATTAGTATTGATTATTTTTGTACAAAGAAAAAAGATATTGCTATCTTGAGAAAGTAAAAAAGCTTGGATAATTTCAAGCTTTTTTCATATTTTTTACATTTCTTCTGGAGCTTCCACACCAAGCAAACGTAGAGCTTCTTTTAATACGACGGCTACGGCATAGATTAGAGTGAGACGACTTGTTTTTTCGTCATTTTCATCAAGGATACGTACGTGCGCATAATAGCGGTTGAAGGCTTGGGCGAGGACGATTGCATATTTTGCTACAACAGATGGCTCGTATTTATCAGCAGCACGTTTGATTGTCTCTGGGAATTCTTGGAGGAGTTTGATGAGTTCCCAGTGTTCATTGCCTGCGAAGTGTAAGTCATAGTCAGCATTTGCTTCGTATTTGGCCTTGCGCAAGATAGATTGGATACGCGCATAGGCGTATTGAACGTAGGGACCAGTTTCGCCTTCGAATGAGACCATTTCTTCGAGGTCAAAGTCATAGCCATTCATACGATCGGTTTTAAGATCATAGAAAGTTACGGCACCGATACCGACTTGTTGTGCGACTTTTTCCTTGTTAGGTAGTTCTGGATTTTTGTTATTAATCATTTTGAGCGCACGGTCAACGGCTTCGTCAAGTGCCATTTCAAGTTTGACAACACGACCTTGACGGGTGGAGAATTTCTTCCCGCCCTGAGTGACCATGCCAAAGGGTATATGTGTCATATCGTCTGACCAGTCGTAACCCATTTCTGTAAGGACAGCTTTGAGTTGCTTAAAGTGGTTGATCTGCTCACCACCTACAACATAGAGGGATTTGACGAAGTCAAAGGTCTGCTTACGGTAAACGGCAGTGGCTAAATCGCGCGTGATATAAAGCGTTGCGCCATCAGTTTTTTTGATAAGTGCGGGGTTGAGATTATATTTTTCGAGGTCAACAACGAGGGCACCCTTGGATTCTTGAAGAAGGTTCTTGCTCTCGAGTGTTTCAACAATGCCGTCCATCTTATCTGAGTAAAAGCTTTCTCCTGTAAAGAAGTCAAAAGTGACGCCAAGTTTATCATAGATTCGATTGAATTCAAGCAGTGAGACGTCAGAGAACCATTTCCAGATGCGAAGTGCTTCCGCATCACCTTGCTCCATCTTAAGGAACCAAGCACGGCCTTCGTCATCAACTTCTGGATTTTCTTTTGCTTCGGCATTGATTTGCACGTAAAGTTTTAAGAGTTCGTCAATAGGATTGGCTGTGATTTTGGCTTCGTCGCCATATTTCTTATAGGCGGTAATCAAAAGGCCAAATTGTTTGCCCCAATCGCCCAAGTGATTGATTTTTACAGTGTTATAGCCTAGTTTTTGATAGAGGCGTGAAATAGATTCCCCAAGTACGGTTGAACGTAGATGCCCGATTGAGAATGGTTTGGCGATGTTTGGAGCCGACATGTCAATGGTCACGTTTCGCATGTTCCCTAAATTTTCGCTTCCGTAATTAGCGCTGTTTTTTAAGATATCTGAAATCACACTTGTAGTTGTGTCGGACTTGCTAACGAAGAAGTTGACATAGGGACCAGTGGCCTCAACCTTGTCAAAGCTTTCCCCATTGATTTTTTCAGCGAGTTCTTTGGCGATGTCAACTGGAGATTTTCGAAGTTCCTTTGCAAGTGAAAAAGCAGGGAAGGCAATATCGCCAAGCTCGATTTTCTTTGGTTTTTCAAGTAGCTCAAAGATTTTTTCAGTGCTGAGTTGACCATCAAGGATTTGAGCTAGGCTTTCAGCAACAAGATTTTTTTCGTCCATTTTTCCTCCAGAATAATTAAATGTAATATTTAAGGATTTAAATTCCTGTCCCAAGTCGTGAAAAATCGTTAATTTAGGGCTTCAAGGGCAGATTATTTGTCTATCATTATAGCATATTTATGCTATAATGATGCATATGAAAAAGACGAGTTTGTCTCAAAAAAGTAGAAGAAAGCTGATTGTAACAATCGTTACAGATACTCCGATTGCCACTCAAGGGGAACTTGCCGAGGAATTATTAAAACGTGGCGTTTCAGTCACACAAGCGACGCTTTCACGTGATATGCGTGAGCTAGGGCTAGCTAAGTTTCGGAATAATAAAGGTAATTTTTATGCAATTTATAGTCAACAACAGAGCAGCTCGAACTTTACAAACATTTATAGACAATTTATCTTATCCGTTGATAGTGTCATGTTTATGATTGTCTGCCATACGCGTCTGGGTGAAGCAAGCTTGCTTGCAAATGAATTTGACGCAGCGAAGCGTCCAGAAGTTCTTGGAACAGTTGCAGGAGCGGACACTCTTCTAGTCGTCTGTGAGAGCGTACGTTCAGCTGATACATTGATAGAAGAGATACGCTATGCTATCAACTAGACTTTCAGATTTGATTGGGCAACTGGACTATGTGCAGGACTTTCAAAAGGCAGAGCTTGTGCTTAGGGCTGACCGAAAACTTTGGGACGATTATAAAAAGATGACAGAGCTTCAACAAGAAGCGATTCTTTTTAGACAGATTGGAAAAGCTCAGGCTTACAAAGAAACGTCAGCAGAGGCACAAAAGATAGAAAAGAATTTAAAACTAAATCTCAAGGTTCAGGATTATTTAGATAAGATGGAAGATGTCAATGATTTGTTAGACTACGTGACAGGAGAAATTGAGAAAAAAGTGAATGAAAAGCTGTAGAAATTACGCTTTTTTTATTTTCCAGAAGGCCAAGCAAAGTTGTTGTTTTCGCTAGCATACGTTATAATAATAGAATATGGGATACGTAGAAGATTTACGGGCAGATCTTGGCCAGCGCCCACTTATTTTAAGTGGCGCGGTGGTAATCATTGGAAATCCTAAAGGAAAGATTTTACTTCAGGAACGTCGTGAGTTGCGTCGTCGCTGGGGGCTTCCAGGTGGCTTGATGGAGCTTGGAGAATTGCCAGAAGAAACGGCAAAGCGAGAAGTGTCTGAGGAGACGGGCTTAGAAGTTATGGGTCTAAAGCTCTTAGGCGTTTATTCTCAGCGTGAATTGAGCAAGGCAGAAAATGGGGATCTTTGGCAAAATATCACGATGTGCTATTATACCAGCGACTTTTCGGGAGAGTTTGCTCTTAATGAAAATGAAAAGGAGTCTATACAGTTTAAATGGTTTGCTCTTGATGAAATCCCAGAAAATTTTGTCGAATACTATAAACAAATGATTGAAGATTATAAGAAAGTCGTGGCGAATGTCTGAAGAAAAAATTTCCCCTGGAATGCAGCAATATCTTGATGTCAAAAAAGATTATCCAGATGCTTTTTTGCTTTTCCGAATGGGCGATTTTTATGAGCTCTTTTATGATGATGCGGTCAATGCCGCACAAATTTTAGAGCTGACACTGACCTCACGTAATAAAAATGCGGACAAGCCAATTCCAATGGCTGGTGTCCCTCAAAAGGCCGTCATAGAGTATGTTGAAAAGCTTGTTAATCTCGGCTATAAAGTCGCGATTGCGGATCAACTGGAAAATCCAAGAGATGCCGTGGGAATTGTCAAACGAGCTGTGACGCAGGTGATTACACCAGGGACAACAATTGATACCTTGTCTTCAAGTGATAATAACTTTTTGGTTGGCTTTGATAAAAAACAGCTTTCTGATGAGAGCTATACCTTGGCCTATGTTGATTTAGCAACTGGTGAGTTCAAACAAACTGAGTTGACAAGTTTTTCAGCTGTATGTGGAGAGATTGCCTCTTTGCGCGCACGCGAAGTCGTCGCAGGCTATGAATTGTCAGAAGATGAACGAGCCGTTTTAATCAAGCAATTAAACCTTTTGATTTCTGAAGAGTTTGAGGGAAACGATGTCGCTGAAAAGTTAATGCATTATGTGAGTCGTACCCAGCTTCGTGACTTGACACATATTCAAGCGCCCGTGCATTATGAAATCGCCGACTTTTTGCAGATGGACTATGCGACAAAGTCTGCCTTGGAGTTGACTGTTAATAAGCGAGAGGGGAAGAAGTTTGGCACGCTTTATGGCTTACTAGATGCAACCAAAACAGCAATGGGAACGCGTATGCTGAAAGCTTGGATTGAGCGTCCTCTGATTGATTTAAAGCGAATTGAGAAGCGACAAGAAATTATCTCAACTTTTTTAACAAATTTCTTTGAGCGTGCCGATTTGATTGAAGCGCTCAAAGGCGTTTATGACTTGGAACGCTTGGCTTCTCGTGTGTCTTTTGGTAAGGCCGTTCCTGTGGATTTATTACAACTAGCAAATTCCTTGTCGAATGTTCCAGCTATCCGAAATGTTCTGAAAGTCATGGGAGCAGAAGTTTTGTCAGAGCTGATTGGACAGCTAGATGAGATTCCCGAGCTTTCGGAGTTGATCAGTTCAGCAATTGATGAAAATGCCATGCGTGTGATTACCGAGGGTGGAATTATCAAGAAGGGCTATCATGCACAGCTTGACAAGTACCGTGCGGCGCTGACAGATGGGAATTCTTGGCGCTTAGAGCTAGAAGCAAAGGAGCGCGAGAAAACGGGGATTTCTGGTTTGAAGATTGAATATAATCGTCAAGACGGTTATTACTTCCACGTGACGGCTTCTCAGTTAGAGCGAGTGCCAGAGTATTTTATCTATAAAAAAGCTCTAAAAAATGCAACACGTTATACGACGACTGAGCTTGAAGAGATTGAGACGATAATGCTTGAAGCGCGTGAGAAGTCAAGTTCTTTGGAGTACGAGCTTTTTCAAGAGGTTCGCAATGCGACTTTGCAATATATTCCACGTTTACAGGCTCTGGCTGCGACAGTCGCTGAAATTGACTGTCTTCAAAGCTTAGCTGTCATTGCTGAAAAATATCAATATATCCGTCCGATTTTGACGGTAAATTCGCACGATGTCAAGATTGATAAGGGGCGTCATGCAGTAGTTGAGGCCGTCATGGGCGTACAAGAATATGTGCCAAATGACATTCATTTGGATGCAGAAACGGATATTCAGCTTATCACGGGGCCAAATATGTCGGGTAAATCAACCTATATGCGGCAGTTTGCTCTGCTTGTTGTGATGGCACAAATAGGAAGTTATCTCCCAGCCGAGACAGCAGAGTTGCCAGTCTTTGACGCAATTTTCACACGTATCGGAGCGTCAGACAATCTCATTGGTGGAGAGTCAACCTTTATGGTCGAAATGTCGGAGGCCAATCATGCCATTCAGCACGCCACAGCAAACTCCTTGATTCTCTTTGATGAGCTGGGACGTGGCACAGCCACTTATGATGGAATGGCCTTGGCGCAAGCGATTATTGAGTACATTCACGACCATATTCATGCAAAAACTCTCTTTGCGACGCATTATCATGAGTTGACGAGTTTGGATAAGACATTGAAATCTCTGACAAATGTACATGTAGCAACGCTTGAGCAAAATGGCGAAGTGGTTTTCTTGCATAAGATTTCTAAAGGGCCAGCTGATAAATCTTATGGTATCCATGTTGCGAAAATCGCAGGCTTGCCAGCAGAACTACTAACTCGAGCAGATGTAATTTTGCAGAAGTTAGAAAATCAATCTCCAGACCTTGTTAAAGCTGACGAACCTGAGCAGATGGAACTATTTAGCTTGGATAATCGTGGCTCAGAACTTGAAGAAGCCTTGGAGAAAATAGATCTGATGAATATGACGCCGCTTGATGCGCTGAATAAGCTGGCCGAGTTGAAAGCAAAGTTATAAAGAGAATAAACGAAATATAGAAAAATAATTTTCTGTATAAATGTCGGCCAAATAAGTAAAATATAAACGAAAGGCGTGTAAAGCATCGGGGAAGGCCGAGCGCTTGCGCGAATGCTATTCCAATGGGAAAAATAGTAGAACTTCCAGAATCATTGGCCAACCAGATTGCCGCCGGTGAAGTCGTTGAACGTCCTGCCAGTGTTGTCAAGGAACTTCTGGAAAACTCAATTGATGCTGGCGCAACTAAAATTACAGTTCGAGTTGAAGAGGCTGGACTTAATCTAATCGAGCTGGCAGATAATGGAGCAGGTATTGAGGCCGAAGATCTGCCAATTGCACTGCTTCGCCATGCGACAAGTAAGTTGAAGTCTGCGCGTGATCTTTTTCAGATTCGCACGCTGGGGTTTCGTGGTGAGGCTCTGCCGTCAATCGCTTCTATCTCAGAACTTACGATTGAGACGAGTACAGAGGAGGAAACGGCTGGAACACGCCTCATCGCGAAAGCTGGAAAAGTCGAGCTGATTGAAGCCATGGCAAAGGTCGTGGGTACAAAAATTACGGTCAAAAACCTCTTTTATAATACTCCGGCTCGGCTGAAGTTCATTCGCTCATTGCAAGCTGAGCTTGCACATATTACGGATATTATCAATCGTGAAAGTTTGGCTCACCCTGAGATTAGTTTCACGCTTATCAGTGAGAAAAATACGGTGCTTCAGACGACTGGCTCAGGTGATTTGCGCCAAACGATTGCACAGATTTACGGGCTGTCTAATGCACGTAAGCTTGTTAGCTTGTCAACCGAAGATTTAGATTTTAAAGTTTCAGGCTTTATTTCCTTGCCAGAGTTGACACGTGCCAGTCGGAACTATATTTCTGTTTTTTTAAACGGGCGCTATATTAAAAACTTTCAGCTTAATCGTGCGATTATTGAAGGCTATGGAAGTAAGCTCATGGTGGGACGCTTTCCATTGGTTGTATTGCACATTGAGATGGCGCCACAACTGGTAGATGTTAATGTTCACCCGACCAAGCAGGAAGTTCGCTTGTCAAAAGAGCCAGAATTGATGAAGTTGATTTCAACTGCCATTCGAGAAGCTTTGGGGGAAGAAACGTTGATTCCTCTAGCTTTGGAGAATTTACCTCAGTCCCAAACGAGAGAGGGAGTTGAAGCAAACTTTGAAGAAAATAATCTGAAAAATTATCTTCCTCCAAAAATGGCACTAACAAATCAGCCGATTACTTATGAGGCGCCAGAAGAAAAGATTCCAACGGTTCAAGAACCAGAAATTACTCTGGAAACAGTTTTTGAAAGTCAAACTGAGACGGTTAATGCTCCAAAGGTCAATCAAACTTTCCCAGAACTTCAATATTTAGCGCAGCTTCACAGTAGTTACCTGCTTTGTCAGGCTCCAAATGAGTTTTATATTGTGGATCAGCACGCGGCTCAGGAGCGTGTTAAGTATGAATATTGGCGAGATAAAATCGGAGAGGTCAACTATGAGCAGCAAAGTTTACTCTTTCCAGTCCTGATAGATTTACCAAAGGATGAGTTTCAACGTGTGCTTGAAAAGAAGTCACAGCTCGAAGAAGCTGGGCTTTATCTTGAGGAGTATGGCGAGGGACAGTTTATCCTGCGTGAACACCCGATTTGGATGCGTGAAGCGGAAATTGAAAAGGCGACTTATGAGCTGATTGATTTGCTTCTTGCAGATAAGGAAACATCAGTCAAGAAATATCGTGAAGACTTGGCGATTATGATTGCTTGCAGATCGAGCATAAAAGCTCATGACCCGATAGACCCAGACGGTGCGCGTGAGTTGTTAAGGCAACTATCAGAATGCGAAAATCCTTATAATTGCCCACATGGCCGACCTAGCCTTGTCAAGTTTGACGCTCAAGACTTGCAGAAAATGTTCCGTAGAATCATGCAAAGTCACGGTAGTGCCAGAAGTAATATGGAATTGTAAAAGTCTTTGTGATTTAGTAAAATAAAAGTTGAGGTGAAATAAAAAATAGGAGTAAATAATGAAAAAATTTGCGTTAGCAACAGTTATTCTGACATCTGTTACCGCTCTTTCAACTTTGACGGCTTGTGGCGGAAATAAAAGCACGGCAGTTAGCTCGAGCAAATCGAGCTCAAGCAGCAGTTCAAAAGTTTTATCTTCCTCATCAAAATCAAGCTCAACTAGCACAAACAGCTCCGTGGCTGTCGCTCAAGTGTCAATGAACAGTGAGCAAATCGCAAATGGAGACTTTTCAAGCGTTGTTGGGACGTGGAAGAATGCCAAGGGTCAGACCTTGACGGTTACAAAAGATATGCTTTCTTTTAGTGATATTTTGGGAACGTATTCTCAGCCTGAGGCGGGGACTGTCACTGGCTCGAAGATTGATATTCCTGACTGGAATGATGCAACGGGTAATCCAAAGATTGTTCAAGGAGTTGGGAGTATGGAACCGGCTTATCAACAGAATATTACCATAAGCCAAGGAACATCGACAAACGACGTAGGTAACCCCACAGGAGCTATTTTTGTGGATCAAATCTCGGGTGCAGTTATCGAGATTGTATTCACCCCGAAAGGGGCAGAAGCCTTCACAAATGGCCAAGTGCATGAAGCAGATCAATCAGATAAGAGTAAAGACAGAATTTGGTCTTTTGCGACACAAGGCGGGTTAGACTCAGCAACTCTTGCTCAAAACGCTTATTACAAACAATAAAGAGAAAAAGTAGGGATGTAAGTCCTTATTTTTAATTATCAAAGGATAAGGAATTGACTTCCATCAATTCAAATGTTAGATTTATAAAAGTTATAATAAGCTTTAACTTCACGGAAAATCCATGAATGAATATCTTTTAGAGAAATTAGGAAAGTAAATGTACGAATATTTAACAGGAACTATCACAAAAATCACGCCAACCTACATTGTGCTTGAAGCTTACGGCGTGGGCTATCAGCTGTCAGTTGCAAACCCATACGCCTTTTCAAGCCACCTCAACAAAACGGTGCAGGTTTATGTCCATCAGGTCGTTCGCGAAGATGCCCACACGCTTTACGGCTTTGTTGACGCGGCGGAAAAGTCAGTTTTTCTCAAACTCATCGGCGTGACAGGGATTGGGCCAAAGTCAGCACTGGCGATTATCGCACGTGGGGACAATGCTGGCCTCGCGACTGCTATTGAAACGAGCAATGTGACCTATCTGACGAAATTCCCAGGCGTCGGCAAAAAAACCGCCATGCAGATGGTACTGGACCTTGCGGGCAAGTTCAGCTTTGATGCACAAGCAGTTGTCGCCCAAAGTTCAGAAAATACAGTTGTCAGCGAAGCTCTTGAAGCTTTGACGGCTTTAGGTTACAAAGCAGCGGAGCTTAAGAAAATTGAAAGTAAGTTGAGTGCAGAAAATCCAGAAACGGCTGAAATTGCGATTAAATTGGCGCTTAAAATGCTGGTGAAGTAAGTAAAAAGTCAGACTAAACAAAAAACTAGAACTTAATCAAGTTCTAGTTTTTCATTTTCCTGCTCAAGATCAAGAATCAATCTCAGCACAAGTTCGCGCTGTGTAGCACTCAGCCGATACATCGAAATCTCAGAGTGATCTGAGATTCCCAAGAGAAAATCGGCACTGACATCAAACAACTTACAGATTGCATAAATCTTCTCAACTGATGGATAAAGCCGCCCCCTCTCATAAGCGCTAACCGTTGCGCGTGTCGAGCAAAGTCTATCAGCAAGCTGCTGCTGTGATAAAGAACGGCTGTCGCGCAGCGCCTTGATTCGTTCCCCAAAGTATTCTATTCCCATATAGTCTCCTATTATTTTAGTCATAATAGAAGATGTTTAAATTGCGAATAGCAATTTTTAATTGACAACAAAGTCGTATGGTTTTGATATTAAATAGAGAAATGGGAATTTATGAAAAAGTTAATTGCAATTGTGCTGCTGGTGCTTATGGGCGTTACCTTAACGGCTTGTGCTACAAATAAATCAACTGCGCCTGACTATTCAAGCGCAGCTAAATTTGAGCAAGCTTTAAATAATCACACAGATGTTACAGGTAAAACTGTTGAATTTACCGTGAACGAATATATTACTGGGGGATTTCTTCCCTACAATATTCATGCAGGAGATCATCTTAATTTTGGCTCCAATCTAAAACCTAAAGAAGATATCAAAGTAGGTCAAACACTTGAAGTCAAAGTCTTGGGAGCATCAGGCTCAGGTGGAATTTGGATTATTAACTATACAGATTTAAAAGTTGTAGAAAAGTAGTTTTAAAGCAGAAGGTCAAATAAAACATTGCTTGACAAATGGTTTCTTAAAAGAGTACAATAGGCAAAGAATTAGCGAAAAGCTAGCTTTTCTTGTGTCTCTTAGACACAAGAATCAATAAAGGGGAAAATGTGAAAAAAATTATTTTTGGAGTGCTAATCATAAAATGAGTAGACGCAACATTATGTTTGCTGTGATAATGGGGATTGCCTTAATTACTCTTACGGGTTGTCTGCCGTTATACAAAGCAAAAGAAACGCTACACACAGTTAGTACATCGGCTTCTAGCCACAGAGCTATGCCAGATTATCCAGATGAGTCAAGTCTTGGAATGGCATTAACGTTTGGTGATGATGTAATCGGGAAGACGGTGGTATTCACGGTTAAAGATTTTGGAATAACTACAAATGCAACAGGTAATTATTATGATATCCAAGGAAATTATCGAACTAATTATATTTCGAAGGATGAACCCAAAGATATCAAAGAGGGCGATGAATTATTTGTTCGGATTACGGGCGAATATGAAAAAGATGATGTTCGATTTATTACGTATGACCATTTGGAACATTTCAATCTTTTAACATGGTAGTTAATTTCACGAATAGAAAAACGTGCAAAGTTGATACACGATAAAAGCTGAAAATAAAAGGAGTATTTATGGAACAACAAAAATTGCCTATTGATTCAAATGAAAAAACGGTTTTAGGTGTTTTAGCAATCGTTTTTGGAGGTATCGGATTATTCTTTTCATGGATTCCAATCATTAATATTCTGTCAACACCGCTTGCGGTTGCGGGCGCAATCTTAGGGGTGATTGGTATTTCCCTTAATCTAAAGAGAAAAAAAGTTAAATCAATCATCGGAACGGCTTTGTCTGTTGCAGCCATTTTTATCATGGTTATTGAATATGGCGCTATAAGTAAAAGTATCTCAAATTCATCGCTAACAACTCAAAGCTCAAGCTATGACAGCGCGAGTGATTATTCCACTGACACTAGCAGTTCATCAGAGGATACAAATTTTTCAAGCTCTTCAAGCTCCACTGTGACATCTTCTAGTTCGACAGCAGTTGAGACGTCTGATGCAAAACAATGGCTAGCTGATTATCAAGCATTTGCTGATAGCTATTCAAGTTTTGTTGATAAGTATCTTGCGGATCCTACAGATTTGACGTTGCTGTCGGAAGGAGCAGACATGGCAACAAAAGAGAGCCAAATGCTAGACGATGCACAGACGTATCAATCCGATTTTACTGGGGCAGATTTAGTTACTTATACAAAAATTACAAATGAAATTACAACTGCAGCAGCAAAACTTGCTGCTGCTCAATGAGGCCTAGCTCCTATTTAGATTTGAAAAGGAATGGGTTATAAAACACTGAATGAAACAATAAAAGGAGAAGAAGATGAAAAAAATTGCAACGCTCGGTATTTCAATAATTACACTTTTTATGTTGACAGCATGTAGTAGCGCGACGACAACAACATCATCATCAAGTAGCACAAGTTCAACAGTTGCAAGTAGTTCAACAAGTGAGCCCTCGTCTACTGAAGCAAGTTCTTCTGTTGTGGCGTCTACAACAGAATCGAGTGTATCGGAAAGTGCGACGGATAGCCAATCTATTGCAAGTACAGCTCCGACAGTTAGCGGTGATTGGACAATCGCAGGAACTGGCATGGTTTATGCGAACCCAGACAAAGGGACTTATTTTACAGCTGTAAAAATCCCTGGAAATTTTAGATATATGACGCTTTCAGATGCGCAAGCCGCAGGTTATCAACGCGGACATGCCAATGGTTCTGCAAAATAAATATTCAAAATAAAAAAACCAAAGGGAAATATGAAAAACTTAGAAATAAAGATTGATTTGAAGCGGCTCTCGTTTCTGGATTTGCTCGGCATTGTGGGAGCGATACTTGTGCTTGTTGGCGTTTTTGCACTTGACTTTATCCATTTTGGAGAAGGCGCCTTTACCATAAGAGGAAGCTTGGCCTCTCTTCCAGATAAACTTCGTGCACTGGAAAGCTTGGTTTCAACTCTTGGCGCCAGCTCAAACAATAACCTGCACACTGCTATTATCCAGTTGACTGTTACCATCTGGCTTTTTAGCTTAACCTCGGTTGCGTTGATTGTTTTTTCATTTTTCAAAAATAAAGGCACCAAAATAGGCGTCTTAGGGCTTGTATTTCTATCATTTGTCACAGATTTGTTTCTAAACGAACGGGTTGGTAGCTTACTTACATCTATGAAACTCTCAGGGACAAATGCTCTCGGCGGAAAAGTTATTTTTGTTGGCTTAATCGTGATGCTCGTTGCACAGATTTTGCTCGTCATTCAAGCTTTCAAACGTCCCAAAAATGAGAATGAAAATTCAGAAAAACAAACCGCAGAGAAAAAAGTGGACAAGACAGTGGATAAGAAAGTACTGGCACTCTTAGCAGTTATTTTCGGTGGTATCGCCCTGCTCTTCTCATTCTTTCAGGAGATGAATCTGCTTGCGATTCTCTTTGCTCTAGCGGGCTTGGTGTTGGGAATTATCGCCCTTGTCCAAGCTAAAACTTCAAATAAAATCCTTTCAATTATCGGGACGTCACTATCAGGCGTATCCGTTTTAGTGGTCATCGTGGTTATGTTTGCATCAAGTCTTTCAAAAACGACAGCTGCACCGCAAGCAAGTTCTCCGAGCAGCTCTAGTATCATGAAAGTTCCTGACTCTTCGTCTGAAGAGAAGCAGTCAACACTTGGCATTTTAAACGAACTGGCAGCAGAATCAAAAACGACAGATGAAATTTATATAACAGGCGATATTACCGTCGGTGCAGGGCAAAGCGTGACGCCAGGAATTTATGACCTGACGATCACGGGCGGAGAAGGCAATATCACAGGTGAGCGCAAGTCAATTAATGGCTTATTTATCAATTGGATTGGTGGGGTAAGTGGGAATACGAGCGGGGATGCCTCAACAATTCGCGTGCTTTTATTTAACGGAGACATATTAAAATTCAGCAATATCTCTAAAGTGAAGTTTACAGCCATACCCGCAAAAGTGACATCAAGCACTCAAATCGGGATTGGCAACTACGTTGTAGGCCGCGATATACCAGCTGGCACCTACAAACTGAGCACGAATATGCAGCTGAGCGCACAGTTTCAAAACTTGGGTTGGAATATAGATATTTATAACGATACGACTAGGTCTAGCCAAAGCCAAGCCTATAATTCGGGTAATTCTGACGTAGCAGTCTCTCTAAAAGAGGGCGAAGTCCTCACGACCACCTTTGATAATTCTAACTACTATGAAACAGGCATTTCATCAGACACGGCCAAATTAATCTTTACACCGGTAAAATAAGGGGAAACGAGAAAATAACAAAATGGTGAATAAAAAGAACAAGATAAAAATAAATCCTGCTGAATTAGGTAAGGGTTTAAAAAGTGTATTATCAGTTATTCCAGATACAACGAAAGTAATTACAGATAGTATTGAAAAAGCGGCTCCACTGATTGAAAAGCAGATGGATCGAAACTTTGAAAAGCATAAAGATGAGATTGAAATTCCAAATGTAATTGACATGAAAAAAGATGAGGCTAAGAGTTTACTTGAAAGTCGTGGATTTATTGTGAGTGCGATTCTACAAAAGCCAGAAGCCAAATTTGCAAAGGCATTTCCAGATGAAGTTGTGGCAATGTTTCCCTTTTCGGGAGCGGTAAATACGGGTACGTTAATTAAGATTTACTATATGGACGAGGCCTCAATTACTGAAAGTAAGGCGAAAGCGATGGCTGAGTCTGGAAAAGACATTTTATCAGATTTGACAAAAGGAGTTTCATCAGGTGCTAAGAAAATATTTAAAAGCGATGAAGATAAGCTGAAACAAAACGAAACAGAACTTCGTCGGTTGAAAAAGCTTTTAGATGAGGAACTTATTACTCAAGAGGATTTTGACGCCGAAAAACAAGAAATTCTTGATCGAAATAATCCAAAGAAAATCCCCAATTTACTCGGAAAATTGGGGAAAAGATAAAAAATCAACTCCATCTTTTTCGATTTGATTATAAAATCCAAAATATTATATAATTGCTCCTCACGCGTTGTTAATTATTCTTGGTGAGTTTGGTTGGCTTAGTCTTTACGACTAAGCTTTTTTAGTTCTATCAGGACTTTGAGTATATCCAGAATAATCTGGATAAGTCGTAGAACGGCAGCCCGCTAAAGCGAGAAGCCAAAGCGCACGTATTTTTTACAAAATGTTTCAAAAAATAGTAAGAAATTTCAAAACTTCTCTGAGTTTTTAATTCGCCAGATGAAACACAAGGCTAGAAGAAAGCCAAAGGCGGATGAGAAGGCAAGGGGAGGAAAACCGTGAGTTTGATAGATAATTCCGCCAAGAGCGGAAGCAAGGGTCAGGCCAAGGTAGAGAACGGAACTATTGAAGGACATGATGGTTGAACGATTTTGGGGCGCGGTGGTGACGATGAGGGCAGAAATCGCAGTGACGCCAAGTCCCATGGTTATTGCCAAAAGAATGAGCGAGATGATGAGCAGGGGGAAATTTTGCCCCAGAATTCCTAAGCCAAGAGCAAGTATGACAGAAGCGGCGCTGTTAAATAAAATACTATTTTCGCGTCCAACTTTATTCATAAAGCTTCCACCGAATATGGCGGCGATAAAGTTGACAAGGCCGTAGGTGAAAAAGACGAACCCGCGCTGTGTCAAGCTAAAATGAAATGTATTTGTTAGGTAACTCCCAAGAAAAGTGTAGATTGTGTAAAAAGAAAACATGTAAAAGAAGCTAATAGATAAGACTTGAGGCACTTTTTTCATCATGAAAATTTTCTTGAATGCGGACGTATAATGGAGCTTTGTTTTACTTGGAAGAGTATTTGGAATCACGAGCAAAATGACAAGGCCAGATAGGACTGAAAGAACAGCCGAAGCCCAGAAGGCCATTTGCCAACTGGAAAGTTGAGCCAAGAAGCTCCCGAGTGGAACGCCAAGTGCAACGGATAGAGAAAGGGCGGACATGACAATGCCCATAACTTTATTCATCGTTTTGACTTCAAAATAGCCCCCAATAAATGCCCAGACATTTGGTAGAAATAAAGCAGCACCAAATCCTGCAATGGCACGAAAAATGTAAAAACTTATCAAATTTGGTGACAAGGCACAGAGTAAAGTGCCGATGAGGAAGATGCTAATCCCGAGTAGAAGAAGTTTGCGCTTGCTAAAACGATCCCCAAGCGGACCAAAAAGCGGCGCGCCAATCATTTCGCAGAGTGCATAAGCGGTAACACCAAAAGCAGCTTGGCTAATGCTGGCTTGAAAGTCCATCGCAATATTGGGTAAGAGCGGTGAGATGATGAAACTGTCTGCACCAATAACGAAAACACCGAGGAAAAGTCCAGTGATGACAAGTAAATTTTTTGATTTCATAGTGTAAGTTTAGCGTGAAGCAAAAAGAAATCAAGTGAAGAAAAAGTAATTAGGTTACAGAGTTGATACCGCTTGCAAGCGCTGACAGAAAGTCCTATAATGAAACCATGAAATTTGAAATTGAAAATGATTTTGTAAAAAACAGTCAAATCCATGGTGAATTTTGCCCACTTGATACAACATTGAAAATTTTGTCAGGGCGTTGGAAAACGATTATTTTGAATCGCTTGATGAAAGAAGAGTTACATTTTAACGAACTTGCACGGCGAATTCCAAATTGTAGTCGCCGTATGCTTGCGCTGCAGCTCCATGAATTAGCTGCTGCACAAATCATTGTGAAGCAGGTTAAAATCGATCAAGGAATGGCAAAAATTTCTTATCAACTGACAAGCTTAGGAAGAAGCCTTTTGCCAGTCGTCTGGGCGATGAATGACTGGGGAAGACACTATATCGAGACCTTTGTAGTGCCGAACGAACTAGAAGAATCCTGTCAGGGCTGACAGGATTCTTTTTAATATCATCTGATTTATTTTCTCTCATATAAGCTTAAGAAAATTTCGGTTTACTCGGAATATTTAGCAAAGATAAAAAATAGCCTCGATCCTTCTATTCTTGATTATTAAAGCTAAAATAATTTAATTTATTCTGGGTATTAATTTATTTTTTTCCTAGCTTTTCTCTGAGAGAATGAAATGCCTTTATGACTGTTTGTCGCTTAATAAATGCAAGTACAGTAGCAAGAAGTGAAGCGCCGAGAGCTAGAGGGAGCCAAGAAGAGAGATCTCCAGTGTGAGGTAGTATTGCATTCTTTACAGTGTTGATAAGATTCTGTCCTGATGAGGGAGTATCGGTAGGGAGGCTGACATGAACTGTTTCGGAGCTTGCGTTTTTGTCGTGGAGTTTGAAGACGAGTTCGTCTTTGAGGAAAGTAGATTCAAAGAAAGTCAGATCATGATCTTGCAATTCTGTAGCATCTACAGTGACTTGGATTAGCCCTTGAATATTTCCATTTGAATCAGCCGTAAATTTGGCTTGACCGCTGGCAGAAACTTCTTTATCTTGTGAATGGTCATAGGCTGAGTCAACTTTTACGAGAACTGTCTCGTTAGGCTGGAAGCCCGATCCCTTGAATTGGTCGTTGATTGTGACCGTATCATTTTTAATGACAGAGGTTTGGACTTGTGTTTCTCCCTTTCCTGTAGCGACAGTCAAGCTTTGGTCTTCATTAGTTTTATAATTAGTTTCTGAGATGACGGGTGTTCCTGAAGTATTCCCTTTGGGATAGATAAATTCTTCGGCTGTAATTTCTTTGCCTTGAAGGCTGACATCGTCAAAGGTTACTTCGGTTTTGACCTCATCTTCTCCATCTCCAGTTGAGCTAAAGTCTTTTGAAGTGGTGAGTGCTTTACCATTGATAGTGATTTCTTTACCTGTTGATTTATCGACCCAATGAGTAACTTCTGTATAGTCACCAGCCACAAGGTTTTTAACGATGGAGTTGTCGCGGGCGGTTACAGTTCCAAGTCCGAGATTATGGTCGTTATCTAAGCTATCAGAAGCGGTTGTCTTGATGGAGGAAACAAGTTTATTATCGGATAATGTTCCAAGATTGAACTTAATCAGGTTGCTGTTGTCATCTGTGAAATCGTCTGACTTGAACGTTTTACTGTAAATCTTTGTACCATCTGCCCAGTTGATTGTAAGTGTGTAGCTGCTCGGAGCCCCGTTTGTACTGGCGTTAGGGCTAAAGCTAACTTTGATATCTTGGATAGGTTTAGTGCCTTTAGCAGTCTTTGTTTGATGGATTGTGTAGTTGCCAATCGGGAATTTAAAACGAGAGAGACCAGCCATTGTGTAACCATCAAAAGAAGTGCTATCACCAGATGTCGAGTGGCTATTTTGCGCATTGAGCCCATCAAGGATTGCAAGAGTACTTTTATCAGAAGGGCTAATAGAAAACTCTGCACCATCTTCACCCGTTAGAGAGCCATCGTTATTAAAGGCTTTGATAAATTCAAGTTGAACGGTCAAGACATGATCGCTTTGTGTGAGGTTGGTATCTGTGCTGTTGATGACGCTGACCCCAGAAGTCGGACTCGTTCCGTCCGCGCCTTCTCCAGATTGAATATTGAAGTTGCTTGTATTATCAGTATAACCAAAGCCAGGTGTTAAAGCTCCACCAGCAGATTTTTCTGCCCAATAATATCCTTCTTCAGAGGAATTTTCTGTGATTGGTAGATTTTTGACACCTACCGTATTCACGCCATTTGCGACCTGTAAGCTGACAAATTTGTTATCAGCTTTTTTACCTGAGCTGATGGCTATCGGAAGTTCTGAAAAACCATCAGACCAAGCGACGGCTGTATTGGCTTTGTGGATTATATTGCCTGATCTGTCTTTAATGTCTTTTCGGTAGAAGAGCGACTCGATAGTTCCTTGTAAGTGAGCGCTACCTTGTGTTTGAGCTGTTCCAGTATCGCTATCTATCTTGGTGAGAGTGGAAGCTACAGTTATTGGAGTATCTGTGTTTTCAGCACTTGTATCTTTTACAGTTGGATTGATAAGTTGGGTGTCTGTACCTGTGTTAGACAAGCTGAAGTTTTGAGGTTTTCCATCGTTCCAGTCACAAGCAAGCCCATTTGGTGCGATCGTCTCTTGGATACTGTAACTATCCCCATTGGCAAGCAGTTGATTCAAAATAGCTTGGTAGGCAGCAGCGGACTGGTGGCTGTCGCCTGTTTTGATCAGGCTAGATAAGTCGGCAAGTCCATTTTTATCCGTGTAGATTTTTCCTAATGTCGTCCCTTGGGTGACGTTTCTAAGCGTAAACTCGGTATCTTTCAAGCTGTAGTTGTCATTTGGGAAGTTTGAAATTTTCTTTCCAGATAATGTCGCTGTTTTCTGTACCTTGATAGCTTGGACTTGCGCCTTGTCTGAGAAAGTCACACCCGTAGGGTTACTGGCTGTAGTACCTGCGACCAAGCTTACGGGTAAATCCATACTGATAGAATTGACATCTCCATTTTCATTCACGACAGATGGTAAATCTGCAGAGAGGGTGTATGGACTAGGAACAGACATTTCACGAAGTGTAACGATAGTCTGTGATTCGCCACCCACGACATTATTAGGATCATCCATCAGGTTATTTACTGTGAAGCTACCATCATCGCCAGTGATAAATCTTCCCGTATTTGGTAAATTATTACCATCGGCATCTTTGGTCACAATTTGCCCCTCCTTGTTAAGTCCAACATAAACGGCGCCTGGAATCGGTTTGTTTCGATCAGTGTCAGTTTTTGATATTTTTAGGGAAGCAGTGGGGATAACGGTGACGGAAACTTTTGTTTGTTGGAGAGGTGTTCCTTTTGCCAAGATAAGGTCTTGTCCTGCTGGATTGCTTGTAAGCCAGACGGCAACGCCTTGTGAATCTATGTCTGGGGAAAGTCCACCATTTGATAAAGTAACCGTCCCAACTCCAGCTTGTGTTCCAATGACATTGAGTAGATTTCCAGTAGTTGAGGCCTGAAGTCCGTTAGTTGCAGAAATCTGCGGATAGTTGTTAAGGACATTGTTTGTATCTGTAAAACTTGCGGTCTGCCCGAGATGAATTCTTTGACTTTCGGGATTAAACTGAGGGAGGAGTTGAGAACCATGATAGAGTGAGAGAAGATAGTCCATATCTTGAATCATGGCCGCCTGATTATATCCAGCAGCACTAGGGTAAAAAATGTTATTCACAGAATCGCCCCAGTCATGATTTAATCCAGTTTGACTTGAGGCACCATTTACAGGTAGGCTACCGTAGCTCGTGATATCCCAAATTAAAGCTTGAGCGGCTAAATACATATTTGAGTCTGATTCATTTGCGGCACTGAGTTTATCATTGTTGAATGAATACCAAGCAATTGCCTGAACTTGAGATTTTTGTGTTGTGTTGAAACTGTTCCAAACGGTACTTTTTGATGGATCGATGGTAGCGGTAGAGCCACCACCTTGAAATACTTTTTGGTCAATACAATAGACTCTTCCTTGCGGATTGCCATTTTCTCTGGCACCACTGTTTAAAAGAATACCTGGAACACTTGAAACTGTGCCGTTTCCTAAAGCATAAACAGTTTCTGATTGAAAAATAAAGCTAGAAATTGTAGCAGTAGCGCCAAGAAAGGCCAGGGCAATACAAAGTCCATAGAGCCACTGTTTACCGGATTTCCATTGGCGAAAATTCGTTGGGCTTGGTTCTGTCAAAGATTGTTTAAGTTGTTGTTTTTTGATGTTTACTTTCATTGTTTTTCTCCTTTTTGGTTAAAATGATTGAGTTGAAATAGTAGGTCAACCAAAATCTTATTCACTACGATTTTGAAACTCGTTTTGTTTTTATGAATGATTGACTTTATTTATTCGATTGTGTAAAATAAAGAGAAGAAGAAACGAGTGCTAGCTACTCGTCAACTCGTCTTATATCTACAAAGTTATTTTATGCTTAAAAATTATAAATGTCAAATAATTAATTCAAAAGAATAAAAAGGAGACCAAATGACTGTTTTTGAAAAGATTAAATTCCTTGCAGACAAGCGAAAAGTAAGCCTACAGAAGGTAGCGCTTGATTTAGGATTTAGTGAAAATTATATTTATGGACTGAAACGGAAAAAGTCTCCGTCGGCAGAACATCTTGCGATGATTGCGAATTATTTCCATACATCAGTAGATTATCTTCTTGGGCGTGAGGCGCAACCTTACACGGAGGGAGATTTGGAGGTAATGGCAAGCCATGCAATGGCGTTCGGAGGTAAGCCATTGACTGAGAAAGATCGTGAATTTTTGATGAACTTTTTGCAGATATATTTTGACAGCAAAGAGGAGGAACCTCATGAATCTTGAAAGAGAACTTGAAGCCGAGGGGATTTCAGTGGTGAGTGGTCATGGGATGGATAAAGATGGGCTTTATTTACCAGATGCAAAGATTATATTTATCAATGATAGCCTTGATGATATTGACCGAAAAAATACAATTCTTCATGAGTTGGGACATCTCATCAATTCTCATGAATCATTGGAGTGTGAGGCTCCAAGTCTTGCCAGTAAACGTGAATTAAAAGCTGATCGTTATATGATCCAAGCTCGGATCGAAGAATATTTAGCGGACTTTGATAACCAACCAGATGTTGTGAATATTGATAATTTTTTGAAAGCCTATCATCTGCAGACAAGATATTCTGACTTAGTTATACAGCTTTTTCATGAAAATTTATGAAATTTATCAAAAGTATTTCTGCTACTATAAAAGGCTAAAAGCTAGCAGAACTATGTAGTGTGGGTTTTATAATTCCGTAATTCCGTAATATAGTCGCTGAGACCAAAACTAAAAATAAAATTTATAGAATAGCGATATCGTCATTTTTTTCGTGTATAATATCCCTAATGAATGAAAATTTAAATCCAGAAATTCAAGACGACGAACAAGTTGAGGAGCTGTCGCTTCGTCCAGTGAGCTTTGCGCAATATATCGGGCAAGACAAGGTCAAGGAGCAGTTGGAAATCTTTATCGCAGCCGCGAAGCAGCGCGAGGAGGCCTTGGATCATGTCCTGCTATTTGGCCCGCCAGGGCTTGGTAAGACGACGATGGCCTTTGTGATTGCCAATGAGCTGGGGGTGCAGGTCAAGCAGACATCTGGGCCAGCGATTGAAAAGCCGGGTGATTTGGTCGCGATACTCAATGAGCTTGCGCCAGGCGATGTGCTTTTTATTGATGAGATTCATCGTCTGCCGATGACGGTCGAGGAGGTCCTATACAGCGCGATGGAGGATTTTTATATTGATATCATGATTGGCTCTGGCGATGGTTCGCGTTCAGTTCATCTGGACTTGCCACCGTTTACCTTGGTTGGGGCAACCACGCGGGCGGGCATGCTGTCAAATCCGCTGCGCGCGCGTTTTGGCATCTCGGCTCACATGGAATATTACACAACCGAGGATTTGGAGACCATTACCAAGCGTACGGCGGACATTTTTGAGGCAGAGATTGTTGACGAAGGAGCGCACGAAATCGCGCTCCGCAGCCGTGGCACGCCACGTATTGCCAATCGTCTGCTCAAGCGTGTGCGTGACTTTGCCCAGATTCGTGGTAATGGAAAAATTGACCGACCAATCACGGATCAAGCGCTCACTATGCTCGATGTTGATGTTGAGGGCCTTGACTATATTGATCAGAAATTACTTCGCACCATGATTGAGCTTTACAATGGCGGGCCTGTCGGGCTTGGTACGCTCTCTGTGGCAATTGCTGAAGATGTGGAAACTGTGGAAGATATGTATGAGCCATATCTGATCCAAAAGGGTTTTATCATCCGTACCAAACAAGGGCGACGTGCGACAGCGAAAGCGTATGAACATTTGGGCTATCCAGTTCCCGAGTTATAGTAGATTTCCTACGAAACGCACATTACAGCATTAGACCCTTTGCTGAATATATCAATACTATCTGCACTCGCCGACCGTGTAGCTGTGGCTTTTGCAGGAAGTTTGGATAATAAGTAGAATCTTTAGGATAGTTTTAGGATAGTAAAATATTAGGAAATTTAGATTAGGATGATTATGAAAAAACAGAAGTTGACAGCAGGACAGAAACTTGCGATTATTTTACCAGTGACCTTTGGAGGAATTGTGACATTTTTTGTCGCTTTTACAGTTCTTTTCCAGATGATATCAACTCCCTTTACCAGTGCCTACCTAGGAAAGAAGCAGAGCTTTTTTCAAATGGGACAGCCTATTCAGGAGAAATATTTTTTGATTTTTGACAAGATCAGCGGTGAACATACCATAGACAGTAAAACGTTAAAAGAATACCTGCCAGATGGCAAAGGTTCTACTGTTACTGTGCATTATTCAGATGGCTCAATGCTTATTATGACGGGCGAGGGAAAATTTAAACTATTAGCCAAAAATGGCCACACGATTGATTCTTCTCTGACTTATCAGTATGGACTCTATTATTCAAATGTAACAGGCTATGCCTATGGGAGTTCCTATCGTATTAGGGAATCAAAGGTGAAAGATTTGGAAAAGAGAAAATTTGCCTCTGCCGCGCATGCCTCTCTTCTATCTTATAGAAATAAAATCATCAGTCAGGACTATTATGTGATTGCGACAGCAGAAAAAACGCTTGAAGTTCACAAAATCAGTGATTTGTCATTAGTCAAAAAATTAACTTTTAACCAAAAAATAGCGGACTTATTACTTCTTTCGGAGAGCACGGATATTTTCTATACTGTTGATGGAGACATTAGCACTTTCTATAATAAGGATTTTAAAGTAATGAAAGTTGTTAAAAATTCAAAGGTAGATAATGGAGAATATTTTGCAGGACTTGATGATAAGTATTACTATACAGAGATAAGAGATGAAGAAAACTATATCACAGGAATAAAGAAATACTCATTTAGAAGTAATAAATCTGAGAAAGTTGCAACCTTTAAAAATTCGCAGTTTGTATCTGTCACAGGCGATGGCGATTACTTTGTCATGATGACAAAGTCTAAAAAAGTAGAGATTTTCACACCGACAGGCAAATCTGTAAAGTCAGGAAAACTCGCATATGGCAGTTACATTCCAGGATATATGTCTCAGAGACAGACGGACTATAGTTTTACAGGTCAGGTAAATATCAGCTCTAAAACTCCAGACACTGTGAATAGCGCAGATGGAACAAAAAAGATTACTCTGGGGATAGATTATAGCTTTTATGACAAGACGATGAAATCAGGCAAAGTAGTTATAACCTACGGAGGCTTGACAAATCAAAGCGCTGGAAAAGCTACTGTACTCGCAAGTCAGAACCTGAAAGAAAATTCGGGATCACTCTCTATGAGTTTTGAGCTAGACCCATCTGTGAGCAAAGGGAGTTATTATGACTTTACTGTGACACTTTATGACGCTAAAGGGCAGAAAGTTAACCGTATAACCGACTTTATCAAAGTAAGTTCTCTGTCTGATTCAAGTAGCTCGAGCGATACAAGCGATTCGAGCACGGGAAATGAGTCAAGTTTAGGCAATGTGACGGTAAATAAGACCACACCTAATGATATCTCACGCAGCAAAAAAACAGTGTCTGTCACCTCGAATATCAGCTATGATCTTGGAGATGCAACGTCTGGGAAAATCGTCATCACTTATGATGAGGGTGGAAATAAAGTAGTCGCAACAAAAAGCCTGACAGCCCAGACGGGAACGATTGATATTCCTTTTACGATTAGTACGACGGGAGTTTCTAACTATTATGACTATACTGTTACCATGCTTGATCAGTCAGGAAAAGTTATAGATCAATCTAGTGATTATATTTACATTAATGGCTCTGTATCAGTTGGAGCATAAGCGAAAATTACTTATTTCGATAAGTAATTTTTTTATATACCAGTCATGTTAGAAAAACTAACATAAAAACATCTAAATTCTTGACTTAAGAATTTTTTTAGCGTAAAATCGTGTCATGAAAGAAAGTGAGCTGAGAAAAAATATGGCCGTTTTGCCGATGTCAACAGTCATGACATTGACAGGTCTCTCGGCACGACAAATTCGATACTACGAAGAGCAAAAGCTCGTGATTCCTGAGCGAACAGGCGGAAATCATCGGCAATATTCTCTTAATGATATTGATAAACTACTAGAAATCAAAGATATTCTTATGAAAACAAGTTCGATGGCAGAGGTCAAAAGAATACTCAAACGCCGTCAGATTGAAATGAGAAAGCAGCAGCCATCACAGGCTGAGATTTCTAGGGCATTACGCAGAGAGTTAGAGATACAATCTCCATTTTTCAGTGATAACTCCACTACTTTCAACCAATCAAGACTATAAAAATAAAGCTCACAACACCCAATGTCGTGAGACCACCAATAGTTGAGTACAGGTGCAAAAACTATTCCAAGCCGAGTATTTGTACGAATGCTATTCAAAAGTCGAGCGCTTGCGCGAACACTATTCAAGGAGAAAAAATGACATTTACAGCAAACGACATCCGTCGTGACATCAAAGAAAAAAACATCAAATTTTTACGTTTGATGTTCACAGACATCTTAGGGACACTCAAAAATGTAGAAGTGCCTGCGACAGATGAACAGCTTGATAAACTTTTTGAAAACAAGATGATGTTTGACGGTAGCTCAATCGAAGGCTTTGTCCGTATCAATGAGTCAGACATGTATCTTCACCCAGATTTGAATACTTGGATCGTCTTCCCTTGGGGCGATGAGTATGGTAAAGTTGCTGGCGTAATCTGTGATGTCTTTACACCAGATGGAGAGCCCTTTGCAGGAGATCCCCGTGGTGTCTTGAAACGTAACCTGAAAAAAATGGAAAAAGCTGGATTCAAGAGTTTCAACCTTGGCCCAGAGCCGGAGTTTTTCCTCTTCAAGCTTGATGCGGAAGGTAATCCAACTCTTGATGTGAATGATAAAGGGTCCTATTTTGATCTTGCACCAACTGACTTGGCAGGCAATACACGTCGTGAAATCGTTAATGTTTTGACTTCACTTGGTTTTGAGGTAGAAGCAAGTCATCACGAAGTGGCAGTTGGCCAACATGAAATTGACTTCAGATACGCGGATGTTTTGAAGGCTTGTGATAATATTCAGATTTTCAAGCTTGTGGTACGCACGATTGCACGTGCGCACGGACTTCATGCAACATTCATGGCAAAGCCAGTTCAAGGTATCAACGGTTCAGGTATGCACTGTAATATGTCTCTTTTCACAAAAGAAGGTCAAAATGCCTTTGCGGATCCAGCAGGAGACATGGGACTTTCAGAAGATGCACACAGCTTTATTGCAGGGCTTTTGAAACATGCCTATAACTTTACAGCTATTTGTAACCCAACTGTCAATAGCTACAAGCGTTTGGTTCCTGGCTATGAAGCGCCAGTTTATGTGGCTTGGGCAGGGCGTAACCGTTCACCATTGATTCGCGTACCTGCGACTCGTGGTATGTCTACACGTGTAGAGCTTCGCTCGGTAGATCCAACAGCCAATCCATATTTGGTACTTTCAGTCTTGCTTGCGGCAGGTCTTGACGGTATTGAGAATAGATTGGAAGCGCCAGCTGCGATTGAGGAAAATATCTATGTGATGTCTGAGGCAGAGCGCAAAGCCAACGGTATCACTGATTTACCATCAACCTTGCACAATGCAGTTAAAGCATTGCAAGAAGATGAAATTGTCACTGAGGCGCTTGGCAATCACGTGCTGGCAAACTTCGTAGAAGCGAAACGCATCGAATGGGCAAGCTACGCACAGTTTGTAAGCAAGTGGGAAATTGATAATTACCTTGAATTGTATTAATGTGATGCAATAAAAAAAGAACCTAGTGGACTGGTGACAGTTCACTAGGTTCTTTTTTTATTTTGATACACGCGTGAATTTTTCAAGATATCGGAAAAAGTATCAAGAATAGCCTCTTTAAATTCCTTATTTTCAATAAGAGCAGCCGTTTTCTCAAGCACTTTCTTTTCACGAGCTGGATCAAAAACTACCTTGCCAGCATTTTTTTTTAATACTGCAACTTGACTTACCAAAGACATTCTCTGCTCAAGAAGGGAGACCAGTTGTTCATCAACACAATCAATTTGACTACGGATTTCTTCAAGATTCATAAAAGTATTATAACGCAATAAAACAAAAACGACAATTTTTTGTTTTATTGCTAATGAAAGGACTAGAAAGACCGCCCTAGCGGCTTTCGTTATTCTGTGCGAAACTTGTTTCGCAACAGAATTTGTTCTTTTAAACGTAATAAAACAAAAACGACAATTTTTTGTTTTATTGCGAATGAAAGTGCTGGTGAGTTCTTATACAAGCTTCCGATATTCTGTAAAAAATAAAATATATCAAAATGTAATTCAGACTTATTTTTTTGTGCTATAATTTTAAGTATGAAAAAGACTGAAAAAATCAAGGCTTATGAGCTTTTGACGCCGATGTTGGAAGGGCTTTTGAGCTCGCAAAGCTATACTATTTCAAACTTATCAAATGCTTCGGCAATGTTATGGAATACTTTACCAAATCAAGTTTTCACAGGTTTTTATCTTTATAACGGTGATAAGTTAATCTTAGCTCCTTTTCAAGGTTCTGTGAGTTGTGTTGAGATTGAGCTTGGTGAAGGCGTTTGTGGGCAAGCTGCTATGGAATATCGGACAATTATTGTGGATGATGTTAAGAATCATGAAAATTATATTTCTTGTGATTCTCGCGCGATGTCAGAAATTGTAATCCCACTGATTAAAGATGGCGAATTAGTGGGCGTACTGGATCTAGATGCTTCAGAACTTGGCTTTTACGATGAAATCGATCAGAAATATCTTGAAGAATTTGTTACAAGACTTGTAGAAATGACAGATTTTAAGTTCTTTAAAGTGAAAAAAGCGACAAGAAAAAAACAATAAAGTAAAATGACAACAATTATTGAAAAATTCATTCAATCGAAATTTTCAAATCCAGAAGGAAAACCTGTAAATCCGGGCAACTATGGAGAGCCTAAAAACTTTGCGCGTGAATTGGGTCATTTTTTACGGGATTTGCAAAAACTTGACAGGACTGAGGCGCCAACTCCGAGCTTTGACAATCTTTTTGCAGGTTCGGATTTAGTTTTTTTTGAGGCAGAGATTCAGGAACTTCTGAATGGCTACAAGGAGATTGTGCCAAAAGATTTTATGATGGTAAACTTTGAGTTAGCAATAAAAAGACCGATGAGAAAATCAGCATGGTTGCACGGAGATTTCACGCCCAAAAATATTTTGGTGAAAGATGGCCGATTATCTGGAGTTTTAGCGAGTGAAAAAGCAGTGGTTGGAGATCCAGCTTGTGATTTAGCCGTTGCTTGGTCGCTTTTTGATAGTCGTGTACGAAAAATCTTTTTTGGTGCGGCAGAGGCCAATGAGGCACTGATTGAACGAGCGCGTATGCATGCCTTGCGCCAAGCGCTAAAGACTTATAATTCGGCAGATATTGATGAACAAATCATGTCGCGTGACGCACTATCAGAGATTCTTGAAGACTTAGGTTATAAAGGGCAAGATGAGCTCTTTGATGACCAGATTGTATAGCAATAACAATAAATAGTAGAATAAAGCTGAAAATGAATGAGCGAGAGCTTATCTTAAAAGTAAAGGAAGGAACGAATGGCCTACCAAGCCCTTTATAGAAAATATCGCTCACAGACTTTCGGCTCGATGATTGGGCAAGAGGTAGTGACAACAACCTTAAAAAATGCCATAATGAATGACCAGATTTCGCATGCCTATCTTTTCAGTGGTCCGCGTGGAACAGGTAAGACTTCTGCGGCGAAAATATTTGCAAAAGCTATTAATTGTCCGAATCAAACGAATGGTGAGCCTTGTAATATCTGTGAAATTTGTACTGCGATTACACGCGGTACTCTGGAAGACGTGATTGAGCTTGATGCAGCGTCAAATAATGGTGTTGATGAAATTCGTGAAATTCGTGATAAATCAACTTATGCAGCTGCAATTGCCAAGTACAAGGTTTATATCATTGATGAAGTGCATATGTTGTCAACTGGAGCTTTCAATGCCCTTCTCAAAACTTTAGAAGAGCCTACGTCTGGTGTGGTATTTGTTTTAGCGACGACAGAGTTACAAAAGATTCCAGCAACAATTATTTCGCGTGTACAGCGTTTTGCCTTTAAGTCGATTTCAACAGCAGACATTCGGGAGCATCTTCAAGAAGTTTTAGAAGATGAAAAGCTTGAGTTTGAGCCAGAGGCATTAGATGTATTGGCGAAGTCGGCTGAAGGGGGAATGCGTGATGCTTTGAGCCTTCTGGATCAAGCCTTGTCATTTTCAGAAGATAAACTTACGGTCAACGATGCCTTGCTTGTAACAGGAGCGATTTCTGATCAGGCTTTAGTCAGTTATGTAGAAGCATTACTTGAATCAGATGCTAAATCGGCTTTGGAGCAATTAAATCTTATCTTTGCTGAAGGTAAAAATATGTTGCGGTTCACAGAAGATCTGCTCGGTCATTTCCGTGATTTACTGTTTGATAGCCAGTCAAAAATTTCACACGACTTGCTTTATTGCTGGATTGACATTGCGATTGAAAGCCTAAAGACCTTGAAAGAGACAACTCAGACTAAAATTGCAGCGGATGTCATGACGATGCGCTTGAGTGAGGGTCTGAATATTTCAGTTTCTGCGCCTAGAGAAATTCAGACAGTCGTATCTAGACCAATTTCTGTCAGTCAGTCTAGTCCAGAGACGATACTAGAAGAGCCAACAGGTGTTGAAACTCAGCTTCCAGCTGCGCCTATGTTCGCTCAGGAGCCAGAGATGTCATTGATGCCTGCGGTGGCGCTAATAGCAGAAAATGAAACAAAGGCAAAGAGAGTAACTGTGTCGTCGGCTCCAGTGCAAAAGGTAAGCCGTGACAAAGTTCTCTCAGTGCTAAACGAAGCTGTTGCAGAGCCTGACGCAATCAAGAAAATAAAAGCTGCATGGCAAGACGTTCTAGGAGCAATTGCGACACCTCGCGATTTGGCAGTATTGAAATCGACACGACTTGCTGCGGCTTCAAGTACAGCCTTGATTTTGACTGTTGAGCATGAGAATATGGTGAAACTTGTGACCTCAAATCCTGATTTGCTTAGCGTGGTTTCTGGGATGATTAATGAAACCTGTGGATTCTCACTTGAGATTATCACACTTGCGGAACCTGAATGGCGTGAAATTCGTGCAGTTTATGCCTCAAGTCGAAAAAATGGGACGGCTGCCAGTGCAAGCGAGATAGAAGTTGCGGAGTCAGAAGAAGAAAAATCCCCAAAGGAAAATCTGGCTCAACTTGCTCAAGAGCTCTTTGGTGACAAGGTTGTAACGATAAACGATTAATATTAGAGTTCCTGCGAACCGCACATTACAGCGTTAGGCTCCTTTGCTGTATACCAATACTACTTCGCCTTTGGCTACCTTGTATTGAGTGGCTCGCAGAAACTTTATTAATAAAAACCCAGTTCACTTTGAACTGGGTTTTGCTTTTGTGATTGTTTGAAATTTGACTTAGTTAAGATAGCGAGAGAGAAACTCACGGGTACGGGCTTCTTTTGGATTTGCGAAGAGTTGCTCAGGGCTACCTTGTTCAGCGATAACGCCTTGATCCATGAAGATAACGCGATCAGAGACTTCACGCGCAAATTGCATTTCGTGGGTGACGATAACCATAGTGAGACCAGATTCGGCAAGTTCTCTCATGGTTTTGAGGACTTCACCGACCATTTCAGGATCCAAGGCTGAAGTTGGTTCATCGAAGAGCAAAACATCTGGGTTCATAGATAATGCACGCGCAATCGCGACACGTTGCATTTGTCCTCCAGAGAGTTGTGAAGGCTTTGCTTTACCAAAAGCAGTCATGCCAACTTTTTCAAGATTCTCCATGGCAATCTTTTCGGCTTCAGCCTTACCACGTTTCAAAACGGTGGTTTGTCCAACGACAACATTTTGAAAGGCTGTTAGGTTTGCAAAGAGGTTGAAACTTTGGAAAACCATTCCCATGTGTGTACGATATTCTGCGAGATTGTAACCTTTCTGCAGGACATTTTGCCCTTTGTAGATAATCTCACCATCAGTTGGTGTTTCTAAGAGATTGATTGAGCGAAGCATGGTAGATTTACCAGAGCCTGAGGAGCCGATGATTGAGATAACTTCACCTTTGTTGACAGTCATGTTGATGTCTTTCAATACTTCATGATCACCAAAGGATTTTTTCAAATGTTTAATTTCTAAAACTGTTTCATTTTCCATTTTTTCGTCCTTTCCTTATTAGACCTGCATCTGGTTAGCGCCAGTTGTCTCTTGTATTGTTTTATTTGGATTCATCGTTGTTTTACTCGTTCGATTAAGCAGATGCTCGATGCCACGTAAGATACGTGTGATTGAGAAAGTCAGAATCAAGTAAATAACTGAAACGATGAAGAAAGTTTGGAAGTATTGATAGTTCTGTTGCGCAATGGTATTACCCATAAAGTAAAGCTCGCTGACAGAAATGACGTTTAAAACAGAAGTATCCTTGATATTGATGACAAATTCATTGCCGACGGCAGGGAGGATATTACGGATAGCTTGTGGTAAGACAATCTTGTACATTGTTTGCCAGTGGGTGAAGCCAAGCGCATGTGCCGCTTCAAATTGGCCTTCGTCAACAGCGTAGATACCACCACGGACGATTTCTGACATATAAGCACCCGTATTGATTGAAACAATCAAGAAGGCTGCGAGGAGTCTGTCAATATTTAGATGGAGGAACTGGGCCGAACCATAGTAGATGACCATGGCCTGTACCATCATAGGTGTACCACGGAAAATTTCGATATAGATATTGAGAATCCAACCAAGGAGGCGTTGTAGAAAACGACTAAAAGCGTTTGAAGCTTTATTCATCGTTCGGAAGACACCAATCAAGAGACCGATAGCAAAACCGACGATTGTACCGATGATAGATAGGAGAAGTGTCATACCAACCGAATTTACAAGCTGTTTCCAGTTTTGTTGCCAGATGAAAGCGACTTGATTCCAGAAACCAGATATTTTATCTGGATTAGACTGAAGCTTCGTCATCTTGTCCATCAAAGCTGTCTGTTCAGATTTAGGCCAGCTCTTGAGATAGGCATTTATAGTGCTTAAGCTAGAATCACCTTTACGAAGTCCCACAGATGAAACCATCATAGAATAATCCATCGTGAAGCCCTCCTTGCCAGAGAGAGAAATGAACTTAAAGTTTGGCTCTTTAGCTTCGGCTGTAACTCCCTCAACACGCTCGGCGATATAGCCGTCAATGACTCCAGAGCTTAAAGCCACACGCATCGCTGAAAAGTCGCCCATGGCAGGTTGCTTATTTACACCTTTGAGTTGATCAATCAAGTCATAATGGAAAGTTCCCTGTTGGGCTGTGATTTTTGCGCCAGCAAAGTTGTTGATAGTAGTGCCAGAACCGAACTTACTATTTTTCTTTACGATGATACCCATTTGGCCTGTCTCATAAGCTACAGAAAAGTCAATTGTTTGTTCACGTTCTGGTGTTGGACTCATACCTGCAATGATGGCATCAATCTTGCCAGAAGTCAGAGCTGGAATCAAACCGTCCCATTTTGACTTGACGATGACAAGTTTGCGATTCAATTTGTTCGCAAGGGCTTGGGCGACTTGAACATCATAGCCATTAGCGTATTGATTAGATCCCTGGATAGGATAAGCGCCGTTGGCGGCAGTGTTTTGAGTCCAGTTGAATGGAGGATATGCTGCCTCCATGCCGACCCGAAATTCTTTCTGACTACTTGCAGAAGCGCTCTGACCTGCAAAAGTCAAGGTGCCAAAGATTGCAAAGAATGCCAGTAAAGTTGTGAGTAACTTCTTCATAAAGTAAATTACCTTCCTAAAAAATAATAAAAAATCTAGTTCAAAGAGCTAGATTTAACAGATACAGGTTATTGAAAAATATATGACATTTTCAACAAAGCGCACCGCTAAATAGCGACAGTCTAACGGATGTTGTCCGCTAGCCCAAGTATTTGACTTACCAGCCAAACCTTTCGGCAACCTTGCCTTTCATCTTTCCTCATTAGTTTACTGTAGAGTTTACTGTCGCCTGTCGGCTTGGAAAGATTACTCATCGAAGTTGCAACCTCTTTGATGTCTTTAAGTTTAACATAAGCTATTTGAGCTGTCAAGGATTCAGCATAAGTTAGCGGTCACAAAAGTTAAATAAAGTTAAATAGAGTGAAATAGAGTAGCCACATGATAAGATTGTCCTAGGACATTGATTGCGTTTAAAACGATGGACTTGTCTTGTTATATTGCCGGATTTGCTATATAATTTACGCATGGATATTATCAAAGCGATTATACTTGGTATAGTTGAAGGTGTTACAGAATGGTTGCCAATTTCATCAACAGGTCATTTGATTATTGTTGAAAGCTTTTTTGGACTTAGCCAGTCTGCCGCCTTTAAGGCGATGTTTGATGTGGTGATTCAACTTGGGGCGATTTTATCAGTCCTCGTGATTTACTTCCATAAGTTAAATCCATTTTCTAAGACAAAGTCGCCAAAAGAAGTACAGAGAACCTGGCAACTTTGGGCAAAGGTCTTGATTGCCTGCGTTCCGGCTGCTGTTATTGGTTTGCCATTAAATGACTGGTTAGACGCTAACTTTAATAAATATGTGCCTGTTGCTTTTATGCTAATTATATATGGCATCGCCTTTATTGTGATTGAGCGCTATTGGGTGCCAACTCATGAATTTAGTGTGACACATGTTGGAAAAATTACCTATAGAATGGCCTTGATTATTGGTGGTTTTCAAGTCTTGTCGTTGATTCCAGGCACATCGCGCTCAGGTGCGACGATTGTTGGTGCCTTGTTACTTGGTGTTAGCCGTGCGGCTGGAGCAGAATTTAGCTTTTTCCTTGGGATTCCAGTTATGATTGGCGCAAGTGGTTTGAAGTTGGTGAAATACTTTACAGCGGGTAATTCGCTTGATTTTTATCAATTTATGATATTGTTAGTTGCCTTTGTAACGGCCTTTGCGGTCTCGATGTTCGCGATTCGCTGGCTTATGGAATATGTGAAAAATCATGACTTTACTTTCTTTGGGAAGTACCGTATTGCACTTGGAAGTCTTTTGCTTATTATCGCAATTATCACTGCGATGATGGGCTGAAAATGATTTACTATATAGTCTATAATGTAAAAAATCCTACTGTTGAGTAAGATTTTTTAGTGTACTAAGCTAGCTGGAGAGTACGAGGAAATCTTGCAAAAATCAAAAATATCTGCTATAATTACAGTCTGTGAGTAAAACTCACCTTTCGTGCGGCATTTTGACCGTACGACATTAGACCATAAGGAGGAAATCAACAATGACTAAATACGAATTACTTTATATCATTCGTCCAAACATTGAAGATGCTGCAAAAGCTGCTCTGGTTGAGCGTTTTGACGGAGTTTTGACAGGTAACGGTGCTACAATCGTCGAGTCTAAAACTTGGGAAAAACGTCGCCTTGCCTATGAAATTCAAGATTTTAAAGAAGGTATCTACCAAATCGTAAATCTTGAAGCTGCATCAGATTCTGCTGCACTTAGCGAATTTGATCGTTTGGCAAAAATCAGTCCAGATATCTTGCGTCATATGTTTGTTCTCGTCGATGAGTTTGTTGCGCCTAAAGCTGCAAAAGCTGCACGTAAAGCAAAATCTGAAGACACAGTAGTAGCTGAAGAAATTGTCGCTGTAGAAGCAACAGTTGAAGCAGAATAATTAGAAGGCTTACATGATTAACAATGTAACTCTTGTAGGACGTTTGACACGAGATCCTGAACTTCGTTACACAGGCCAAAATACGGCCGTTGCAACATTTTCTATCGCAGTGAATCGCCGCTTTAAAAATGCTGCAGGTGAACGTGAAGCGGATTTCATCAACTGTGTGATTTGGCGTCAACCTGCTGAAAATCTGGCAAACTGGGCGAAAAAAGGTGCTTTAATTGGTGTTGTTGGCTCAATTCAAACACGGAATTATGAAAATCAACAAGGTCAACGTGTTTACGTGACTGAAGTTGTAGTAGATAATTTCCAGATGTTGGAGAGTCGCTCAGCCCGTGAAGGCGCATCTACTGGTGGTTCTTATTCTGCCCCTGCGGCAGGCGGACAATCATTTTCAGGTAGTCGCCCTGCGCAAAGCAGTACACCCGCCCCAGACTTTGGACGAGATGCTGACCCGTTTAGTGGGGGCAGTCCAATGGAAATTTCAGATGACGATCTTCCATTTTAAACTGGAAGAAAACAAACATCAATAAAAGGAGAATAAAATGGCATTTGATAAACGCCGCGGAGGCTTTAAGCGCCGCAAAAAAGTTGACTTCATCGCAGCCAACAAAATCGAACACGTCGATTACAAAGATACAGAACTGCTTGCACGTTTCATCTCAGAACGTGGAAAAATCTTACCACGTCGTGTGACAGGAACTTCTGCACGTAACCAACGTAAAGTAGTAACAGCAATCAAACGCGCCCGCGTAATGGCTTTACTTCCATTCGTTGCTGATCAGGATAACTAAAAAATAGCCCAGTGGGCTGTTTTTTAGTTATCGCCGAGAATTGCGTTGCAATTTCGGAATCCAAATAGCCCAGTGGGCTGTTTTTTTAGTTATCGCCGAGAATTGCGAAGTAATTTCGGGTTCCATAATAGCCCAGTGGGCTGTTTTTTAGTTATCGCCGAGAATTATAAAACGGTGAACAACCGACACATTATGCTTCAAAAAAGTGTGTGTTTCCAAGTAAAGTTCAAGTAGGTTACCAGACTTTTTAGATATAATAGTTTTAAGCAAAGTTTATAAAATCTTGGAGGTAGAAAAATGGATGGAAGTAAAATATTTGAGCTTGATGTAACGCCTGAACTTCTCAGTGAGCGTGGCTATAAGAAATATAGCGGAAAGGACATTGATATTTATTATAATAAAGACATCTGCCAGCATGCAGGAATGTGTGTGCGTGGTTCAAGCGAGGTTTATGAGGTCGGTCGTCGTCCTTGGATTATTGCAGATAATGAGAGTGCGACACGCAATATCGAGATTGTCAACGATTGCCCAAGCGGGGCACTGAAATATATTAGGAAATCAGAGGTTTGAGATGGAATTTAGTATTAAGAAAGAAGAGAAGCGTTTTGCGCTATATGATGCAGATAAAGAAATTGGTGAGATGACTTTTTATCATCATGATGATAAAATCATCGTAATTGATCATACATTTGTGAGCCCAGATTATCGTGGGCAGAAGCTGGCAGAAAAGCTAGTCGAAACAGCTGTTGAAAATGCACGTCAAGAAGGATTGAAAATTCACCCAACTTGCCCATTTGCGCTAAAAGAGTTCAATCGTCGTCCTGAGTATGCAGATGTGTATCAGGAAGAGCTAAGATACGGTTAAAATCGAAATAGAATCTTCTTTGAGTTGAGGGGGTTCTACTTTTTCGCGCTTAATCCGATGTTTTGTTATAATCAATGCATGTATATAAGTTTTGATATTGGTGGGACAACTATTAAGCACGGGATAGTGGCAGAAAATGGCGAGATTCTCGAAAAATCTGCGATTCCAACAGCGATCTATACGTCTGATTTTCTGTCTGATTTGACAGAGGTTATTAAGGATTATCGCAACAGATATTCTGATATTCAGGGGATTGGGTTGTCTGCGCCGGGTTGCGTTTCTCCAGATGGGGTAATGACGACCTTCGGCCGTTTGCTGGAAATGTATGGTCTTCCTTTGCGTGCAGAGTTGACAAAGCTCACAGGTCTTCCAGTTGTGGTTGAAAATGATGCCAACTGTGTGGCGATTGCTGAGAAATGGTTGGGTGCGGCTCAAAAGACAGAAAATTACTTGGTGATGACATTAGGGACAGGGCTTGGCGGTGGTGTTGTGATTAATGGAAAAATTTTCAAAGGCGCTCATGGAATGGCAGGCGAGTTTGGCTCTATGCTGACAGATGGTTTGACTCGCGTTGGTGAACTTGAAGATATTTCTCAACAATATCACTCGGCAGCTATTAATGGACTTTTACGGCGTTACAATCTAGCGCTTGAGTCTGTTAGTCATGGTAAGGCTTTGCCAGTTACCGAAGCAAAAAAAGTGGTGGAGCTGGCAGAAAAAGGAGAAGATATTGCAATGGTTGTCTTTGACGAGTTTCTCTCAAGCGTATCGGTAGCTCTGCTCAATCTGACGGCACTTTTTGATCCAGAGTTGATATTGATAGGTGGCGGAATCTCTGCAAATTCATTCTTCATGCAGTCGCTGTCGGATAGATTTGATAGCTTAGTGTCGCGACACTTTGGCTTGCGGTCAATGCGAGAAAACAATATCTTAGGTAAGATTTCTCAATGCCAACTCAAAAACGATGCAGGTCTTATTGGAGCAGCTTATAATCTCAAACAAGTGTTAAAAATGTCTTAATAAGATGATGCAAAGTAAAAAACTATCATAAACATGGTTTCAAATGTTTATGATAGTTTTTGTCATTTATTAGGACTCTTTATCTTTGGAATCTAGGCGTTTTAGCTGAACATTTGTTAGCAATAATCTTCCAGCTATAGGGACTGCTAAGATGACAAAGAGCTGGACTGTTTGGACTGCGTGATCTAGCGATCTAGAGCTGTAGCAGATACGTCATATTCACGAATAAGATCAATCTTTCGCTTACCTAGCTTATGTAGCTCTAGCATTTGTTGTTTAAAGTCTGCACTGTAGTGCGACGCGCGCGTTTTTCTGACATGAAATAAGGTTCTTCTTGATTGCTTCTATTTTATCAAAAGCACTTATTTTTTCTGTCCTGTTTAGTATAGCTGATTCAACACTTTTTATCATGTATGTATTTATTTAAGTCCTTATATCATTTCCTCAGGCGTCATGATCGTCTCGCGTCCAGTATTATCAACTGCATGGAAAAGACGAGGCCAACGACGATTGAACGGATAGTTCGTATCAAATATGATGGAGAACTCAGGCATATCTTCCTGCGAGAAACGTACCGCTAGTCCGCCTTTTCGGCTTTGTAAAAGCTCAAAGTTAAGGACAACGGATAAGGGGAAAACACCTTTTAAGTTATTGTCAATCAGATACCAAAAGAGGTCGATGATATTGCCAGGGATGCTTTCAACGGTGCCGAAACTCGCGTAGCGACGCTTTGTATTTGTAAATGCCATAGTAGACCTCCTATTTTTAATTTTCTTAATTAGACTTCTTGTACTGTGTTTTCTCAGGAACTCTATTCTAAAATAAAATTTACAAAAGTTCAAATATAAAAACTTATGAAAGAACTAGTCAACACGTGTCTTTTCAATGACGCGTCGAATACTTTCAAGGGCTTCATTTGTCTCGCTTTTCATATGTACGCCATAGATCATAAAGAGACTGTCTAGAACACTGATTTGGGATACAGTGCTTGATAAGGCTTCAGGGCGATAGGATGTTTCCTCAGCCACGGAGATTAAAGCAACATCAACGAGCTCAGCAAAGGGAGAGCCAGCAAAGCTAGTAATCCCAATGGTTGGAATCTGTCTGTCTTTAAGGATTTTTACAAGCTGTAGCACATCACGATTTTTTCCAGTATGAGAAATTAAGATTGCACAGTCGTTTTTTTTCAGTTTTGCAGCAATCATCTGCTGGTAATGAAAATCTTGATGATAAAGCGCCACAAGCGGTGTTTTCAAGAAACGATGATAAGCAATTAGCGCCACAGCATTTGAGGCACCAAGGCCAAAGAAGGCACATTTTTCTGATTTTAAAAGGATATTTACAGCCACTTGAAGTTGCTCTTCGTTTATGAGATGCTCAGTCGAGCGGAGCGAGGCGATATTGGCTGCAAAGTTTTTTTTGAGTATATCATGGTAGCTGTCGGACTCATTTAGTTCACGAAAAAAATCATAGCTGCTCTTTGAAGAAGCATTTGAGTTTGAGTTAGAAATGTCGAATTTTAAATCTTGGTAAGAGTCGTAGCCGATTTTTTTTGCAAATCTTGAGATAGTGGCAGTTGAAACTTTGGATATTTTAGAAAGTTCTTGAATTGAAAGTTTTCCGATTTTTTCAGAGTTATTAATAAGCAGATTTGCAAGAATTGTATCTGTCTTACTGAATTTATCGGAATAACTGATAATCCTAGATTTTAAAGAAGCTAACATAGCGTAATTATAGCACAATCGGAAGCTAATAATTGTTTAATTTTGAAGAACCAAAACAAATGTCTTTTGAGATAAATGAGTATAAAATGTAACATTTTTACATTTTTGTCGTTGACAAATGAAAATAAATTTCGTATCATAAATTTGGAAACGATTTCAATATATTTAATTTAAAAGGAGAAAAGATGAAATTTGGAATGATTGGTCTGGGAAAGATGGGCTTGAATCTTACAAAGAATGCGATTGACCACGGAAACGAAGTTCTTGTATTTGATCTAAATTCAGCAGCCGTCGAGGAAGCTATGAGTTACTCGGCTCGAGTGACTGCACTAGATAATTTTGATGACCTTGTAGATAATCTTGATGGCCCACGCGTGATATGGCTGATGCTGCCAGCTGGAAAGCCAACGATTGAGACGATTTCTATTTTGTCTGAGAAACTTGCTGTGGGCGATATTGTGATTGACGGTGGAAATTCAAACTATAAAGATGATCTTCAGCAGTATGAAGTCTTAAAAGAAAAAGGGATTCATTACTTTGATGTCGGAACATCTGGTGGTATGGAGGGTGCGCGACGCGCAGGCAACTTTATGATTGGTGGTGATGCTGAGACATGGCCAGTGATTGAACCACTTTTTAAAGATCTTTCTGAAAATGGTGCCTATCTTTATACTGGGCCAGTTGGATCAGGTCATTATCTAAAAATGGTGCATAATGGGATTGAATACGGCATGATGCAGGCCATTGCAGAGGGATTCGAGATTCTGGATGCAGGACCGTATGACTATGATTTCCCAGAGGTTGCACAGCTTTGGAATCATGGATCGGTTATTCGCTCTTGGTTGATGGAGCTGGCAGGAGAAGCCTTTGCAAAGGATCCAAAGCTTGAACAGATCGCCAGTCGGATGTATTCGTCTGGAGAGGGCAAGTG
>JAIRUS010000057.1 GCA_031254295.1 Streptococcaceae bacterium | reverse complement strand
TTGTTGACTCTGGTTTCCCTACTTTTTGCGCCAATTCTTTCATTGTCCATCCATTTTTCTTTCTGTAAAATTCTATCATTTCAGGAAGTTTAGATTCTTCCATTCGTTTCACTCCTTTTCTTTTGATGGCTTAATTGTATAACAAAACTTATCAAAATGCAAATAAAAACTTACCAAAATAAAAGGATTGATAAAAAATATAGGCGTAGAAACGGTATATATAATGGAAGTTATCAAAAAAGTATTAAAAACTTATCGAATTAAAAACTTTTTTCTTGCTATTTCGATAATATAGTGGTATAATTTTCTTATCAAAACGGAAAGGAAAAATATACCAATATGGAAACTCAAAAAACATACAAGCCTTTTGATGATTTACTAAGGGGAACAGGGTTCAGATATGATGTCATTGCTGAAAGAGCTGGACTATCGGTTCAAACTTTGTACGGTTGGCGAACTCGTCCGAATAAGATTCCAACAGACGGAATGTTATCACTTGCAAGAGCGACAGGACTTGATTTTTCAAAAATGGCAGAAGTCGCAGCTAAAGCAAAATAACTCATGATTGAGATTTTTGAAAGCGCAAACGAGAAAGGAGGTGAGGAGAATGATTAAACATTACATAACTAAGTATCGTAATGAAAAAGGCGAAAGAAAAGCAGTAGCTTGGACTCAGATTAATATTTTTGGCAGAGCTTTCTGTTTCAACGAACGAGAAATAAACATATAAAAAGAGAATCTATAAGATTCTCAAATGTTTTAACCTTTTGTGAAGGTAGTGTTATGACATTTAGGGCACGGTGGTAGCGTGTCTGTGGTGTCATCAAGCGTAACATTTTGATAGCAACTTGTGCAATAATACTCGCCCTTGCCTGGTTTTTGGCCTGTAGTATACATTAAAAATTTCCTTTCTAAAAATTTGAATCGTGCCTTTAGCCGCGGTATCTGATTCATGGGGATATTTTATCAAAATAGTTTTAAAAAGTCAAAGTTAAACACTACATATTGTGTTGAAAACGATTAAATAAGAAAGGTAGCTACTATATGTGGGAGAAAATCGAAAAAATGATGATTGAAAGAAAAATTTCAATCTATCAATTAGCTAAAATGGCAAAAATTCCGCGAGAGTCGCTTTATTCAATGAAGCGGCAACGCGCGAAATCAGCCAGCTTTAACACGGTTGTGAAAATAGCTGACGCTTTGGGTGTCAGTTTAGATGAATTTAGAAAGGAGGTGGAAAATGAGTTCAAATAATTCGACAATTGGCGTCAGGAAAAACGGAGACGTGTTCACGCTTGATGAGTGGAAAGAATACTGGAGCAAGCATTATATGCCCGTCAATTCTGATACCGATGGGTGGTATCGAACCATGGAAATAGAAAACGACTTCAACCGAGCGCCTGCAAGCAAAGCGGTTGAAGTCGTCGCACAAATATGATTAAGAAATCTTATTTACCTTAATCTTATCATATTTTACATAAAAAAGAAAGTCGGTAAAAAATGGAAACAGAAGTATTACTAGCAAAAATGATTGTAACAGCGGACGAAAAAGCTAATTACTATCATTACAGTGTTCTTTCACAAAATGAAATTGAACAAATTTTTAAACCAGCGATTGAGTCATTATATGAGTACGATGACGACAACGAAGTTACTTTACTGAAAGAACCAGAAACTAAAAAGTTGCTTGAAAGTTTAAAGGAAAAACTTATCAAAAAATCGGAAATTCAAAATCTTGAAGCTGAAAAGCGTTTAAGGAGTACAGAAATAGCATACCGTACAGTAGTTCCAGTAGCTGAGCTTATTTTGAAAGGACTGGAAGACGAATGACATTCCTTCAATATGTTAAGTATCAAATTGAGAGAGGCAACGCTTGGAAGCTACATATCATGATAGATGATAAAGAATACCCAGAATTTAGTCCTTGGTTTGGGAACCCAACAAATGACTGGCAAAACTGCAAAGCATTTTGTGCAATGATCGGAGAAAAATATGATGACTGAATATCAAAGGCAAGCAGCGAGAATCGCAAGCCTTGTAGAGCTGAGATTATCGAAATGGAATCACGCAAAACCTGCGCAAGAAGCCAAAAAGTATACGGAAGCTGACAAAATGTTTGACGCGATGGTTGCGTCTTACCGTAAGCGCCAAGCGCGAGGCATGGCATAAAAGGAGATAAAAATGGTAAATACACCAACAGTAATGACGCTTAAAGCGCCAGCGGTAAAAGCAAAATTTGAGGAAGTTTTAGGTAAAAAGGCGAATGGCTTTGTATCAAGTATGCTTTCAGTTGTCACAAATAATAAGCTACTTGAAAAGGCAGACCCTAACAGCATTATGACAGCAGCAATGAAAGCCGCAACGCTTGACCTACCAATTGAGCCAAGTCTTGGCTTTGCTTATATTCTGCCTTATGGGAATAATGCACAGTTTCAGATTGGCTATAAAGGATTGATTCAGCTTGCCTTGCGAAGCGGTCAAATCACAGGGCTTAACAGTGGCGTGGTTTATGAAAGTCAATTCGTTAGCTATGACCCACTTTTCGAGGAGCTAGAGCTTGATTTTAGCAAAGAGCAAGGCGATGTTATCAAAGGCTACTTTGCAAGTATGAAGCTAGCAGGCGGATTTAAAAAAGTCGTCTTTTGGACAACGGAGCAGGTAGTAAAACATGGTAAGAGGTTTAGTAAGTCCTATAATTCGGGACCATGGAAATCTGACTTTGACGCAATGGCTCAGAAAACAGTTTTGAAGTCCATGATTTCAAAATATGCGCCACTTTCCACGGAAATGCAGATGGCGATTGTTGCGGACAATGAGACAGAGACAGTAGCGCCAATCAAAGATGTTTCAGATGATTTTGTTTTGCAAATTGAAGATGGTTCTGGAAGCCCTCAAAACAGCTCGGATTCAATTTTAAGTGATTCTGAGGTAAATATATCAGAAAGCTCAGAAACGCTCTCAGAAGTTAAACCTGATACCAAATCTGAGGTGTTAGAAGAGTTTCAAGATGAGTTGATTCCGATTCCTGGGAAGAAATCGAAATGATTGAAATCAAACACTTGAGCTTTAGTTCGTTAAAATCATTTGACGCTTGCGAGGCTGAGGAAATCGCCGTAAAACTCGGAGAGTGGGACAG
>JAIRUS010000068.1 GCA_031254295.1 Streptococcaceae bacterium | reverse complement strand
TTTCGCGATAAGTTTGACCTTTGATTCCATAGTTTACAAGCATTTGCCCATACTCGCTCTGCAAATATGTGAAGACTTCCATTGCAGATTCTGGGTCTTTACAATCTTTGGTGATATAGTTGACAAGCCAACCTGAGATACCTGCTTGGGAAAGTGCAGGCTTGCGCCCTTCAGTAGAAGCTACACCTGTCACAACAATATAAGGATTATCTGGGTGCGCCGCATCCCATGTCTGCAAAGGTGCCGCATTGTTAATGGCTGAGCCAACAATAGCTGTAGCGTATTTTCCAGTAGATAAGCCCGAGGTCAGGTTATTATTAGCAGCCTGAGTAAAATCATTGTCTGAAATACCTCCTGCCTGATGAACTTGACGAATAGCGCCTAACCACTTGATATAGTCAGTGTCGGTATTGCGGTCATAGTATTTACCATTTTGGTAATAAGGTACACCTATCAAGTCTTGAACAGTCGTCTGAAGGTCTGTAAAGCCCAGCGTTGTCAGGCTTGGATATTTTTGATGAATCTCGCTTTCAACTTTGACAAAATCAGCTGGTGTATCCATCTTTGGTTTTCCGAGCGCCTCGTAGATGCTCTTTTGAATAACAAAACCTTCTTCTGGCTTGATAGAGCCTGATTTATAATCAGATTGAGTATTGGAGTAGTTGGGGTAGCCATAAGTCAAGCCATTTGAAAGTTTATACCAGTCCATCGTCTGGCTTGCCGCTATCTTATTCCAATAGGGATCGTACTTGCTCGCAAGAGTTTGAAGCGGTAAAGCCCAAGTATTGGCCGTTTGTCTCAACTGCGAAGTCGGAGCTCCATTTGCCATCGTCACGATATCTGGAAGTTTGCCCGAAGCAAAATAGGTATTGAGCTTTGTATCGTCACCAATCACAAAGTTAATTTTTAGGTTCAGATCTTTTTCAATCTGTTTTGTTACTAGGTCTGATCCCATATTTGTGTTCCACCAGGCCTGATCTACAAACCATGTCAGCGTCTTGGTATGGTTCGCATCAGATTTCCAAGCTGGACTATTTGAGTTAAGACTCGTCACGCGAGCAGCTGGGAGTTTGACGCCACTAGCTGTATTACTTGATGTTGATGAAGATGACGAACAGGCTGCTAGCAATGCACCACTTGATAGAGCTGTCATGGTCAAACTCATGATTTTAAACTTCTTTTTCATTTAGAAAATTCCTCCTTGAAATAACGTTCACGCAAGCGTTCAGTCATACTCGAAATAACGTTCGCACAAGCGCTCGGTCATATTTTTGAATTACTCATTTACTTTTACAGTTTTATGACATGAGGGTCATTTTGATATTTTTTAAGACGAACGACTTAATCTGCTCAATGTGTTCTAAATCTGTATGTTCTGGTTGAAAATCAGCCCGCTCCAACTGTCCTGTCAGAAACTCTAGCCAGATAGCCGCTGCAGCATATCGCCCATAGTCAAGACTCAGATGATAACCATCTCGATAGAGGGAAAGCCCACCTGAACCATAGGCAAACGCTTCTTCTTTTCTCAATAATTGAAGGATATCACCTACAGAAATAACAGATAAGCCTAACTCTTTAGCTACATTAGCATAAGCCAGATGTAGCGCTTGGTACATTTCCTCCTGATTTCGATGATAACGAAAGAAGAGCTCATGCTCAGAGTCTATCTCATAAGCCCAGGTTTGATGAATCAACTGCTTTGCCTCTGGGCAGTATTTCGTCACATAAGCTGAAAGCTTTTTTGTAAAAGGAAAATAAGACTTTATAATTCCTGAGTCATGACTGGCCTGTTGCAAAGTTACATAGTTCCACTTTTCCGATTCTAAGGCTGCTTTGATTGAAACTTTTTTATTTGTAGGCTTGCCATTGATTTGTAAATCATACGCTGCCAAATCATGCTCTGCATTGTCCCAATGCTGCTCTAGCGAACAACCTCCTATGTAGAGATTGACACAATGAATTTCCGCATCTAAATCGTGCAAGTAGTGCTGAGCATCTTCTGAGAATGAGTTTCCGATAGACAAAATATTTAACATCTTTTTACCTGCTTATTCGTTCTTATTTATTCTTATTCATTCTTATTCCTTAACCGCTCCAATCGTCATGCCTGAGACAAAATATTTTTGCAAAAAAGGATAGGCGATGATGATAGGTAAGGCTGTCACTACAACAGTAGCCAGTATCGACCCTTGATTAGAGATAAGAGTTGAGGAGAGGGCAACATGAAGATTTGTCAGGTTCTGTTGGGCGATAATTTTATAGACAAAGTATTGCAGGGGCCATAAAGAAGCGTTATTAATATAGAGCAACGCAGTATAAAAATCGTTCCATTGACCAACAGCCGTAAAGAGACCAATTGTCAAGAGGGCTGAGCGTGACAATGGCAGCGTGATTTTTCTGAAAATCTGAAACTCACTCGCTCCGTCTATCTTTGCTGACTCTTCCAATGACGCTGGGATATTTCTAAAAAAATTGAAAAGTAAGATGACATCAAAGTATGATAAAAGAGCAGGAATAATATAAACCCAGAAAGAATTTAGAAGCCCGAGACTCTTGATAAGTAAAAAGCTTGGAATCATTCCCCCACCAAAATACATCGTAATCATAGCGAGCGTGACATAGAATTTTCTGCCCTTCAAATACATCTTACTCATCGGATAAGCCATCAGTGCACAGAATAAAACATGCGTAACCGCCCCAATGACCGTTTTGGCAACAGACACACCAAAGGCTTGCCAGAGATTCGACTCACTTAAGATATTCGTATAGTTTCCAATAGTAAAGCGCCTTGGGAAAATTCCGAAACCACTAGCCAAGTCTGTCCCAGAAGCAAATGAAGAAATCACAACATTGTAAACTGGTACGACAATCAGCGTCGTAAATACCAATAATAGAACAACATTTACCGTATCAAAGACCTTATCTCCTGTGCTTTTAGGCTTGACCTTCTTTTTCTCACTCATGTAAATCTCCTTTTACAATACAGATACGCCGTCATTAAGCTTCTTGGTCGCAAAATATGTACCAAGCATCAGAATAACTGAAACAATTGACAGCCCTAGACCGACGGCGGTAGCATAGGAAAAGTTACCGTTTTGAATCCCGACTTGAAAAAGATAATAATTGACAACATTGGCTGTAGGACGGTTAGTTGGATTCAACAGAATCATCGTCTGGTCTAAATTTGAGCCAACAATGCCAGAAACCCATAGAATCAACTGTAAAACTATCATATAGCGAATCCCCGGAATTGTAATAGACCAAATTTTTCTGAAACGATTTGCCCCATCAATAGTTGCCGCTTCATATAGCGTTGGATCAATGCTAGACATGGCCGCCAGGTAGAGAATTGTTCCCCAACCGACTTCTTTCCATGTATCTGACAAGGCCGCAATCATCCAATAAGCATTTGGATTTAGGAGCCAATTCGCATTTGTATGAATGGCAATAAGGCCAAGTAACTGATTGAAAAGCCCACCAGAACCTAGCCAAGCTGTAATCATCCCCCCAAGAACAATCCACGAGATAAAATGTGGTAGATAAGAAATATTTTTTATGATATTAGCAAATTTACCTTCTTTGAGCTGATAAACCATAAGAGCCAAGATAATCGCAAGAGGAAACTCAATAGCTAACTTCAAAAGACTAATCGCGAGAGTATTTACCATGGATTGCCAGAAGTTAATATCACTTATGATATAGGTAAAATTATCCAAACCTACCCAGAGCGTCTGTCCTCCAAAGGCACTTGTTACGGAATAATTTTGAAAGGCAATCGAAATGCCATACATCGGAATATAGGCAAAAATGATGAGAAAGATTATCCCTGGCCAGACCATGACTTGCAGCTGCCATTGTCGACGAAAATCATAAAGCCAGTGCCTGACCTTTCCAAACTCTCGAGGATCTTTTCTTTGTTTTAATGGTCTCTGCATAATGCCAAACCTCCTTTATTTTGCTGCCACCTGTCTAATATAACTCAAGCTCTGATAAGATCTTAACTTCGATGAGTGATTTAAGTTAAGCCATTATTTTTAATGACTGTCTGATACCAGTTAAAAGAGTCTTTCTTACTACGCTTGAGCGTTCCTTTGCCTTCATTATCTTTATCTACATAAATCATGCCGTAACGTTTTTCCATCTCTCCTGAGCCAAAACTGACAATATCAATTATGCCCCATGGGGTATATCCTATGAGTTCAACCCCATCTTCATCGACTGCAAGCTCCATCTGTTTGATGTGTTCTTGTAAATACTTGATACGATAAGTATCATGAATGCTACCGTCTGTTTCAAGTTTATCATAAGCCCCAAGACCATTTTCAACCACAAATAGAGGTTTTTCATAGCGTTCATATACACTATTTAAGACATAACGCAATCCTACTGGATCAATTTGCCAGCCCCAGTCAGAGGCATGAATATAAGGGTTTTTAGAGATTTTAGCCTGAGAGAACTTGGAATATTTCCAGCCATCAAGCTCTGCGATTTCAGTGACAGCATCAGACATGTAGTAAGAAAAACCGATGTAGTCCACTGTTCCAGCTTTCAATATTTCGAGTTCTTCTTGGCTATAATCTATGCGATAATCATGTTCTTTCCAATAATTTAGCACATAGCGAGGAATTTTTCCTCTCACATGGATATCACTGTAAAAGTAACGACCGTCCATGGCCTTGATAGCAGCTATCTGATCACTCGGATTGGCCGAATAAGGATAAACAGGTACATAGGCCATCATACAACCTATCTGAAAGTTGGGATTTATCTCATGTCCTAGCTTTACTACCTTTGCCGAGGCAATAAGTTCATTGAGACTGGCTTGATAGATGATTTCTTCTCGATTGTCATCAGCCACAAACTGGACTGCTGAGTTACACCAGGCATGGATATCCCAGTCTCCTCCTGCCTGATTATTGATTTCGTTGAAAGTCATCCAGTACTTGACCTTGTCTTTATAGCGTCTCATGACAGTTTCAGCATATTTCACATAGAAATCAATCAACTTTTTATTTTTAAAGCCACCATAGGCTTCATAAAGATGATAGGGAATCTCAAAATGAGATAAGGTAATGACTGGGACAATCCCAGCTTCGTTTAACTCATCAAAGAGCCTGTCATAAAAAGCTAGCCCAGCTTCATTGGCTATTTCATCATCACCATTTGGAAAAATTCGACTCCATGAGATAGAAGTGCGAAAAGCTTTCAGCCCAAGCTCTTTGAAAAGAGCAATATCCTCTTTGTAATGATAATAAAAATTAATCGCTTCATGATTCGGGTAATACTTCCCTGCAACCACCCCTTTTGTTATCTCGCGGTCAACACCATTTGCTCCGCCTGTCATGACATCAGCCGTCGAAAGACCACGACCATCTTTATTGTAGGCTCCTTCAATCTGATGAGCCGCCACTGCTCCTCCCCATAGAAAATCCTGTTTAAATGGCATTTTATACTCCTTGCTTCTGTATTTACTTCTCGTTATCTATTAACTTCAGAGGATACTACCCCTAGGCGATAAATC
>JAIRUS010000165.1 GCA_031254295.1 Streptococcaceae bacterium | reverse complement strand
TACAGGACTTGGAAGTCTGGAAAGAACTGGTTATATTCTGCCACTGTCCTTGCAACTTTGACTGGGGGATCAATCCTTGTCACACAGGTAAAAGCGGATACAAATTTACCTGCGAACTCAACAACGGTAGTTACTGACAATACCGCAACACATGGTCTTGGAAGTAATACTGTTGCAGGTTCTGACAATGCCGCCGCTGCTAACTTAGCAGAAAGCTCGGGTGTAATCGCTACAAGTACTGTTAGTGCGAATTTTGGTTCAGTTACAACTGATTCAGGCCTCACATCAACCGCAGATACGAATGGATCCTATGCGGTTAATGGCTCAGGAATTGCATCATTAAATTCAGTGTACAATTCTACAGCAGCGGTTGCGAACACAGAAAACGGGGCTGTGCCTGCAGGTTCATCAGCTCCAAGTTCTGTCAGTTTTGATATTGGTCAGTCAGTTACCATTCCTGCGAGTGCTGCTCTTTTTCAGAGTGCAGGTTCTTATTCATGGACGATTACAGCACCTCAAGATCTCACAACTGCAGGGTTGAGTGTTGCACCAGTTAATCTGGCAGTTCCTGGAACTAGAGCTGTTGGGACGACTAACCCAGCAATTCAATCAAACACGAATATTGTTTATGTGCAAACGGCAGGGGGAACATACGAGCCTGTGACTTATAATCAAGCCTCCTTGGCTCAGTATCTGACAGATAGCTCACAATTTACTGGAACTACAAGCTCAGCTTATATTACAGGCTCGGCACCTAGTTATGCCTTAGTGACAGTTGATTATACTGCAGACCCAGGAGTTATTGGCTCATTGCAGAGTATGCTTTCAACTGTTTTGGCAGTAGCTGGAGGTCCACTTAGTGTTGCCAATGGAGCAGCTGATCTGGCATCGAATGTTGTTGGCATCTTGGCTAATCTCACGACAGGACTTACAGGAAGTGATAGCAGTGTTGTTCAGACCTATGCAAATCTAATTGCAGCAGATGCGGCAGCTTTAAAGACTGCAGCCAACAATATATATAGTGCAATTGGCAATAATGGAATGTACACAATGAATGTACTGGTACCTGTTACCGATAATGGGAATGGGACATACACAGTATCTGCAAGTGATTTAAACTTTTTAAATGCCTTGATGAACTCGCTAAATCAGGCAATTATGAATTATTCAACGGCACTTACGACTTTTGTTTCTGATCTTGGCAAGGTACCTAAAGTATCAACAGGTATTAGCCTATTAGACACTTTGGCAAATGGGTCAACAAGTACAATCTCTTCATTGATTACAGGATTTACAAACGATCTTAATTCCTCAGTAGCTGGAATTTCTACATTTATCTTTGATGGTCTAAATAGTGCCATTAGCCTAGCAGGGAATATCAATGTCGCAGGAACTGCAACGGTAACAGTTGGCTTTACAGCTCAAAACCCTGGTACTGTTTTGATGACAAATGCAAAGGCGAATAAAACAATTAATTTATTCTATCCAGAAACTTTTACCGTTTCAAATACTATGTTAAATAGCAAGACAGTCTCTACAGCTCAGTATACATCAGTTGTTTATGAGGATAAAGATATTCTAACGGCTGATTTTGATGGAGATGGCTGGAATAATGGTCAAGAGATAGTAAATGGCACAGACCCGTTTGACCCAAATAGTCATCCAAATTCAGGTAATAATGGAAAAGGGGGGGGAACAGTAACTCCTGTCCAATTGACCCCTAATTCTGGAAACACGAAAGGCTATGGGGATGGAAATTCTCAAACTCTTCCAGATACGGGTGAAACAGATGTACTGGTAGCAGAGTTAATTGGTGCTTCACTCCTTGCGGTGTCTGCAGGATTTGCAACTAAAAAGCGCCGTAAACGTCGTATTTAAAAATTATCAAAAAATATAAAAAAGCTTGAAACATTTCAAGCTTTTTTACGTATATATAAGTATAGGACTTTCAAAAGTTGAATGTTTATTTGAAATTGTTTCAAAATAGATATTTAGCTAATCTATTATAAAAAGGAGTTTAACCTATGCTAACCAATTACGAAATTTTTAGACTGAAAAAAGCGGGAATGACAAATCTTGGAGTCAATAAATTAATAAAATTTTATCGTCAACATGAGAAGATGCGCAAACTTAGCCCACGACAGATGGCTCAAATTGCCCAAGCTAAATCAATTCCTGATTTTATAGAGAAGTATCGGAATTGGGATAACAAAAAATTACGGGACGATTTTCGCAAATTTTCTAGTTTTTCGATTTTGGATGAAATTTATCCGGAATATTTGAAGGAAATCTATAACCCGCCAACCTTATTATTTTATCAAGGAAATTTAGAATATCTGAGATTAGCTAAGTTATCGTTTGTTGGAGCGCGTGATGCAGGGGATAATGGGTCTAGGGCTGTCCAGAAACTTATCAAAGAGTTAAGGCGAAGTTTTGTTATTGTCTCAGGACTGGCAAAAGGAATTGATGCGCTGGCACATATCGCGGCAATCAAGTCAGGCACGCCCACAATAGCTGTAATAGGAACCGGACTTGATGTGTGCTATCCCAGTGAAAATCAAAATTTGCAAAAATATATATCAGATAAGGAACTTATCTTGAGTGAGTATGCTTTAGGAGAAAAAGCTTTGAAATTTCATTTTCCAGAACGTAATCGGATAATCGCTGGTTTATCTCATGGTGTTGTCGTTGTAGAGGCAAAAATGCGCTCGGGAAGTTTGATTACAGCTGAGCGCGCAATGGAAGAAGGACGTGATGTATTTGCTGTGCCGGGAGTTATTGCAGATGGAAATTCTGAAGGCTGCCATCACTTGATAAAAGAAGGAGCGAAGTTAATCTCATCAGGTCAAGATATATTAGATGAATATTTTGGTAACTTTTAAAAGACTTGTGCGCCCTGATATTATTTGCTAAAATGAATTGAGGGAAATATGAGAAAAAATGAAAATAAACGTATAGATAAGAGAAAAAATAGATTTTTTCAATTATTTTTTAGCCTTATCGGAGTGCTTATCTTAGTCTTAGGGATTATCTTAGGGTCAAAGTTATTTTTTAATACTAATACTAGGACAAAAGTAGTCGGGCAATATCCTGTTAAGACTTCAAAATCAAATGCTTATATTGAGAGTAGTGCAGTCCCTGTTGCATCTGGTTCGGTAGGACTAGTTGCCGACGCTGGTGATGCCCAATGGATCCAGATGAAATCGGCTCAACAATTACAAAAATTTACAGATTTTTCTTCAACAGGTATAAAGATAATCAGAGTCAACAATGCAAAAGTCTTAAAAACGACCACATCTTTAGCATCGCCAGACTTGTTGATGTCGGATCTTACTGCGAAATATCCAGATACGCTTATCATGAATGCCTCTTATTTTAATATGTCTACAGGAGCAGTTGCAGGTTTTCAGATTAACAATGGAAAGCTTATAAATGACTGGACTTCTGGAGCTGAGACGAGTTTTGTAATCAATTCAAACGGAACTGTGGCGACTTATGATGCTTCAACTCCAGCGAGTACGATTATTCATAATGGTGGCGCAATGAGTTTTAGTTTTTGGAGTTTGTTGATCAAGGATGGGAAAATTTTAACAAGTGATGGCTCATTTGATTGGAAAAAGCACTCTCTGATTGGAAATGATAAAGATAATAACCTTTTTCTTATTGTAACAGATACCAACTATGGCTATGGAAATCTCATGCAGACAATTTCAAAGTTTAATCTTCAAAATCTTGAAATGTTAGATGGAGGCGGCTCAAGCCAATTAAGTCTGAAAGGGGAGACACTTTTCCCAAGTGAGGATAATCGCCCTGTACCAGATTTCATAGTTGTAAAATAAAAAGCTGAAAATACAGCTTTTTATTTTAAGCTTTCTAAAAACATGGTCTTGACATTGCTGAGTTCTTCTTGAGAGATTGACTCAGTATCAGTCCCTTCAATTGGAGTAGAATGTACATTCATTTTATTGATAGATAAAGAATCATGATAGCTAATTATCAGGCTCATAAGGTCAGTCATGTTAGCCGTCGTTTTTAAGTTTTTACTTGTAGCATTGAGAAGCTTTTGATAATTACTAAGGCTAGAAATATTTTTTATGTTTTCAAATATTGCCATCGCAACATTACGTCGTCGTTCCCCCATGAGTGCATAGTCATTCGGATTGACAAGACTACAATAAGCCGTTGTTTGAGCTTTGCTGTTTAGAAAGAGAGTTCCTTTCTCGAACTTATATCCATTTGCTATAAAGCTTGCCGGATTTTGAATCGTGATACCACCAGTTGCTTCAACAAAATCGCCTAATCCATCAATGTCTAAAAGAATAATTTTGTTAAAGTTTATGCCTAATAAACTTTGCATCTTCTTTTGAAGGCCTATATCGCCGGTTTTATCATAGACTTGAAGAAGTGTCTGACCATCAGGTAATATTTTGAGAGAATCAATGTTAAGAAATGTTGTTTTTTTGGTTATTGGATTCATTGAAGCAGCTACAGAAATAGCCAGTTCTTTTTTATTATTCTGAGTTGAAGTGCCGATGATTAAGGTTGAAAAAGCTGTATGATTTGAAAGGACCACTGGAGAAGTCTGAAATTTATGAGTTTGGACTGTTAGTGAAACGCCTCTAAAATCTAAGTAAGCTTTCCCAAGTAAACTCAAAATTATTATAGTTAAGATGCCGAGGGCTATATAGAAGCTTTTAAAGAATTTACTCGTTTTTTTGACACGGCGACGAGAGGAACCTACTTGATATTCGTGTCTTTTCTTCATTTGTTGATAGGGCACTCCTTGGATTTTTCTAATTATAACATGGATTGTTAGGATAACCTAACTTTATGGGGAAAGTGAGAGAAATAGAGGGGGAAATAAAATTTTCTAATGACTTTTGAGTTCGTTTTCCCTATAGGAAAATACAAATCATTGACAAAAGAAAAAAATTCGTGTAAACTTTTCGAGAATTGACAAATAGTCAGGAGAAAAAACTTGCCAGCTACAAAAACAGCAACATCTAAAAAAACAACAACAAAGAAAACAAGCAGTAAAAAGAAGACAAGCACAAAAAAAACTTCGGCCTCTGCAGGAAAGAACCTCGTGATTGTCGAATCACCTGCGAAAGCACGGACAATCGAAAAATATCTTGGGCGTAATTATCGTGTCGTGGCATCGGTTGGTCATATCCGAGATCTTAAGAAGTCAACGATGTCAGTAGATATTGAGCATAACTATGAGCCACAATATATCAATATCAGAGGAAAAGCACCTCTTATTAATGGGTTGAAAAAAGAAGCTAAGTCTGCCAAAGCTGTTTATCTCGCGAGCGATCCGGATCGCGAGGGAGAGGCTATTTCTTGGCATTTGGCTCATATTTTAGGTCTACCACTAGGAGAAAAGAATCGTGTAGAGTTTCACGAAATTACCAAAGATGCAGTTAAGGAAGCCTTTAAAGTACCGCGTACGATTGACCAAGATCTTGTAGATGCTCAACAGGCCCGCCGTATTTTGGACCGTCTAGTAGGTTATTCTATCTCTCCGATTCTCTGGAAAAAAGTAAAAAAGGGGCTGTCTGCTGGGCGCGTTCAGTCGATTGCGCTGAAGCTGATTATTGATCGTGAGAATGAAATCAAAGCTTTCATTCCTGAGGAATATTGGACGATTGATGGTGATTTTAAAAAAGCGACAAAAAAGTTCAAGGCCAATTTCTGGGGACTAGATGGTAAAAAGCGCGAATTGAAAAACAATGATGACGTTCAAGAAGTGCTTGCAAGGATCAAAAATGCTGATTTTACAGTTGATAAGGTTGAGAAGAAGGAGCGGCGGCGTAATGCACCATTGCCTTACACGACTTCTTCACTACAACAAGACGCCTCAAATAAGTTAAATTTCAGAACCAGAAAAACGATGATGGTTGCGCAACAACTTTATGAAGGAATTACGCTAGGTGCTCAAGGGCATCAGGGATTGATTACTTACATGCGTACAGATTCAACTCGTATCTCACCAGTTGCGCAAACGGCAGCAGCACAGTTGATTACAGAGCGTTTTGGAGCTAAATATAGCAAGCATGGATCAAAAGTTGTGAATCGTGCTGGAGCACAAGATGCCCATGAAGCGATTCGCCCTTCAAATGTTTTTAATACGCCTGAATCCATCGCAAAATATCTGGATAAGGATCAGCTGAAACTCTATACTTTTATCTGGAATCGTTTTGTAGCTTCACAAATGACGGTAGCAGTATTTGATACAGTAAAGGCGACAATTTCTCAAAATGGAGTTATCTTTGTTGCCAATGGCTCTCAGATCAAATTTAAGGGCTATATGGCGGTCTATAACGATGAGGATAAGTCTACAACACTACCTGAGCTTATAGAGTCTGAAACAGTTAAAAAAGTCGCAACTAAGCCAGAGCAACATTTTACTCAACCACCTGCTCGCTTCTCGGAAGCAACTTTAATCAAAACCTTGGAAGAAAATGGAGTGGGACGTCCTTCAACCTATGCTCCGACACTTGAGACGATTCAAAAGCGTTATTATGTTCGCCTTGTCACGAAGCGTTTTGAGCCAACAGAACTTGGTGAAATTGTAAATAGTCTTGTTGTGGAATACTTCCCTAATATTGTCAATACTGAGTTTACAGCTGAGATGGAAAATGATCTTGACAAGGTCGAAGACGGTGGCATAGAATGGCAAAAGGTCGTGGATCAATTCTACAAGCCTTTTGAGAAAGAACTTGTCAAAGCCGAAGTCGAGATGGAAAAAATTGTCATCAAGGATGAGCCAGCAGGCTTTGATTGTGATGTCTGTGGTAATCCAATGGTCATCAAATTGGGACGCTTTGGAAAGTTTTATGCTTGTTCGAACTTCCCAGAATGTCGAAATACCAAAGCTATTGTCAAAGAAATAGGCGTTGAATGTCCTAAGTGTCATGAAGGGCAGGTCATTGAGCGTAAGACAAAGCGTCAGCGTATCTTTTATGGATGTGCGCGTTATCCAGATTGCGATTTCACAAGCTGGGATAAGCCTATTGGGCGCAATTGCCCAAAGTCAGGTCATTTCCTTGTTGAGAAAAAAGTTCGCGGTGGTGGAAAACAAGTCGTCTGCTCAGATTCAGAATGCGACTATCAAGAAGAAAAACAAAAATAAGCCAATACAGGCTTATTTTTGTTTGCTTTTTTTGAGTAAGGATAATAAGAAATTTGAGTCATTAGAAGTTCGGATAGAGAAGTCTTCCATTGTGTTGACATTTTTTCTGAGATACATGGCTTCCTCGGCAGACAACTCACCGCGACTTTCATACTCAAAGATAAATTTACGTTCTAAGTAGTAACCGCGCATCAGCTCAATGAGATTTGATGAAGCCTCAATCGGTCTGAGACCAATTAGCTGAACAACTTTAGCACTTCTCAAGCGGTCAAGCTTCAAGAAGTTAATAAGTTGGTCATCGTAAATATCTTGTAGATTCTCCAAAGCTTGTAAAATATGCGCTGTATTTGAAAAATATAGCTCTACAATATCGTGCTCAGAATTTTCAGCAAGCGATGATTTTTTCTTTTTAAAACGCAAAGATAAATCTATATGAAGTATCTGGTATACCAGACTATCAATCATTCGTCCAAAAAGGAGCCCGAGGAATTGCAGTGAAGATACTAAATGATGGACAATGGATTGTTCTAATGAGCGTAAATAACGTTGATAAACACGATAAGCAGAATCAGAGATGTTTCCTTCGCGTAGAGCTAATTCTAATCCGTCATTTTCTATCTGCATAACCATTAATTTAAGATCATTATAGTCAGAAGAAAAACTTTCTTGTTCGATGATTAAAGTTTTGATACGTTCTTGATAAGAGTCAATCGTCATGATATAGGCGCGTTTGTCATCAGATTTTAGGCTTTTCATATCCTGTTCAAGCGCGCTCACCACATCTGTAAGGATTGAAATTCGATGGAGGTTGTTTTGGGACGTAACTTTTTTTCGTGTGAAAAATGGAAGTAGAAGTATACCAACTAGAAAGCTGAGCGTCGTGACAGCTGTACAAAGAAAAACGAGGAGTGAATAGGTTTTAGTCGCGTTGACTGGGATTAGTAAGATGGCTGCGATAGAAACAGTTCCTTTTGATCCTGAAAATGTGAGAATCAAAATATCATTGAAGGATTTTTTGAAACTGTGATGACGCCTTATTTTTCGGAAAAAGAAGCTGGCTGAAATAATCAAGAAACGAATTACAAATAAGACGACAGTGAGTGAAAGTGACATAAAAATCAGCCAAGTTGTTGAGTAAATAGGAGATTGAATAAGTGGCAGGACCAATTGATAAAGTTCTATCCCTAAAAATAAGAAGACGACAGCGTTTAAAATAAAACTAAGTGTCGACCAGACTGTATTTTTGACCTGAGCAATTTGCGCATCAAATAAGCTGGCGCGTTTGACCCCATTTGCAGACAAGATGCCTGTTACGACAACCGCAATGATTCCAGAAACGTGAAGAACATCAGCGACTAAAAAAGCTGCCAGAGGAAGTAGAAATTCAATCATGAGATAGCCTGGAATATCCTGTATCGCCACATCCTCAAGAATATTCAAGAGGAGGCTTTTTAATAAAATGAGCCCAATACCGACGAGAATTCCTCCAAGAGCCGAAAGGATAAGATTTTCGGAGGCTTTAACAATTGAGAAATAGCCAGTGATTAAAGCGGTTAAAGAAATTTGAAAGGCAATGATACCAGAGGCATCATTCAACATTCCTTCGCCTTTTAAAATACTTTTAAGAGATTTTGGGATAATAAAACGTTCGGAAAGGCTAGAAACAGCAATTGCATCAGTTGGAGCTAAAGCTCCTCCTAGAGCAAAAGCCGCAGCTAAGGGGATTTCAGTATAGAGATTATGCGTAATATAGCCAATTCCTAATGCGGTGATAAAGACAAGAGGGAAGATAAGAACTAAAATTAAGCGCGTAAACTTGAAAATAGATAAGGCATCAGCCTCCTCAGCTTCTCGGAAAAGCAGAGGGGCGATAATAAAGGCCAGAAAAACCTCGGGCTCAACATGAATGATTTTGGAAGCGCCAAAAAATCCCAAAGATAGACCCATCAGAACTTGAACAAGTGGTAGTGGAATCTTTGGGAAGACTTTATTAAAAATATTTGAAATAACAAGAGCGAGTAAAAAGATGATGGCGTAAACTACACTATTTAGCATTAAGTCCTCATTTCTGTCAGTCATTTGATTTGCTGTTACATTGTTCACTATTCATTCTTAGTGAAAGCCGAGAAAATCATGAGAATTGCATTCTAGCAGTTAGGACAATCTATTTATAACTCGCTTTAAGCTTTAACCAAAAACTTTTTTAAAAATTTCTTTCTTATGAGCAATTTTTGCATCAATTTTGTGGCAATCTTTTTTCTCTAACCTACTTTTGCAGCGCTTGATTTCCAGCTGAGTAAGTTGACGTTTCAGTTTCTCTTTTTTGACGGTATCAGTGCCAGAGCTTTTTAGTAATTCTAACTTTGTTTTGAGAAGATCTTGTTTAGCTGCAATTGCCTTTAGATGTTCAGCTATTTCAGATTTTTCGGCTTCTGAAGCTGTGATGGATAGCTTTTCTTTCAGTAAGCTTTCTTTTTCATCAAGAATTTCAAGCTTTGTTGCGACTTTTTTTAATTTTTCTTCCAAAGGAAGTGCCAAAAAAGCCGCAATCTCAGACTCTTTATCCAAATCATTTTGCGGAAAATTTTCTATGAAACGCTTGCGAAGTGCTTCTAACTTTTTATCAAAATCTTCTGTCATATATTTATTATAACACAGAGAGCTCGGAGAGTTTTGACATTTAATCAAGAACTTTTGGTAAAATTTGTTGGCTGGCCTATGTTATAATATTCTCTATGAATAAATCCTATATCAATGTCATCGGTGCAGGGCTTGCAGGTTCTGAGGCCGCTTATCAAATTGCCAAACGTGGAATTCCAGTCCATCTTTACGAATTGAGAAATCGTGAAGCTGGAAAATCTACACCTCAACATAAGACAGATGCTTTTGCTGAGCTTGTCTGTTCAAATTCATTTCGAGGAGCAGCTCTGACTAATGCAGTAGGACTTCTAAAAGAAGAGATGCGCCGTTTAGATTCATTGATTATCAAAGCGGGTGATGCAACAAGTGTCCCTGCCGGTGGTGCCATGGCAGTTGATCGTGAAGTCTTTTCAAATACGGTGACAGATGAAATATCTGGCAATCCTTTGATTACAGTCATCCGTGAAGAAATTACTGAAATCCCAACTGATGCGATTACGGTTATCGCAACAGGTCCGTTGACCTCAGATGCCTTAGCTGAAAAAATTCATGAACTAAATGGTGGTGATGGCTTTTATTTCTATGATGCGGCGGCTCCGATTATTTCGGCAGAATCAATTGATCTGACGAAGGTTTATCGTAAATCTCGCTACGATAAGGGACTGAAAGAAGGAGAAGAGGGTGATTATATTAACTGTCCGATGACCAAAGAGGAATTTCAAGCCTTTCAAGAAGCTCTGATTCAAGCAGAAGAAGCACCTTTGAATAGTTTTGAAGATATGAAAGTCTTTGAAGGCTGTATGCCAATCGAAGAAATGGCCAAACGTGGCTATAAAACAATGCTTTACGGCCCGATGAAGCCAGTTGGACTGGAGTATCCAGAAGATTATATAGGACCACGTGATGGTGATTTTAAAACGCCTTATGCAGTAGTTCAACTACGTCAAGATAATGCGGCAGCCTCTATGTACAATATGGTCGGTTTCCAAACTCACTTAAAATGGGGAGAGCAAAAGCGTGTCTTCCAGATGATTCCAGGGCTAGAAGATGCAGAATTTGTTCGTTATGGCGTTATGCACCGTAATTCATACATGGATTCACCAAATCTATTGACTCAAACTTTTCGCTCACGTAAACAGGAAAATGTCTTTTTTGCGGGGCAAATGACAGGAGTTGAGGGTTACATAGAATCTGCAGCTTCGGGACTTGTAGCGGGAATTAATGCCGCTAAATTGTTTAACGATGAAGAAGAAGTTATCTTCCCTCAAACAACTGCAATTGGTGCTTTGCCTTACTATATCACGCATGCTGAATCAAAACATTTTCAACCTATGAATGTGACTTTTGGTCTGATGACAGAGTGGCCAGAACGCATTCGGGATAAGAAAGAACGCTACACGAAGGTAGGGGAGCGAGCACTTAATGATCTCTCGGAAATGCTTGTGAAGGTCAAGTAATAAGTTCTTAAGATATTTTAGTTCAGCAAATTAAGATTTAATTAACCTTCATTCACTAAAATAAATTAGTCTGGGGGCTAAATAAAAATGACACTTTCTACCTTTCTTGTTATTGTTCCAATGCTCATGTTCATTTTGTCAAGCCTGAGTTTATTGCTCAATATCAAATATCAAAGCGATCAACGAAAAATTGACTCACTCCGTTCACAGAGGAATACTATTCGTGATTATGCCACAGGATTGATTAATACTTCTCGTAATTATGTCAATACTCAGATACAATATCTGGAAGAACTTTTTAAAATTCAAGAAGATATTCGTCAAGGAAAAAGTATTGACCCTGCTCGCTCAAGTTTTGTTTATTCGTTGAAAGATCAGGCAGCCAAGCAGTCAAGCCTTTTGCAGGTCACAATTGAGACAAATCCCATCGTGGTTTCAAATGTTGAATTTCCAGTTGTACAAGGTAAAATTACGCAAGCGACGCGGCACATTCAGGTTCTGACAAGCGCTACTGGGAGAATAGAGCCAGCTTTGCTTGAAGAAATAGATATTGAGAATTTTAAAATCAATACAAACCGCGAAATAAAAAATCTGATTCATTTATTTGCTAAAACTCAAGATCACTTGACGAAAGAAATTCGTGATACAAGTTTGTACAATGAACTAATTAAGCGATTCACTAAAAAATCTAAAAAAATTATTATTGATCCACTATTTTCGCCTTTGGTTTTTACAGATGAAAATAAAAAAGAAGAGGTCAAAGACGATGAAGAATTTAGAAAATGAACGCAGAATGGCAAATCTTTCAATAAATTTATTTGTTAATGATTTAGAGAAAAATTTGAAATTTTATGAAGAAGTTTTTGCAGCTCGGAGACTTAACGAAGACCATTTTATGATTGGCAATAATTTGTTTGCTCTGGCAGAAATAGTTGCTTTTACACCTAAAGAACGAGGTGGGGTTGGCCTTTGTTTGCAAGTCTGGGTAGCTGATCTAGAGGCAACAATTAGACTTGCTTTGAAAAATGGAGCTAATTATTCAGGGCCAAGTACCCCTGTGGGTCCAATTTTTATAACAGTTGAAAAAGAGAGAGTTTGTAACATTTCAGACTTATCTGGCCATGTTTGGTCCTTAACTCAGAGATAATGTAATTTGCAGGTAAATAAAAAGGGATTCATTTAGAATCACCTTTTTATTTTTTATTTAAAAATTAATTTTTAACAGCTGCTGCGATTTCTGGATCTGAGAAAGCCTCGTCTAAGATATCTTGAAGCTGTTTAGCTGAAGCCTGCATATGTTGCAATTCAGCATCGTTTAATGGGATATGGATTGGACGAACAATTCCATTTGCTCCAACGATAGCTGGTTGGCCAATAAAGAGACCTTCAACATTTTCGTATTGCCCTTTTTGGAAGACTGACAATGGAAGAACTGAATTTTCATCGTCGAGAATGGCTTTAGTAATACGTGCTAAGGCAACTGCGATTCCATAAAAAGTTGCACCCTTTTTTTCAATAATTGAATAGGCTGCGTCACGAACTGAAAGGAAGAGGTCAACTAAACCTTGAGCATCAACATCATGATTGTCTTGCAACCAACTCTCAAGTTTGACACCAGCAACGTTGGCGTGTGACCAAACAGCAAACTCTGAATCACCGTGCTCACCCATGATATAAGCGTGGACTGAACGGGCATCAATCCCGATTTTTTCAGCCAAAGCTTGACGGAAACGAGCAGAGTCAAGAGAGGTACCCGAACCGATAACGCGCTCTTTAGGGAAGCCAGAGAACTTCCAAGTACTGTATGTAAGAATATCTACTGGGTTGGCAGCAACAAGGAAAACACCTTTAAAACCAGAAGCTACAACTTGTGTTACGATATCTTTATTGATCCGAAGGTTTTTGCCGACGAGGTCAAGACGTGTTTCACCTGGCTTTTGTGGCAATCCTGCAGTTATTACGACAACATCAGCATCTGCACAATCTGCGTAAGAAGCAGCATAGATTTTCTTTGGTGATGTGAAGGCTAGGGCATGGCTCAAATCTTCAGCATCACCCTGAGCTTTTGCTTGAAGTGCAGGAATTTCAATAATTCCAAGCTCTTGAGCAATTCCTTGATTTACAAGAGCAAAAGCATAAGACGATCCGACTGCTCCGTCACCGACGAGGATGACTTTTTTACGTGCGTTATTTGTTGACATTTTCTTTTCCTTTCGTATATGAAAAAGCATGAAAAATTCATGTAAGCATCACTAACTATGAATTTACAACTTTTCATTCGTTCATTATTATAGCATATTCTCATTTATTAAAGGCAATTACAAGAACACCAATTGTAATAAAAGCGCCACCAATTAATGTCGGAGCTGTAATTTTCTCTCGCAGGACAATAAAAGCCAGAAGCATACCAATGACAATCGAAGCATTATCTATAGGTATAACTTTAGAAGCAGGTCCAAGTTGTAAGGCGCGGTTATAGGTTAGCCAAGAGGCCGCGGTAGCCAAGCCTGATAATACTAGAAAAATCAAATTTTTCTTGCTTAGTTGTGAAAAATTAACTTTCTCAGTCATGAAAACAATTGACCAAGAAGCAAGTAGTACGACAATTGTTCGAATGGCGGTTGCTAAATTGCTTGAGATACCAGTTAGTCCGATTTTAACTAAAATAGCAGTCAAGCCAGCAAAGACCGCCGAAAGAATGGCATAGATTAACCACATATTTCCTCCTGTAGATTTTATTATTTGATTTTTCTCAGTCTTATTTGTTCTGCATCTGGTGTGACACGAATAGTTTTTTCTCGATTGTAGGTTACAAAGCCAGGTGGAGTACTCGTTGGTTTATGAAGTTTTTTGGCTTCAAGTATATCAACCTGAACAAGATTTGAGTCTCTTTGTTTACTAAAATAAGCAGCAAGTTCGCCAGCAAAGCTTATATCATCGTCACTCGGATTAGGATTATTTGTCAGCAGGACATGAGCGGAGGGCTGATCTTTCACGTGGAACCAAAGGTCACCTTTTTTGCTTAACTTGAAGCTGACCTGCTCGTTTTGGAGATTATTTTTACCTACTAGTATAACTGAACCATCAGGTCCTTGATATTTCTCAGGAGGAAGTGGTTTATGCTTTTTATTGCGATGCCTTTGCTTGATATAGCCAGTTTCGATTAATTCTTCCCTGATATCTGAGATTTCTGCAATATCTGCGTTTGTAAGTTCAGAATCAACGGATTCGAGATAGAGAATTGATTGTTTGGTTTTCTCAATTTCACCTGTTAGATATTTGACGGCCTGTTTTAATTTTTGATAACGGTGAAAATAGCGCTGAGCGTTTTGACTAGGCGTGTAGGCGGGATCAAGGGCAATTTCAAGCGGACTATTTGTGTAATAATTGTCAAGTACAACACTGGACTTATTATTAGGAACTTCATGCAGGAAAGTTGTAAGGAGTTCGCCTTTTTGGCGGAAGTCTTCAGCATTTTCTGTGGCCTGGAGTTCTTTTTCCTGTTTTTTTAGTTTCTGTTTGGCTTTTTTTAATTCGTTATCAACGCGACGGATGACTTCGCTAGCCACTTGTTTCACGCGATCACGCTCAGCTTTGTTGAGATAATAGACATCAAGTAAATCAGAGAGACTTTCAAACTTTTTATAGTCATTTGATAGTTCGATACTTGAGAATTTATTATTCGGATAAAGTGACGGGATACAGTTCTCAATTTTAGCGCGAAAGTCTGAAACAGTGAGCTTTGATAGGACCTCTGCTGTATCTTTGGCAAAACCTTGGAATTTTCCGCCAGTCTGTAAAATTTCAAATATTTGCTCATCAGAGGCGACAAAGGGATTTGTAGAGTCAGAGGCTGGTGGAGCTATGTAGGTAGAGCTAGGGAGAAGTGTCCGATATTGGTTCTGTGAAAAGCCAACGTGTTTGATGGCTTCAAGAATTTTACCTGAAGTTTTGTCTAATAATATAATATTTGAATGTTTCCCCATGATTTCAACTACTAAGGCAATTTTCATGTCATCGCCAATTTCGTCTTTAGTTGAGATATGAAACCAGAGCTGACGATCATTTTCAATTTGCTCAATTTTTTCAATCATAGCGCCAAGTAAATATTTGCGAAATATCATTACAAGTGTACTGGCATTTTGAGGATTAATAAAATCAGTATTTGTCAGTTGAACCCGACCAAATTGGGGATGTGCAGAAAGAAGAAGTTTCTGGGATTTACCATTTGCTCGGATCGTTACGAGGAGTTCAAGATCAAAAGGCTGAGAGAGCTTTTGAATGCGCCCCCCAAGCAACTTTTCCTCAAGTTCCTTAGTCATGTGGTGTAAAAATAGTCCATCGAAAGTCATAATAGCTTATTATAGCAGAATAGTAAAGCTAACGAGAATTAGACACTTTTGTAGTAATGTTTCTAAATGCTGTAAATAGTGCATATACAAGAACATCTTCTTTTGGTAAAATAAATTAAATGAAAAAGTTTCTAAAGCTTACTTGGAAATCTCTTTTGACTATCAGTTTATTTTATGCAATTTTATCTATTTTTGTAATCGTGATGGTTGATCGTAATGCAGTCCAAATTGATATGAATCGTGTTCTAGGACGTGCTCAGCAAATGGCTAGAGAGATGGTAGCGAATCCAAATTTGACTCTTGATTCTTCTGCCAAAAAGCTATCCGCTAATGCCAATACTGAGGCAACAGGAATAATAGCTAAAGGTTCAGCTTATGCGAGTGAATTATCGGCAGATAATATCACGATAACAATTCCAATTATTGAGAATGGTAAGACGACTTCTTATCTAGCCGTTACAGATACAAGAAGTTCCGTCAGCTTTACTAATATTTCAATAATCATGTTGAGTATGATACTTTGGATGTTCTCATTATATGGTGTAGTACGTCGGGCATTAAATCAGGCGCAATATACGAAGAATACTGTTGCAAAAATTAGAAATATTGAACGTTCTCCTTTGACGCAATCTTATTTGATTACAAAGAATGATGACCCAATAACGACAGCACTTAACCATTTAGGAGATAATATTCAATTAAGAATATTATCCAACCAAGAAACCAAGGAAAATCTTTATGAATTTATTGAGTTTTTCCAATTTCCTATCTTTGTTTATGATGGAAAGGGAGCTTTCCATAG
>JAIRUS010000114.1 GCA_031254295.1 Streptococcaceae bacterium | reverse complement strand
GCGTAGCCAAGATTAATCGCCGCCGCCGCTGAATCGCCGCCGCCGATAATCGACTTCACGCCAGGCTGTTTTACGATTGCTTCCATCAGGCCAATCGTTCCCGCTTGGAAGTCAGGATTTTCAAAGACACCAACAGGGCCGTTCCAAACAACCGTCTTCGCACCTTCAAGTTGTGTGCTATAATCCGCGATTGTCTTAGAAGCTACGTCAAGCCCCATGAAGCCAGCAGGAATATCCTCGCCCTCAGTTTCCTTCACTTCCGTGTAGTCCGCAAATGCGTTTGCCACCTTGTGATCAAGCGGCAAAACAAGCTTGCCGTTTGCTTTTGCAAGCAATTCTTTCGCGAGATCAAGTTTGTCATCCTCGACAAGAGACGTGCCGATTTCGTAGCCTTGTGATTTCAAGAATGTGTAAGCCATACCGCCACCGATAATAACTTTGTCAGCCTTTGTAAGCAAGTTCTCGATAACACCAATCTTGTCAGACACTTTTGAACCACCGAGAATTGCGATGAATGGACGTTCTGGAGCTTCAACTGCTTCTTGGATATAAGCAATTTCGTTTTCAAGCAAGAAGCCAGCTACGGCATACTTCACGTTTGCTGAAATCCCAACGTTTGAAGCATGCGCACGGTGAGCTGTCCCAAATGCGTCATTGACAAAGATACCTTCGCCAAGTGAGGCCCAATATTTGCCAAGTTCAGGGTCATTTTTAGACTCTTTTTTGCCGTCAATATCTTCAAAACGTGTATTTTCAACGAGAAGAATTTCACCATCTTTAAGCGCCGCAATTGCCGCTTCAAGCTCTGCACCACGTGTTGTACCTGGAAAGACAACTTCCTTACCGAGTTTCTCACCAAGCGCTTTCGCAACGGGTGCAAGTGATTTACCAGCCTTGTCAGCTTCTTCTTTGACACGACCAAGATGTGAAAAGAGAATCGCGCGTCCGCCCTGCTCCAAAATGTAATTAATCGTTGGCAGCGCAGCCGTGATACGGTTGTCATTTGTGATAACACCATCCTTGATTGGAACATTGAAGTCCACGCGCACGAGCACTTTTTTGCCCTTTAATTCAACATCTTTGACAGTCATTTTTGCCATTATTTATGTCTCCTTTTGGAATTTTTGATAAGTAAATTATATCACAAATGTTTTGAAAGTTTTTCCTGAAAATATAAATAAAATCCTATCCTTAAATTGGATAAGATTTTAGACTGTTACAAACTCCGTTTCGCTACAAAAATTTAAAGAAAATGCCGTGCAGGCAGTAAGCGAAGCCGTTTCGTCACTATGTGACTACGCTGCTGTCAATTCCATCTAATCGCTAAAGCGACAGATGGAAGGGCTTGCTTCCATTACTGATTCGGGATCCAAAGTCTCCCGAATCACCTACTTGTATAGGCTTTTTCTTTAAATTTTCTCCGCTTCACTAATGCAGAAAATCAACATATTTTTTATTAAAATTTCCATAGATGAGACTTCGCCTCCATTCTAAAACCCTATCCTTAACTGGATAGGATTTTATTTATATTCAATGATTGGAAACTCCGGCTGCCTCCTCGATAACTCGCTTCTTTGCCGTCGCCAACATTAGCCGAATACGGTTCAGCTGATTTACCGCCGAAACACCTGGGTCGTAGTCAATCGGGGCAAGATTAGCTCCAGGATATTGACGACGAAGTTCTTTCAACATTCCTTTTCCGACAATATGATTTGGCAAACAACCGAATGGTTGGAGACAGACAACATTCATAACACCTTTTTGTAAAAGTTCAATCATTTCACCTGTCAGGAACCAGCCTTCTCCAGTCTGATTGCCAACTGAGATAATTTCCTCCGTATTCGCCGCAATCTCGTAAATGGACGCGATACCGTCAAATCGTCTTGAAGCACGAAGTGCCTTATCCATTGGCTTCTCCAGCATATTGATAATGCCAAGCATTGTCTTTGCAATCAGCTTATTCTTTTTCGCGAAACCAATCTCATCTGTCTTCCAAATTTGATTGTAAAGGCTGTAGTTCATAAAGCCAATCAAGTCAAGCACCACGGCTTCAGCCCCTTCTTCTTCAAGAATGCTGACAATGTCATTATTGGCTGTCTTGCTATACTTGACAAGGATTTCACCAACCACACCAACACGCGGCTTTTTCAATGTCTCATCAAGTGGAATTGCATCAAATTCTCGAATGATGTGTTTCATATTTTTATTAAACTCAAAAATTGACGCTGACTTGATATTATGCGTCACAAGTTTCAACCATTTTTCATGAAGTTCATTTACAGCACCTTTTTCAAGTTCATAAGGACGTGTTCGATAGACCACGCGCTCAAAAAGATCACCGTAGAGAATTGCAATCAAGAAACGGGTCAACATTGCTGCTGTCCATTTGAAACCCTCGGTCTTTTCCGTGCCTTTATTACCCAATGAGAGTGAGATAACGGGGATTTGAGCGAAGCCCGCATCTATTAGCGCTTTGCGAAGCAATGGAATATAGTTTGTCGCACGACAACCGCCACCCGTCTGTGTCATCATGACTGAAGTATTATCAAGATCATATTCACCTGATTGGAGTGCCTCGATTAACTGGCCGATGGTAATAATCGCAGGATAGCAGGAATCATTATTGACAAATTGTAGGCCTTGATTCACTGAATTTTGACTTTCAGGTAAAACAATGACATTATAACCAGACTCTTGAAAAGCCATCTCTACTAGATTCCCCTGATGAATCGGCGACAGCATCGGCATCAAAAGCGTATGCTTCTTGCGCATTTCTTTTGTAAAGGTCGGTGTCGTCTCTACTATTTCTTTAAAATCTTTTTCTGGAACAGCAACAATCCCATGCTTTGTACGCTCAGCTACAGCTGCCTTTAGCGAACGCAGACGGATACGTACCGCTCCCATATTTGAACCTTCATCAATTTTCAAAACAGTATAGAGCTTGTTATGCCTGCGCATGATTTCTTCGACTTGGTCTGTCGTCACAGCGTCAAGGCCACAACCAAAGCTATTGAGCTGAACAAGTTCAAGATTTTTATTCTTGCAGACGACTTGTGCAGCAGCATATAGACGTGAATGATAGACCCATTGATTGACGATACGCAGACCTTTGACATCTTCAAGCTGGCTGATCGAGTCCTCGGTTAAGACATGGAAGCCCTCTTGTACAATAATATCCGCAATGCCATGATTTATCTCTGGATCCAGATGATAGGGACGTCCAGCTAACACTATCGCTTTTTCATTATTAAGATTAACTTGCATCAAAAGCTCTTCGGCCTTATTTCTCAGGTCTTCTTTAAAGGCTTCCATTTCCTCAAAGCCATGTGCAACAGCCTTTTGCACGTCTTCAAGACTAATATCTGCAAAGCCTGCATCAAGCAAGGATTTGTGAACATTTTTTGCCACAATTTCAGGATTAGCTAAATTGATAAAAGGGTGCAAATACTCGACTTGGCCGTCACGAATCTCATCAATATTGTTGCGGATAACCTCTGGATAAGACTGAACAATCGGGCAATTGTAATGATTCTGTGCCTCACTTTGTTCTTCTTGCTCATAGAGAACTGACGGATAGAAAATCGCCGGGATTTCTTGGCGAATCAAAGCCATAATATGACCATGCGCCATTTTTGCAGGATAGCATACCGTATCTGACGGAATCGTCTCAATGCCGCCTTCAAATAATTCTTTATCCGAACGCGGACTTAGCACGACTCTAAAACCAAGATCTGACAGCATTGTATGCCAAAGGGGATAGTTTTCATACATATTCAAGACGCGTGGAATCCCAATCTCACCGCGTTCTGGATTCATCTTCTTTTTAGAGAGTGAATGATAACGGAAAAGCTTTTTGTACTTGTAATCAACCAAGTCGACTTTCTTGTCTCGCTTGGCTAACTTCACCTGAGTTGCCTTTTCCTGCCCCCGTTCACAGCGGTTTCCTGTAACAAATTTTGATCCGTCTGGAAAAACTGTCAGCGTCATTTTACAGTTGTTTTCACATAGACCGCAAACCATGAATTCCTTCGTAGTCTGAAATTTTAGGAGTTGCTCAGCCTTTAAAATATCTGATACTTCGTCTTTTACAGCATTATTCAAAGAAATCAAGGCACAACCATAGGCGCCCATGAGACCCGCGATACTTGGGCGGACGACTTCACGGCCTGAGATAACTTCAAAGGCGCGCAGAACAGCTTCATTATAAAAGGTACCGCCTTGGACAACGATTTTCTCGCCTAATTCTTCTGGACGCTTTACCTTTATGACCTTATAGAGCGCATTTTTGATAACTGAATAAGACAGGCCGGCTGAAATATCGCCAACTGTTGCGCCTTCTTTTTGAACTTGCTTTACCTTTGAGTTCATAAACACTGTACAACGCGAGCCAAGGTTTACTGGGTGTTCTGCCAATAGAGCGATTTGGGCAAAGTCTCTGACATCATATTTCAATGATTTGGCAAAAGTCTCGATAAATGAGCCACAACCTGATGAGCAGGCTTCATTTAACTGAATCGAAGACAGTGCACCGTCACGAATCCGCATGGCTTTCATATCCTGCCCACCGATATCGAGGATAAAGTCTACACCTGGATTAAAATAATCCGCCGCCTTATAATGTGCCATCGTCTCAACTTCACCATAATCAACCTTTAAACCAGCCTTGATTAAATGCTCACCGTAGCCTGTCACAGCTGATTTTGCAATGTAAACATCTTTTGGTAATTTTCTATAAATATCAAGCAGAACCTGAACGACTGATTCGAGCGGTTCACCATTATTACTGCCATAATGGTCATAGAGAATATTTCCATCGTCATCAATCAAAACTAGCTTTGTTGTGGTCGAGCCGGCATCAATCCCCAGATAGGCTGGTCCATGATGCTCGGCCAATAGCTTGTAGCTCGCCTGAGCTGCTGCATGGCGCGTGCGAAAAGCTTGAAGTTCATCTTCTGACTTGAAAAGACACTCCATTGTATCTTTAGGAATCAGGCTGTCAGAATCATCATTTTCAAGACTGTGAATTAAATCCTCAACTGTTCTAACTTCTGTCTCTTCTGATAAGGCCGCTCCCATCGCAACAAAAAGCTGAGGATTCTCTGGAAAGATAACATCTTCTTCAGCCAGATTCAGAGTCTCGACAAAGCGCTTGCGAAGCTCTGACATGAAGTACAAAGGGCCACCAAGAAAAGCGACTTTTCCCTTGATTTTGCGACCTGAAGCCAATCCAGCAATTGTCTGATTCACCACCGCCTGATAGATTGAGGCCGCAATGTCTTCACGACGTACGCCTTCATTAAGAAGTGGCTGGACATCTGTTTTGGCAAAGACACCACAACGTGAGGCGATCGGATAAATCTTCTCATAGTTCTTGGCTAGCTCATTGACACCATTGGCGTCCACCTTTAAAAGAGCTGCCATCTGATCAATAAAGGCACCAGTTCCACCTGCACAAGTTCCATTCATGCGAAGCTCTTGTGTCCCCGCATCAAAGAAAGTCATCTTAGCATCTTCTCCGCCGAGCTCAATCATGACATCTGTTTCGGGAATGAACTTTTCAATCGTAATAGACGAAGCAATGACTTCCTGAATAAAGGGAATCTCAATGACCTCTGCTAGCCCCATGCCACCTGAGCCTGTAATGGCTAATTGCAAGTCAAGATTTCCCTGCTCTGCTTTTAAGTCTTCCAAAACTTTAGTCGTCGCTTGTTTGACATCAGAAAAATGACGTTCATAACGACTAAAAATCAACTCATAATTTTCATCAAAGACAACCAACTTGACCGTGGTTGATCCTACATCTATACCTGCTTTACATCTTGTCATGAAATCTTCTCCATTCTCACCATCGAATTGAGCTTAAAATAACATCGTGTTGCTTATCTAATATGCTGTTATTTTAACACTTGACTTCGACTTATACAACCAGCAAAAACGCGATCATTATTGGTTATACAACGTTTTGAATTTTATTGTTGTTTATGGAAAGTATCTTTGACATTCTTTTTTTGTATCTTCATCTCTATTAAGTTTTATAATATAGACAACGAATAACGCAAAGCTGTTGCTTAGGCAACAAGCTTATAAAAATTGGAGTTGTTACCATGCCCAAAAAAGAAGATGATTTGCGTGTAAAGCGCACCAAAAAATTGATTATACAGGCTTTTATCGGCCTATTGCGCAAAAAGAAATTTGAAAAGATTTCGATTCAAGAAATTGCCACTGACGCCATGATTAATCGGGCAACTTTTTATGCACATTATTCTGACAAGCAAGCTCTATATGATAGTTTGATTGATGAATTTCTGGAAGATTTTACCAAAGTTCTTGATGATGGTTCTATGGTTGAGGGCTCAAACATTTATGTGCTCGAAATCGAGCAAACCTTGACACGCTTCTATGATTTTATTCGAGAAAATCCAGAAGTCGCTCAGGTTATCATTGATAAGTCTCAAGATGATAACTTTACTCATCGCTTCTATGCTATCATCTCTGCACGTTATAGCGAGCTTTTTAATAAACTAGAAGTTCGAGAAAAAGACGTTACTGTCTCTACTGATTTCGTCATTGCCTATATTACCTCAATCCTTGTTGGCACTCTAAAATGGTGGATTTCTGAAAACAGTCGAACCATGAACGCGCATGACTATGCGCATTTGATTCTCAAACTCATCTCAAACGGACATCTTACTGTCCTCGGTGTCAATATCGATAGACAGACAAAAAAATAAAAAGCTATTCTTGAACTGTCTCCAGTTCAAGAATAGCTTTTTATTTTTTTACAGGAACTTCAACATTGAGTAAATCCGCGAAGTCCGAGGAGATTCCCCAGCCATAGCGCTCACCACTTGGCGTGTCGTAGGTCAGGGCATATTCGTTCTTGGCGATATGGTGAAGATAAAGCAAAATGTCATATTTCCCCCCAGCTGTTTCAAGATGAAACGCGACATCATTGTTGTAGTCTTTAGGGAATTTATGACTTTTCACCATGATTGAGATTTCAATGATCTGATTGAGCATCTCACGTGATGTCTCCGTGCCAAAGGTTGTTGTTGTCGTCGTATCCACATTAGACTTGATACGTACTACTTGGGAAGCACCTTCGTAGATGATTGCGTCTGATAGGCTTTTTACTTTCTTAGCTGAATAAAGCCAAGAATAACCATTGTAGAGAGAAGAATCATCAGTTTTTGCAAACCAAACACCTTTACGTATCTTTCCCCCAGGCAATGAAGCAGAGCTAAAGGAAGTCATCCCAACTCTTGGCAGTAGTTTCTGATCTAAATTCTCGCCCCCTGTTACCTGATATTTTCTACCATACTCAATAAATGGAAGCTGATAATAAGTCTTATCCTCATAAGTTAGTTTTTCTGGGACAGTTGTCTGATTATTAGACATATAAATTTGTTGAGGCGAAAAGGATAGAGGTAAAATCCCTGTTTGACTGCCCATATAGAGACCAGCTCCAAGCGAAATAAACAGAGAAACTTGAAGAAAGACGAGACGCCACGTTAGTTTGGCTAAATATCCTGTTTCCTTTGCAGAACGCCAACAGATAAAAACTAGAAATGCAGGGTAGATTAAACCTAGCAAAAGGTTGATAATCGACGGCCGAATTCCAAAAAACTCCCAATCAATCACCGCATGATTAATTGGAGTCCAAATCTGGATATAAACAAAGGCTAGTATCAAAATAAGAACAAGGTTCTCAAAAATCTTCACCCATCTAGCTAGTTTCACATCTTGAATCTTCTCACGTCCAGTAAAAGTAATCTCTTCATCATCAGTCTCTACTCTAAAGATATGGTAACGAAAAAGTATCACTGCACACGCAAGAGAAAACATGAAGAAAAAAGCAAGTGGATAAATAAAAGCATTAAAAGAATCTGAAATAGTAAAGTAGACACCAGCACTTATACAAGCCAGCATAATCGCCCAGAGAGTAAGTAGAAAAGGAATTCGCCCCTTGGTTCTTTTTATCTTATTTAAAAGTGCATTAGGTTCTTCCTTTATCTGTTTTCTTATTTCATAATTTGCTAATGAAACAGTAGCAAAAAATATTATCGAAAAAATTACCATGAAAACAATTGATGGAAAGCCTTTTACCTTTAGATAAAATAAGAGAAAAGAGAGCAGGAAACCAAGCAGCGAGATGACGACAGCATATCGGTATATTTTCAACCTCAGCTTAGAAGAAATATTTTTCATAAATACTCCAAATCTGAAACATTTTCTCTTATAGTTTAATAAAATTGTTCTAAAAAGTACATAACAACGATACGAGCCTTGAATTTTTTGACTATCGTTAATATTCTTTTAACTTCCAAGCTAGACTTGGCGCAATGCGTCCAGAAATCTGGTAGCCCGTTTCTCCCTCCACCAGATTATCCACTAGTGCAATCTGCTTAAGCTCTGGTAATTTGTAGGCCAGCGAATAAGGAAGCTCACATTCAAACTTCACAAAAAGTTGATCAAGCTCCGACAGAATTGCCTGACGAAAGACCATCGGCCCATTCTCAGACTTGATGGATAGCTCGACTGCAGGGGTTATCGTATAGGCAAAATCCACGGGTGCCTTATCCATTTTATTATAAATGACGAGCTGAGGAATTTTATCCATTTCAAGCTCTTGCAAAAGTTGTAAAACTGTCTGCTCATGTGCGGCATGATGTGGATTGCTCGCATCAACGACATGAACAAGCAAGTCAACATTAGCTGACTCTTCAAGGGTTGACTTGAATGCCTTAATCAACTCTGTTGGTAAGTCTTGAATAAATCCTACCGTATCTGTCAATGAAACGCTGAATTCATCTTTGAGACGAATCACCTTTGTCGTGGCATCAAGCGTTGCAAAAAGTTCATTTTTTTCATACTGTTTTTGCTTAGCATCAACTAACGCATTTAAAATTGAGGACTTTCCAGCATTGGTGTAGCCAATCAGTCCAATCTTGAAAATCCCTGAGTTGAGACGTTTTTTACGCGCTAAATCCCGAGATTTTTCAATTTTCTTCAGCTTCTTTTCAATATCTTCAATACGACCTTCAATATGTCGGCGATCTATTTCCAGCTTTGACTCACCTGGTCCTTTCGAGCCGATTCCACCTGCTTGACGAGACAAAGCCACACCTCGTCCAGTCAAACGAGGTTTCAGGTAGGTCAGTTGTGCCTGCTCAACCTGCAACATCCCTTCTTGCGAACGGGCCCGCATGGCAAAGATGTCAAGAATCAACTGCATGCGATCAATCACTTTAACACCTAGCGCATCTTCTAGAGCCACATTTTGCCTTGGCGACAAGCGTGCATTAAAAATAACTGTGTCAATCTCACGACTATCCACCGTCATGATCAACTCTTCAAGCTTACCAGAACCCACAAAAGTTCTCGCATTTGGCTGGGCTAACTTTTGAGTGGCCATAGCCACGACTTCTGCCCCTGCCGTCAATGCAAGTGAAGCTAATTCTTCAAAAGTACTTGCAAAAGTTGCTGCATTTTCAAAAGTTTCAACACCGACCAAAAGGGCGCGCTCTGACTTTTCTTCTATTTCTATCATTAGTTGAATTGTAGCATATAAAATGACAAAAAGCTGGAAAAACCCAGCTTTTATCTAGTAGTTATCAGTCCATAACGTCTTGAAACTCTGCGATGTCATAGTGTCCGACACAGCCTTCAAGCCTGAATGGATCCTCAGCGACAAACTCCTCGGCGCTTGCCTTATCCACAAAAATCCCCATAGAGCCGATACCATCAGATGTAGGCTCAGGAAATGCACCCATGCTGATAATCTTTTTCTGCGCAACAAACTCATCTACACGTGCACGATGGCGTGGATAGACTTCCATCAAGTCCTCACGCGTTTTACCTGCTGCGATTTTATAAAGTACAATAGCCTTCATACGTTCTCTTTTCTTATCTGATAGTACATTATAACACAGGAGGTTTTACCCCCTCAATATCTTTATTGAAAGTGGAGCTGTCGAAATCTCGACTTCTCCACCCAATGGAAACGTGAAAATTGGCTGCGTATGGCCGAAATCCACATCATAAATCACTGGAATACGCTGCAAGACAGGATGCTTATCCAAAATAAAATGCAGCTTCTCTTCTGTCATCTCCGTCTCGCGAGGGAAGCGCCCGATTACAAGTCCTTGAATATCTGGATTAATCTGCAAAAATTGTACCAGCTGACGGTTGAAATTGAGGTCATCATCTTCTTCAGCATTTTCGATAAAAGCAATCGGCAGCTCAATTTTTCTTAAAAATTCTGTCCCTGCCTGCAAGAAATAAGTCCCCAGATTTCCGCCAATGATTATCCCCGCTGCAGTCCCAGCATGGTAAATCTTCCATTCATTCTTCAGTGGACGGCGTGCTTTTGTCTTATCGAACCAAGGGTCACTTGTGTAAACATCATTCGGGAGGAGCCCATAACTCGTCTCAACCAGAGCCTTTACCCAACCTGCGGTCTGAAATTTTTGCAATTCGTCCATCTTGAAAGAGGAGTAAGCTGGACCGTAGTAAGTGACTAGACCTGTTTTTGCAAAAATTGCATTGTGTAAACTGGTTGTGTCTGAATAGCCGACAAAAATTTTCGGATTCCGGTTCACGAGCTCCCAGTCAATATAAGGCAGCAGCTCATTAGAATTCGTTCCGCCGATTGTCGTCAGGATGACTTTGACATTTTTATCCGCAAATGCTGCATGAAAATCTGCCACACGAGAAGTGATACTTGATGAACCAAACCTATCATTTTCCATGATGTGCTCGCCAAAAGTAACCTTGTAGCCAAGTGCTTCCAGTCTTTCTTTGGCAATAAGATTTTCCTTAAAACCACCGACACGTATGATTGAGTCACTTGGAGAAATCACACGAATTTCATCGCCAATTTTTAATTTTTCTGGATAAATTTTGTCCATCTTATTTTTCCTTCAAAGCTAAATATTCCGCACGTGTGATCGCCCAGTAATCATGCAGAACAGACTTATTTTTCTTTTTCACAAAATTCCATTGCTGACCAAGTTTACGCATGCCGATTTTTTCCATGACACGCCCAGATTTTTGATTCTCCACATAATGCTCTGAGTCTAGCACATTCAGCTTTAAAACATCAAAGGCAAAGTCTCGCAAGGCTTTTGCAGCCTCTGGCATAATGCCTTGTCCCCAGTAAGCTCGATGGAGTGCCCATCCAAAGTTCCCCTTATCACCCTTTATACGGAGGTCAATTGTTCCAATGACCTTATTTGTCGCCCTATACACGATTCCCCAAGTAGAGAGACGATTCGGTATAAAGAAATTCACAATACCAGCCTGAGTTATTTCAATGCTTTCATGTGGCTCATAAGTCACAAAGCGTGCTACCTCTGGATCACTTGTGAACTCAAACATGTCCGCCGCATCTTCTATTTTGATTTTCCTGAGAATCAAGCGCTTCGTTTCAAATGTCTCGTGTTGCGCCAAAGCAATTGTTATCTTATCCATAAATACATCTCCCTATATTTTCTGATATTTTAGCAATAGTATAGCATCATCGATACAAAAAAGCTTGAAAAAATTTTCAAGCTTTTATTTTATATCTTATTTATCAAACCAAGGCTTTTCGGACCAGCACATCAACACCTGCTGGCGCCCAGGCCACAACTGTTGATTTTTCAGCTACACATATCCAACCTAAACCTGCCACAACGATATCTGATTTCGTTTTGATATTAAATTCATGCCGAACTAAGTCCTTAGACACACTTGGTACCAACAATTCACCCGCATGCTTTTGATAAAACTCATCTGCTCCTTCGAGTTTTGTCCGATGAATACTGAGCTCGTTATCAAAGTAAGTTGTAAAGCCTTGCTTACTTCCTGAAACAAAGTCAAAACGAGCTAGACCGCCTAAGAACAAAGTCTGGTCAGGATTAAGTTGCCATGTTTTAGGCTTGATTTCTTTCTTTGGCGAAACTAACTTCAAATCTTCTGGGCTCAGATAATGCGCCATCTGTCCCTTGTGAATGATTCCTGGCGTGTCAATCAACACTGTATCATCATTCAAAGGAAGCTCAATCTGATCAAGTGTCGTCCCTGGGAAGCGGCTCGTCGTCACGAGATCGGCCATGCCTGTCTCGTACTTGATAATCGCATTTGTCAAAGTCGACTTACCAACATTTGTCACGCCCACAATGTAAACATCACGGTTCTTTTTATAGGTTGCAACGAGTTCAAGGAGTTCGTAAATATCGTACTCGCGTTTAGCCGACATCACAAGCACAGCCTTTGTCTTCAGTCCAATTGCTTTCATCTGTTTTTCAACCCATTTTGTTAGCTTAGCTGGATTTAAAGAATGAGGAAGTACATCAAGTTTATTCGCGACGACCAATATGTCGTTCTTACCAACATATTTTTGCAAATCAGGAATCATCGAGCCATTTAAGTCAAAAATATCAACTACATTGACAACAAGTGCATTTTTCTGGCCGATTTTCAGTAATAACTTTTGAAAATCTTCATCTGTTAGGCTAGTTGGCGCAATCTCATTGTAGTTACGCAAACGAAAACACCTCTGGCAATAGACTGCATTATCTTCAGTCTTTTTATCCAAGGCAGCCTGAGGGAGATAGCCAAGCTCTTTCGGAGCCTCCGTCTGTATCACCGCTCCACAGCCAATACAGCGTAGTTCTTCATTTTTATCCATGATTTCCATTATATCATAGATAATTTCAAACAGGCAAGTCTATTGTTCAAATTTTCAGAATCTTTAAATTTTCAAATATTCTTAATGTTTTATTATTTTAAAAATCTCTTTAATTTTTTATATCCGCTATAGCTTTGCTTCTCACCTTCTCATTTTTCTAAAAATTTATTTATTTTTTCAGACAGTTTTAAGCAGCTAGGATTAAAATCAACTAAAAGCTAAGAAAGGAGGCTTAATATGTTGCCCACATTCCTCGCCATTGGTTTTGGGCTTGCTTTACTAATCTGGGGAATCACTGGATTTGCCCGGGATCATTCGGGAAAAGCAAGCCGAATACAGTCTATAATCAATCATTATAGAAAATAAAAAATAAATAAGAGGCAAGTATGAAAAAATTCTTTGGTGCTATTGGACATTTCTTTAAAACAAAATGGGCCTTCGTAGTTACAGCCGTTGTTGCACTTATCGCAGGTGCTACTGGTGGGTATTTTGCTGGTAATACAGGCGGTGGACATGATGGTCACCCACAATTTGCACAAAAAGGTAACTCCAATCAAAACAACGGATTCACTGGAAATGGACAATTTCAAGGACGTTCTAGTAATAACCAACGTCCAGACACCCAAGGCGGAGCAAGCTCAAAAAATAATTCGAACAGTAATAACTCTTCAAATTCAAATAAAGGCTAAGCTTCTAAAAAACCGCTCAAACGAGCGGCTTTTTTTGACTCCCTACAATAAAGCTGCAGTACAAGGTAGACAAATGCAGAAAGTATTGCTATACAGGAAATGAGCCTAACGCTGTGATGTACCTTTTACAGGCATTAATTGATTTTTGGTTGGTAGATTGACTGGCCATATTTGGCTTCGATTTTTCTTGTGACACGACGCTCACGCCAACGGTTAAACTGTGTCTGCCAATGATCCGACTCTGTAAGAGGCTTAACCAAAACGCTCCGAATACCCGCACGGTGCGCTGCACGGATATCCGTCATACGCTGATCTCCGACCATGATTGTGTTCTCTTTCGTCCCCGCAAATCGGTGCATCGCTTCGTTGATTCCCTTGGTAAAAGGCTTCATCGAGTCATAGACATAATCAATGCCAAATGGTGCAACTGCATGTGCCACGCGCTTTTTATGATTATTTGAAACGACGCAAACTTCAATACCGTCACGTTTCATCTCTTCAAGCCAAGCCCGCATTTCAGGTGTTCCATCTGGATTATTCCAAGCCGTCAATGTATTATCGAGATCCGCCAAGACTAGCTTTATTCCCATATTATCAAGTGTTGTTGCATCTAGATGATAAATAGCTTCTAAATAAAAATCAGGTTTATAATTTTCGATTACCATTGGTTAATTTTATCACAAATACTTTGATGCTTCACGTCTGGATAGGCTATCCATGATATTTTCATGTTCAAAAATGAATTCTCTCACCCAGTCAGCGTTTGTTTTTGAATAATCTCGCAAGACCCAACCAATCGCTTTGTTAATGAAAAACTCATCTGAACCAAAGTTGTTCTCAATGATTTGGGCTAGCAATTCCCGGTCAGTTTTATCCTTTGCGAGATTCTGCGACGTAATCGCCATACGACGAATCCAAAAATTTTTGTCAGTTGACCAGCTCAACATAACTTTCTTAACCGCAGAGTTATCTGGCGTTAAATGCCTGAAGCTTGCGGTCAAGGCATCAACAGAATCCCACCATGTATTTCGCTCAGCTAGTAATTTTATTTTTACTAAGTCATTAACTGTCAGATATTTTTTCATCTTGATAAGCAGATCCGATGCTACATGATGAAACTCCCGTTCTGGTAGGTCCCACAACTTCTCCACAAGCTCCCAATCAATTCTTTTCTTTGCTACTTCCTCTTTAAAAAAGTCTTTAGTCAATTCGCGGCGCAGTGGTGTCTGTATACCAAAATGTGGAAACTTTCCAAGCAGATATTCTGACATCTTATGTGCCTGTTCTGCATCTTCATGCGCGATAAATATTTCTTTTAGTTTCTCAATTTCCATAAATAACCTCACTTTACTTGTGATAGGTGCTACCTCTATCAATCATATTGGCTCTATATATTTGCTCAGTCAACACCAGGCGCATCAACTGATGTGGCAGTGTCATCTGGCCAAAGTTCAATTTTAAATCTGCTCGCGCTTGTACTTCTGTAGATAAACCTAGAGAGCCACCAATCAAAAACGTGATTATACTCGTGCCATAAGTCGTCCAATCGACCATCTGAGCGGACAACTCCTCACTCGTAAGTGCTTTGCCATCTAAGGTCAAGGCGACTACTTTTTCATCTGGCTTAATCACAGCTAGAATTTTTTCTCCCTCACGTGCCTTTATTGCAAGTATTTCTTTTTCAGATGGACTTTCAGGAATTCGCTCATCTGATAATTCAATAATTTGAAGTCCACCAAAGGCTTTCATGCGCTTTGTGTATTCTTCTATACCTGCGCGCAGATAGGCTTCCTTCAATTTTCCGACCGCAATAATTTTACATTTCATTTTTTCATTTTAACATATTGGCGATTTAAAATTTTCCACTCTTGTTTTTCTCAACTTAAAAATTAAACAGCCTTTGAAAGAAAAATGAAAACGTGATTCTTCCACATTTTTTGATATTTACACACATATCTGTGAAAAACTATTTACTTTTCCACATTTCTCTTATATTTTTCCACAAATAAGTGGAGAGTTTAAAGCTTGTCATTACTAGCTATTTAAGCTATTATTAAGTTGTCCTCCTTAAAATGTGTATATATTAAAATTAGAAACGATTGGAGAAATTATGGCAAAAGGGCCTTGGATTAAATATTTGCTATCAGGTGTTGCGGGTGGTGCAATTGCACTTTCTGGTGGCGTCGCTTATCAACAACTTGAAGGTGGCCTAAGCAGCAACTCAACAAGTTCAACAACCAGAGTAACAACTACAGCTACTCAGGTAACAACAGATTCGACAAGTGCAATTGCAAAAGTTCAAAACGCCGTTGTGTCTGTTTTAAATTACCAGCCCCAAAGTTCAAGTTCAAATAGTGTTTATAGTCAATTCTTTGGCGGAAGTAATAGCAGCAACAGCGACTCCTCAACCCCTCAGCTCACAAGCGAAGGATCAGGTGTCATTTATAAAAAATCTGGAAATACTGCCTACCTTGTCACAAACTACCATGTTGTAAACGGGGCAACGCAGCTTAAAGTCAGACTTTCTAGTGGACAAACTGTTGATGCTACTCTTGTCGGAACTGAACCTACAAAAGATCTTGCTGTTATAAAAATCAGCTCTGAAAACGTCAGCACGGTGGCTAGCTTTGGAGATTCTTCGAAACTAACTGTTGGTGAGCCAGCAATCGCGATTGGTTCTCCAAACGGAGTTCAGTTTGCTAACTCTGCGACCGAAGGAATTGTTTCAGCTGTTAATCGTTCTGTTGTATATAACCCAAGCGAAGATAATAGTAGTAATATCACCTCAAACATCAACGCCATCCAAACAGATGCAGCTATCAACCCTGGTAACTCAGGCGGCCCCTTAATCAACATTAAAGGACAAATCATTGGAATTAACTCAAGTAAGTTATCCACAACATCAGATGGAACTACAACTCTTGAAGGTATGGGCTTCTCTATCCCTTCAAACGATGTTGTCAATGTCATTAATAAGATTGAAACTGGCAAGAAAACAGCTGCACTAGGCATTTCTATGCAAGATATCAACAACTTGGATTCAACTACTTTATCCAAGCTAAATCTCCCCTCTACTGTGGTAAATGGCGTCTACGTCGCCCAAGTCACGAGTGGTTTCCCAGCTCAAGATGCTGGAATCAAGTCTGGCGATGTGATCACTAAAATCGGAGATAACAATATTTCTTCTGGTGCGTCTCTTTCCTCTGCATTATTAAACTCCAATGTCGGGGACACTGTGAAAATCACGCTTTACCGTGATGGAAAAGCTCAAACAGTGAGTGTTCACTTGACAAAAGATACTAGCCAACTTGGTAGTTCAAACTAATTTGGCACTCAATAAAACAAAATAAAAGAAAAGGTCGATGACCTTTTTCTTTTTGGACCTTCTAAATGCTACTCAAGTCAGAGATTAGATCCTCAATTTATGTTAAAATATATAAGATGACTTCAACTCCGAAATCAAAAATTAAAATTAATATGATGTCTTCCGCTGATAAGATTGCAGGACAAGGTGTCGGTTCTGCTTATAAAGAATTATTGCGTCTACTAAAGACTTATAACGGTGAAACAATTGATTTTACTGTTAATCAATACTTTGGCAAGTCAGACATTACTCACTACCATACCGTAGATTTTCTCTTTTATTTACAGAGTTTTTTCAGTCGAAAATCTATCGGTCGTCGTATTGGCTATGTGCATTTTTTACCTGAAACACTGGACGGTTCTATTATCCTTCCTCTGCCTCTGTTTTGGATTTTCAAATCCTATGTAAAAGCCTTCTATCGTCGCATGGATCAGCTTGTGGTGGTTAATCCTGACTTCAAACAAAAACTCGTTTCCATCGGTATTCCAGAGGAAAAAGTTACCTATATTCCCAACTTTGTGGCCAAGGAACAGTTTTATGAAATTTCAGTTGATGAAAAATCTGAAATTCGTAAGAAATATAACATTCCTGAAAATCGCTTTCTTGTTGTAGGAACAGGGCAAATTCAATATCGTAAAGGAATTGATGATTTCGTTGAGTTAGCTCGGCGCAATCCAGATATTACCTTCCTCTGGGCAGGTGGCTTCTCATTTGGGCGTATTACTGGTAACTATCGTCATTACAAAGAATTAGTCGATAATCACCCTGAGAATTGCATTTTTACTGGTATCGTTGATCGTAATGAAATCCGTAGCTTAAATAACATTGCCGATTTATTCTTATTGCCAAGCTATGACGAACTCTTTCCAATGTCAATCCTTGAAGCCGCAAGCTGTGGCGCACCTGTCATGCTTCGTGATTTGGATCTATACCACGATATTTTGGCTGGGAAATATATCCCTTGTCAAGATATCGAAGAAATGGACGCACAGCTCAAAGCTTTGCAAAAAGACGCGACAAGCCTCGAACACTATCGTGAAATGTCAAAAGATGTTGCAAATACTTATTCCGAAGCAGCTTTAACAAAAATCTGGGAAGAATTTTATGAGGAGCAAACAAAATTATGAGAATTGGTATTTTTACTGATACTTATTATCCACAGATTTCTGGTGTCTCTACCTCAATCAAAACTCTGCGTGATGAGCTCGTACACCTCGGGCATACAGTCTATATCTTCACCACTACAGATCCAAATTCAGACGAAGTTCAAGATTTAAAAGAAAACACTATTCGCTTACGGTCTGTCCCATTTGTCTCAATGGAGGAGCGCCGCGTTGTTATGGTTGGGCTTCCAACCGCCCTATCAATCGCAAGTCATTATAAACTTGACATTATCCATACTCAAACCGAGTTTGGCATGGGAATTCTTGGTAAGGTTGTCGCGAATCGTCTGAGAATCCCTGTTATCCACACTCTCCACACGAAATACGAAGATTATCTGCATTACATTGCAAATGGACGTCTTATTCATCCAAGTGCCGTAAAATATATCATCAGAACTTTCTTATTAGGAACTGAGGGAATTATCTGTCCTTCTGAGATGACTAAAGAAACCGTCGTCAACTATGGCGTAAAAATTCCACTTCGCGTCATTGCGACAGGTATTGAGCTAAAGAAGTTCACGCGCCCTGATATTACAAAAGCTGATTCGCAAAAGCTTCGCGAAAATTTAGGTCTTCTTCCTGATGAGACGATGCTCCTCAGTCTCTGCCGACTTTCTCAGGAGAAGAATATTCAGGCCGTCATAAAATCTTTGCCTGATATTCTCTCTGAAGCTGAAGCAAAGGTAAAACTAATCATCGTAGGAGATGGCCCTTATCGCTCTGAACTTGAGACGCTCGTCAGCCAGTTGAATCTGCAAAATGCTGTCAGATTTATCGGCCCAATCCCAAATGAAGAAGTTGTCCATTATTATAAAGCAGCGGATTTCTTTATCTCCGCTTCTACATCAGAGACTCAGGGACTTACGTTTACTGAGGCGATTGCTTCTGGTACTCCTGTCCTTGCCTGGGAAAATCCTTATCTCAAACAAATTGTCAATGACAATCAATTCGGTTATTTATTTGGAGCTGAACAAGACATTCCCCTCATCACCCTCAATGCCATCAAGCACCGCAGTCCAATGGTGGCAAGTGCCTTCGACAGAAAACTTTATGAAATTTCCTCTGAAAATTTTGGACGTAAAGTACTGGACTTCTATGAGTGGATGATTGAAAACTATGTACCTAGTATAGAACGAGCAACTGATAGTGTAAAGCTATTTGGTCTCGGTACAGTTGGCAATATAAAAATGCTTCGTAACCAAGTAACAGATGGTTTTTCTGAACAAAGCGAGAAACTTCATAAGGTAAGACAATCATTTGCAGCAAAAGCCTCAAAATATGTTAAAATTATAACAAATACAAAAGCTAAGCCAGATGGCGAACGCGAGGACTAAGCGCAATTTCAAATCGCAATTAGCCTAAAATAAAAGAAAGGGACTTCTTAAACATGAAATCTCATTTAGCTACAATCCTTGAGCGTCTACTCAAGCTTGTCGAAGAAAATAACGCAAAAGCAACTTACAATTTTGAACGCGAAGGCGAAGTACAACTCACTGTTAGTTTCGATCCAGAGACACAAGTCTTCAGTGTAAAATATCCGAAGCAAAAACAAACTGTTGAATTCGATAGCATTGACCTTGTTGCCATTGATGCTTACGAACTCGTATTTGACGAGGTTTAAAAAATACGGCTGCTAGCCGTATTTTTTATTTTGAAATAAATCAAAGCATTTCACTCGTTTAAACACTAAAACTTTCATATCCTAATTTTTTAGATATAAGTTCCAGCTCAACTGATGCAAATTCTATCATCAGACAATCATCTAATGAAAAAATAGCAGTTCCTTCGATTGTTTCAAACATCGGGGTTTTAACTCCTCTTACCTTGATATTTTTCTTTGAAACTGAGATACTCCGTATCTTTTTCTTTCTTAATAATACAATCCTTCTGAATACAAACAATCCCTGAATATCTCCCTTGCTGATCAATCGCTTCATAAAGAGAAAAAGTTAAAAAATCTTGGAGATATTCACCAACATAAAAGGATTCATCATCACTGTTACTTTTTGTATAAATTTCTTCTAACATTATTCATTTTTCCATTATCTTTTAACAGGATTTTTTCTTTTTTTCTTCCGATATTTCCGTAATTCCTTTTTTCGACGCTCTTCCGACTCAAAAGTAAATCCTCTGTAATCAATATATTCATATGTTAATTTGGTTGCAGAATCATTTGCCCATTCACTGTCAAACTCCTCTCTCATTTGCCATTTCGTGTAATTATAGAGAAAGAATGTTAGATATTGAAATAAATTACAAAGTGAGTTCTCTATTCCCTCTTTTGAAACCTCACTATAAAATTTACCGCAAGATAGTCGGATTTTTGGGATTTCTTCTAACTCGAAATCTCCCAAAAAATTCCCCTCACTTTTTTCCACTATTATTATACACATAATGAGATTCTGTAACTATAAGGTTTATTTCTCCAGTAAAAAAATTTTTTTCTCTAATCCAGTCAATATATCTATTTAGCTCTTTCATTAAAAAAGGATTAAATGATTGTTTAATATATAAATTTAACTTAAACATTATTTTCCCCCTTTGTGTTTTTTGCTTGGTGTATGTTTTTTCATTGGCCTATCTGGATCTAGATTTAAATTTAGAATTATCTCTAGCTTTATTTTTAACTTCTCGCCCTTGCTTCTTTAAATTTGCTTTATCCTTGGAGCCTGACCTACTAAACAGCCACATACCAATACCAACCGCCAGCACAATTACAGATACTACTGCAATTACAACCGCAACAGGTGGAATTTCGATTGAAGCGCCTGCAGCTGCTAGACCTTCAAGTCCAAAACCAATGGTTGGAATCCATGTCGCATCTACTCCACCCGTATTTGGCAACTCATAGTTGCCATTAGAATTTCCACCCCATGAATCATTTGAATAACCAGCATAATTTCCACTGAAGTATTCATCCTCATATCCGCCATTATAGTCAGTGTCAGATGATGAATAGTCCTAATAGCTTGGTGCCAGATAGCCAAAATTACACTTCACTTAATTACCTGTATTATAAATTCCTGATAATCACTTTATAGTTTTTTTAATATTTTTTTCATACTAAGGTAGTGAGATAGTGGATACATTCTTTTTTGTAAAGCTAATGCTACAGCTAGCACAAATGTACTCATTAAACTTATTATCATTGAAAAAAAGTCTCCACTTTGATAAAAATTTATAGTCGCCACAATCAATATAGTTATGAAAAGCAAATTTGTTACAACTATTAGCCAAAAATTATACATTCCTCTTTTTAGCATCTTTTTTTTATAAAATAAACTCATTTTAGTATCTAAATGATAATGGATAGCTCCTTCTCTTAAAGTAATGTTCACATAGGTAAATTCTATAACAAAGATAATCAAAAGACCTATAAGAATAACCACTCTTTCTTTAAATAAATTTAAATTAGGAAATTCTGGCGCAATGACCGAAGCTAAACATACAAGAAAAAATATAGTAATTGGAAATATTTTTTTACTTTGAGAAATATGGGTAAAATAAAAATTTTCATCTTCAATGTCAACAAAACGAGCTAAATTTCCAACTCCAGATAAGAGTATTTTTGTATTTTTCATTTTAACCATCTTTTCAGTATATGATCTACAACCCAGTCAAATACTGCATCGAGAGCTGAAATTATAGCTGCTCTAAATATCCACAACAACCATGCTGTTGCAAATGATAAGGCTGTTGCAGCTGTCACTGCAATTGCAATAATTGCATGCCCTTCAACTTTTAGAAGTTTTGATGAGAAACTTCCTGGTTGGGTAAACTGATATAAGCCGTCAATTATAGTCCCGATGATACTTTCTTCAATTGTTCCTTTAAGAAAAGCTGCAATACTTAAAAGTTTCGCGGCTAATGCTTCAATAAGACTTCCCAACATATTATTTCTTAATTCAGACGTATTATCATTAATATCTCCTGTATTTGGAAGTTGAGAATTACTATCTGAATTATCATAATTCTCGCTATTACTGTCACTTCCACTATTATCATAGCTTCCACCATCAGAATAATCTTGATAACTTGGCGTCACATATATTGGCACATACTCATAACCATTCGCATAGAAAACTCCCGCATTCGGATTACTCGTGTAATAATAGATAATCGGTGGCACATAGCGATAAACCACATTAATGACTTGATTGTCTGTACCATAAATGCCTGAGTAATCACTGGCACTCTCTAGCTCATAGTAGCCAATTGATGACGGTGCGCTGATATCATAGGACTGTCCGTAAACTCCTCGAATCGTATCTGAGCCAAGATAGGTCCCATCTTCACTGATGTAGTTCAGTGTGACCTTACGCATCCAGTTGTAGTGATAATTAAGCTCTGGATGCTGCGCATCTCCACGATGTTCCTCGTGCGTGTAGTCATAGTCATCAAAATGTGGGTGGGGAATGTTTACCGCTACATTATCCCACCAGATAAAGTCATCTGGTGTGTGAAACTGTGTGTCGCGGTTGTCATAGTAGTAAATATGCCCATGC
>JAIRUS010000046.1 GCA_031254295.1 Streptococcaceae bacterium | reverse complement strand
GGATTAACCACGACCGTCGCAGGTGTAGAAACTGTGGTACCTGTGCTTTGAGACAAGTCCGCTGCCTTTTGAGCTGTATTGACGACTGGGGTACTGAGAACTTGTTGGACAAGCTGATTCGTGGCGTAGGTGAGTGGAGAAATTGTCGCAGGTTTCGTCACTGTCAGTTGCTTCGCTGGAAGAGTTGACGATGCAGAAATGGATTGCGTAAATGACAACATAAAAATAACTAACCCTAGCCATAAAATACATTGTCTAAATAATATTTTCCTTGATTTCACGATTTTTTCACATTTCTTCTGAATTTGTTTTTAATCACTTTCAGTCAAGTTTACGACTTCACAAGCTATTTGTCAAGAATTTTTCATCAAAATCTAAAAAATTTTTTACTGTAGTCCTTACTTATGAGGATATACACAATCACTTTTATTCTACTGAATTAAAGACTCAATATGAGATTCCCCAAAAAAGCTCAAGCAATAATTTTGCTTGAGCTTTCGTCTAGGTTTATGCGTGCACATCATCACTTGAGGTTATTTTATCACGACTATTTTGTAATTTTAATCAAATCAATTCAATGTGAGCTGTGTGGAGAGAGTGGCCCCTGGATGCTTCGTCCCATCAAAAGTAAATGTTAGTAAGTCAGAAGCAAAGCCTGTTGCATCTGCAACGAGTTGAGTTGAACTTGTTGCAACCTGTACACCATCGGCAAATAGAATACCAGATACTGTATGACTGCTGTTAGGTTCCGCCCCACTCAATAAAAGAAAATTATATATGATTTGGTTAGAGGTTGGTACAATCATTCCATTGGATGTTCCAGCCTTCAGCGTATTTACAAGCTTCGCATTATAGACTGGCGTAGTAGGAACAGAGGCTTCTAATGCTGCTAATTTCGCCTGAGCATTAGAAAGTTGTACCTGAGCTGAGGCTAAACTGGCCTTATCCGAGTTCAATTTGACTTGAAGCGAATTTACATTAGCTGCCGCGAGTGACACCACTACTGAAGCAGAGGATTGGCTAGCTTGTGCGCTTGTATAAGCACTTGATGCACTTGAAATTGCTGTATTTGCTGATGTTTCGGCTAGCGCCGCTGACGACATAATCGCTGTAAGGCTTGCATAACTTGTAGCATTTACGTATTTAAAAATATAATTTGGCAAATCTACGATATTTGGCTTTGTTGTGCTATTGGCCATTGAGATGGCCGCGTTATAACTTGAAGCTGATGTATATTGTGGCGCTTCAAAAGCTGCAAAAACATCCATACCTGTTGCAATGCCACTTGAAACAGCGCTGCTGAGCTGTGCAATTTCGATCGCTTCTGTTGGCCCAGCGTATAAAAGATTCGCCAAATGACCATAGTGCCCATTACCAATCGCTTCTGGATTATCTGATTCGTCTACCCAATCCATCACCATATAGAAGGCCATTTCTTGCTCCGACAACATATTATCCATGACGCCGCCATTGGCTAAGATATCTTCAGAATAGCCCCCTGCATTTGCTCCATACTTCGCGCTGGTATGACTAAAGTAAGATTGAATTTCTGTCACTCGGACTGTCGCCACCGAATCCATCGTCGCTGAATAAGACAAAGCAGATTGCCCATTCAAGCTACGGAAAACGTTAAGGTCGCTTAAGAATACGGAATTTAGTGTTAGGCCATCAGCCATATAACTCTGCGTAGAATTGGCCGTACTCGAAGGCATTGGTAAAACAATCGTCTTCGTTGACGCGAAACTTGTAGCAGGAAAAAGATTTTCGGCTGAGCTTCCAAATTTTGTCAAATCATGTGTTGTAGTTGCAGAAAGTTGATTCAAAGCCATTGAGGCAGCCGTATAAGCTGATGACGCCGCAACAGCTGATGAATTTGCCGCTGACAACGCTGTAGAGGCTGAACTTGCCTGACTATTTGCTGATGCTAAAGCATATGAGCCAGCAGCTACCTGTGAATTTGCTGATGACAGCACAACAGTATCGCTAGCCACTACTGAGCTTGCTGCTGTCACCATATTACTTGCACTCGTAACAGCTAATTGAGCTGAAGAAAGAGTGGCAGAGTCTACAGCTGAGCTACTTGCTGTTGCCAAGTCAATAGACTTTGGCTTAATAGCTTGACTATTAACTGAGCTGACACTTGAAACTGAAATCGAGCTTTGAATTGCTACTGCCGAATTTGAAACAGAACTTTTAACACTGCTTTCAGCAGATGAGGCCACTACAAACATAGAGACTGCTAAAGGTAACTGATGAGTTGAAGCCGCTGAATTTACAGCGGCAGCACTCGTTACCTGACTGGCTTGAGAGATTGTTTGAGTTTGATTTGCCTCTACTAAAAGTTGATCTGCCGAAACCTGTACAGTTCCAACAAGACCTGTCGTCATGACTGCCCCTGTCAAAACTGTAGCGGCCGTCATCCAAGATTTTTTATGTCTTCTTTTGTCGTGTTTATTCATTCTTACTTATCCCCTAAATATAGATATTTTATTTTATCATAAATCATTCTCTGGCTCCATGAATATGAACCTAAAAAGCCGAGACGTATCTCGGCTTTCATGACTCATTAAGGTAATGTCACAACTGATGTGAAGGCAGAACCAGAATAAGCAGTGTTATCAAACGAATAAGTTAATACTGTTGTAGCCAATCCGCTAGCATCAAACTGAGCAGTAGCTGTTGTTGTACCAACTAGCACACCATTCGCATAAAGCTTACCTGTAATCGTTTGGCTTGTATTGGCATATCCTGTGTAACCAACAAGTGTGACATTGTCATAAACAGTTTGGTTACTTGTTGGAACGATGACACCGTTTGAAGTGCCCGCTTTGATATTTTCAATGATCTGCCCTGTTACTGGTGGTGTCACAACTGGTGTTTTAGTATAGTTATAAACTAAGTTGTCCGCTCCTGTGAGAGCAACCGTTGCACCTGCTGACACTGTGATTCCATTATAAGTGATTGTTGAAGGCGTGTAACCTGCTACTGTTGGAGCAACTGGAAGATTTACTGTATCTCCCTTTGTACCCGTGATTGTAACTGTCGTAGTCGGAACTAGAGCTGTACCTGTCGTATCCTGATAAGTTACTGCAACTGTTTCAGTTGTAGAGGTTACAGCTGGAACTACTGTCACAACAACGCTATCTGCATCCTGTGCACCAGTTGTTGGATCTATATAAGTATAAGTAACTGTATAAGTTCCTGTGACGGCTGTGTTTGGCGCACCAGTTTCAACTGCAGCTGCATTAGGAACTGTTTGGCCTGCTGCATTTACAACAGATTGTAAACCTTCACCAACTGTCCAAGCCACATCTTGTATCACTGTAAAGTCAGGTTTAGCTGTCACAACTGGAACTGCCTGAGTTTGAGCAGGTAGTACAATGATTGTACCCGTCGTTGTGGCTACAAGTCCAGAAGTTGGATCTGTGTAGCTATAGTTTACAATGTAAGTTCCTGGAGTTGTGAAGTCATACCCTGTTCCAGCACTGTCTAAAGTCAAACCTGCAATCGGCACTTTATTCCCATTTGCATCTGTTGTGAAGAAACTTGAATTTGTCACTGTTTGGTCAAAGTTAGTCCATGGACTTGCAATGGCCTGAAGTTGACTATCTGTTCCTGTAATCTTTGTCTGTTGATCAGCAAGTGCTGTATCAAGTGACTGAGTGACATAGATAGTTGTCGTACCTGCTTTGATCACAGGTTGTGCATAAGATACAGTCACAGTTACAATATTTGACGCAATCGAAGCACCTGAAACTGGATCAGTCGTTGTGTAATAAACTTGATAAGTTCCTGGTGTCGTGAAATTACCGTTGCTATCTACTGGAATGGCATTGAAGCCAACTGGAGTTGTTGCAGGCTCTGCAATTGGATGCACATTAGCATCTGCACCCGAAACATAGGCTGAAGTTATCGCAGTGGCAAGAGGTTGACCGATTGTATAGTTTACATTTTGTGCTGTCAGTGTGCCATCGGCAAGCACTGTCAATGTAACTGTGTTAGAAGTTTGAAGACCAGTATTTGGATCTTGATAAGTGTAAGACACTTGATATTGACCTGGTGTCGTAAAGTTACCGTTCGTATCCGCTGTTGGGAAGCCAACTGCTGTGACATCGCTGTCAGTTAATGGAACATTTGTAGAAGTCTTTCCTGAGACAAACATGCCATTTTGAGCTGTTGTTTCTGATTGACCAACATAATATGTACCACCTTGAGCTAGCAGGTTAGATGGTTGCCATAGGACATGAATCGTTGCAATATTAGATGCGGCTGCACCTGTTACTGGATCCATGTAATAATAGCTAACCTGATAATCACCTGCTGTGGTGAAATTACCGTTTGCGTCTTGTGGAATGGCATCAAAGCCAACCGGCGTTACGGCTGAGTAAGCAATCGGATCTGCTACTCCGTCCATGTTTGCATCTGGGCCAAGGCCTGAAACATAAGCCATTGGCTCAGCATAGGCCTTTGTCGCATCAAAATTACCAACATAGAACGTTTGATCTTGTGCAACAAGCTTATCAAGAACTGTAACCTTAGCAGTCGCAGTTGTCGGAATGCTTTGTACGCCGCCTTGATTATCTATAACATTTACACTGTATTCATATGTAACAGTGTAAACACCTGGAATCGCTGTATTGACGTTATTTGTATTCTGAACACTTTGAGCTGTGATAGTTTGGCCTAGATAGTCCGTACCTGTCACAAAGTTTTCATTAGGGTTCCAAACGTCACCAACTTGATGCGTTGTATTAGTTGTTTGAAGAATATTTGCTGCAACTGTGATTGTAGCAGTTGATGTTCCTGTAAAGCCTGTTGTTGGATCTGTATAACTATAGATAACATTATACACACCTGGAACACCTGTATTTACAAAGCCTGATTCCGTAATATTTTGGAATGGCACTGCAATATCTTCGGAGTCAACTGCATTTGTAAAGTTGAAAGCAGGTTGCCAGTTATAACCAATAGGCACTGTTGTATTCAGTGTGTTGACTTGTGGAGCTTTGTTGGCAAGAACTGTAACTGTAATAGTCTTTTGAGCATTGAAAATAAGATCTTGACTATTGTGATAAGTGATTGTATAAACGCCTGGTTTAGATGTATCGACTGTACCTGTTACTGTGATATTTGAGCTATTAAACGGAATTGAATCTCCTGAAATATCTGTCGCACCATTAAAGTTATCAACCGCGTTCCATACTGAGTCTTCAGGAATAACTGATGAATGTGCATTAATTGTAACTGGCTGGATTTTTGGAATATCATTTGCCAAAGAATTAATAACGGCTAGAGCATCTTGGAAAGCTGTGCTTACAGCACTCATCACGTCATTTAAGATCTGATCGGCACCACTCACGAGGCCGCCCACACCGTTGATAATTCCGTTTACAGTATCTGAAACAAGTTGAACAGCACTTCCTACAGTACTTGTAATGCCACTAATAGCTGATGAGACACCTGATGCAATCTGTGAACCGATACTACCGAGCGCACTTCCTAAATTAGGGAAAAGACTTGAAATTCCTGAAATAGCAGATTGAATTCCTGCTAGCGCTGTTGAAACTGCACTCGTAGCGCCTGAGACAAGGCTCGAAACCATACTTGTGATTGGTGCCAGGGCTGAACCTACAGCTGCCACTGTATTTGAAAGTAAAGCAGCGGGATCAAAGCCTGAGGTTAAGCCTGAAACAGCTGAACCTACTGCCGTAACTGCATTTGAAACAAAGCTAGCCAAAGAGTTCGCTAAATCTGTTGGAAGCGACATCGCTGCTGAAGCAACTGATCCAAGAGCACTTGTCACGCCAGAGGCCATTGAGCTCACTCCTGAAACAGCGCTATTAATAGCAGTTGGGATTCCTGAAACTAGGCTTGACGCATTGCTAAGGAGATCAGTTACTCCCGTTGATAAAGCTGAGGCCGCGTTTGATGCAAGTGAACTCACTCCTGCTATAGCCGTGGAGACAAGGCTTGAAGCTGTACTTGCAATTGGTGTGAAGACTGAATTTACAGCTACTATCGCGTTCGAAAGCATAGCGATTGGATCAACTCCTGATGTCAAACCTGAAACAGCTGAAGTTACAGCTGAGGCTGCATTTGAAGCTAGAGCAGCTAAAGAGTTTGCCAAGTTCGTTGGAACTGTCATTGCTGCTGAAGCAATTGATCCAAGCGCACTGGTCAAGCCAGAAGCCATTGAGCTTACGCTTGCAAGGGCACTACTTAGAGCAGATGGAACCCCTGAAACAAGTGTTGAAACACTGCTAAGAAGACTATTTACTCCTGTCGACAAAGCTGATGTTGCCTCTGACACAAGTGAAGTCACACCCACTACCGCTGATGAAACAAGACTTGTGGCTGCACTTGCAATTGGGCTAAAGGCTGAATTTACTGCTGCTACTGCATCGGATACTATTGTAGCTGGATTGAAGCCTGAGGCTAAACCTGCAACCGCTGAGCTAACTGCTGTGGCTGCACCTGAAACCATACTCCCCAAAGTATTCACTAGATCTGTAGGGATTGCTACCGCAGTAGAAGCAATTGATCCAAGCGAACTTGTCAAGCCCGTCGTCATTGAAGTTATACCTGAAAGCGCACCGCCTAGAGCTGTTCCAAGAGTTGCTGGAATTCCTGAAATCACTGCCGCAGCACTGCTAAGAAGTCCTGTTACAGCTGTAGAAAGTGTCGCTGCTGCGTCTGATGTAAGCGAGCTCACTCCTGATGTCACAGCACCTGTAAGAGTTGAAGTAACAGAGTTAAGCGCATCTGTAATCGCCGTTAAAGGATCTGTTGCTGTTGCAAGTGCAATAGATGGTGCTGAAATAGAGGCAAGTGCCACTGAAGAACCTGAAACCGTTGACATCACACCAAGAGTTGTTGGGGTTGCGAGGGTCATCGTTGTAGCCGTAACTGCTGAGGCACTTGCAGCGGCCACTGTCACAGTCTTCTTAACTGTTGTTGTCTTATAAGTTGTAGAATCTGTATATTGGTAAGTAACTTGATATTGGCCTGCTTTACTTGTATCAACTGCACCGTACACTACGATTTGATTTACAGCCAGTGGGTTACCCTTACTGTCTGTTGCAGAAACAAAGCCTGCAGATGGTGCCCATGAAGCGCCTTGAGCTACTGTGACATCATTTGCTACTATCGCTGATGAATCGACTGCACTTGACGCTACTGATGATTGAGTCCCTGAAGTAATGGCTTGAATGCCATTGATAACGTTTTGGATAACATTTTGAACTGTACTTACAAGGCCATTCCAAGCTGTTGATAAAGCACCAAATACACTATTTGCAACACCTGACACTGCTTGTCCAATATTATTTGCAACGCCCGAAATCGCGGTCATGACAGTGTTTACAGCATCTTGTGCGGTCGTCAAGATTGAGTTAAGTACAGGCTGAGCTGCGCCAACAAGTCCACTTGCAGCAGACAAAAGAACTGAACCCAGCTGATTTACAGAGGCAAGTACAGAATTTGGAGAGGCTGCAAGGATATTAGAGAGGTTGGTATTGGCAAAGTCTGCAATCGCTGAAAGAGCTGGTACTGCAAGCGATCCAACTGAGCTTCCGAAAGTGCTTGAGATATAACTTGAAGCTCCACCAATAAGTCCTTGTACTGCTACATTTGCTGCATCTGCTACGGCATTGACAACTGTATCAATAACAGCATTTGTAACATAGTTTGTAGTATTCGTTGCTGGATCAAGAAGTGTTGCAACATTAAGTCCTACGATTCCTGCTTGGTTAAGAGACGTTGAAACATTTGAAATCGTACTTGCAACTGCACTAAGAGTTGCATTGCCCGCAGCTGAGACAGCACCACTTAAAGTAGCCATCGCTGTGTTATAAGTTGTACTAAGAACATTTTGTGCAGTGGCTGAGGCTGCACCAATTGGATCTGTCATCACATTAGGAACCGTTACAGTTGCAAGTGAAGTATAAGTTACTGTTGGATAAGAACCAACCAAAAGTTGAGAAACTGTTGGGATTGTAATTGTTGGCATCAAGCTTGACAATCCAACTGTGCTTAGAACACCATTTGCAATGTTTTCGGCTGTGATGATTGCCTGAGATAGAGTTACATCTGCATTAGATACTGCAATCTTTGCTTGATCAATAACTGCGCCTATGTTATTTAGAGTAGTCAGAGCTACTGCGCCAGCGGCGGCCGGCGGGAAGACTGTTGCTGCCGCATTTAATGCCATTGCAGCCCCTGATAGCCCAACCATTGAAACAGCTGCTGAAATGGCATCTGATAAGGTAGAATCAAGGAAGCCAGCATTTGCAAGCGTAATTGAAGCAGAATTAATTGCTGTAGTATCTGCTAAAGAAATCGCTGTAACGCCTGAGACTGTGCTTGTCAATAAAGATTGATAATAGCTTGATTGTACTGTATTGTTTGAAACGGCTTGAGAAGTTGGCGATACGACTGTAGCCGAGCTTGTTGCAGCAGTTTGCACCGCTGTAGAACTAGAGTTTACTACTGAGTTCTGACTTGTAACAAAACTTGTCACACTGAGTGGCACAGAAGAAGCTGATGATGATGAAGTTGCTGAGCTTGCAGAGGATATATTACTAGGTGCAGTAATCGCCGTGCTTGCCGCTGACGATAAGTTCTGGACAAGTAAAGCATCTGCCCCCGCATTTTGAGCAACCGCAACTCCTGCCGCTACAACAAAAGTTGTTCCAGCAGCATAAAGCCACTTCTTGCCAGATTTCCAACTGCGGAAATTATCTTTTTTAGCAAGATGCTTGTTTTTATTATGATTTTTAGTAATCACAAATTCTCCTTTATTATGTCAATTTATCTAAAATTAGATTATCACTTTTACATTCTACAATAATTTAAGATAATTTCAAGAAATATGACACGTTTTTTGCACCTCATGAGATTTCCTATACACTTAATGATTGACACAAAATATTCGTCAAACTTTATAAAAAAGCTGAGATAAAATCCTCAGCTTTTTTTATTTATGAATTTACGTTGAATAGCTTTTACAATTTCTACTATTATAATAATCGAAATGCTTGCAACTAAAACAATTCCCCATTGGTATGGATCAAGCTGGCTGACGTGGAATAGTTTGTTAAAACCTGGCACGAGGATTGTCACAGCTAAAAGTAGAAAGCTCACAGGTAATGCCCAGTTAAATGTTCGATTCTTCCATAGACCTACAGTAAAGATAGATTGGTGAACGGACTTTACATTAAAGGCATGGAAGAGTTGAATCAAACCAAGTGTTGCAAATGCCATTGTCAGTGCATCTGCATGCTCTAAAGCTGAAATCAAGGCTGCGTGGTTATTAAGTGCTGCATGCGCCCCCTCACCAATATGACGAAGCAATTCTCTTGCTTCTGCAATACTCGTGTTGGCAATTGTGTGAGCAGGGAAAAGCAACGCAAGTCCGTAAACGCTGATGACAAGAGCCGCTTGTAAAAGGCCTTGATAAATGATTGAGCTCAGCACACCTCCTGAGAAGAAACTAGCTTTTTTCCCACGAGGTTTTTCATCCATGATACCTGGTTCTATAGGCTCAACGCCTAAGGCAATAGCTGGCAGTGTATCTGTAACTAAGTTAATCCAGAGAAGATGAACAGGCAGAAGTGTCGCCCAACCAAACAAGGTCGCGAGAAAAACAGTTAAAACTTCTGCTGTATTAGCTGATAATAGGTATTGAATCGAACGTTGAATATTAGCAAAGACTTTACGCCCCTCACGTACGGCTGATATGATAGTGGCAAAGTTATCATCTGCTAAAATCATATCCGATGCACCTTTTGATACTTCAGTGCCTGTGATGCCCATGCCAATCCCGATATCTGCAGTTTTCAATGCGGGCGCATCATTGACACCATCACCTGTCATTGCCACAACTTTTTCCTCGTTTTGCCATGCTTTGACAATGCGGACTTTATGCTCAGGTGAGACGCGAGCATAGACGCTATATTGCTGGACTTGCTTTTGGAAGTCTTTGTCCGACAGCTCGTTCAACTCTGCTCCTGTCAAAACGTGATTGACATGATTTTCTTCATCTTCTTCAATGATACCCAAACGCTTAGCGATTGCTTCGGCCGTATCTTGATGGTCTCCTGTAATCATAATCGGACGAATTCCTGCTGCTTTGGCTGTTTTAACAGCTTCTGCAGCTTCGGGACGCTCTGGATCAATCATGCCAACCAGACCTGAAAAAATCAGGTTTTCTTCTAATTGATTTAACTCGGCAGGAATTTCTGTCACTTCTTTATAAGCCATCATCAGGACACGAAGTGCAGCTTTAGCCAGAGATCTATTTATTGACAGGATACTTTCACGATCAGAGCTTGTCAACTCGGTAACTTCCCCATCAACAAGTTTCTTAGTTGCGTGCTTTAACAGCTGATCTGGTGCACCTTTCACCGCCACGAAGAATTTTCCTTGGAAGTCATGCGCAGTAGACATCAGCTTGCGATCCGAGTCAAAAGGAAGCTCTGCTACTCGGGGATGTTCGATCAAGGCCTGCGTGATATCAAAGCCTTTATCTTGACCAAACTTTACCAGTGCTGTTTCGGTCGGATCGCCAATCAAATCGCCTGACTCCGCAACTTTCGTATCATTGGCAAAGTTCATAATCTGAAGCGTCAAGTCCGATGGCGGAAGTTCTTCACTGGCATCTTGGAGGCGCATATTGGTGTAGATTTTCTCAACCGTCATTTGGTTCATCGTCAGCGTGCCTGTCTTGTCTGAACATATGATGTCGGTTGAACCTAGAGTTTCAACGGCTGGTAGCTTACGAATAATCGAGTTTTGCTTTGCAAGAACTTGCGTCGAAAGCGACAAGACAATCGTTACGATAGCTGGTAATCCCTCAGGAATTGCGGCAACTGCCAAAGCCACAGAGGTCATCAAGCCTTCGACAAGGCCATTCGGTGTGATCTGATCAAGCCTTAAGACGTGAACGATAAAGGTTACCAAGGCAATGCCTAAAATCATCCAAGTCAAAAATCTGGATAAGCGATTAAGATTACGCTTCAACGGCGTTTCTGTCTCGTCTGCATTTTCAATCATCTTGGCAATCTTACCAACTTCTGTTGCCATAGCTGTCGCGGTAACCACTCCTGTAGCCCGACCGTAAGTTACGTTTGAGTTTTGAAATGCAGAGTTGATACGGTCTCCGATACCTGCATCTGCGGCAACCTGAGCTTGTGCATCTTTCTCAACTGGAACCGACTCACCCGTCAAGGCGGCCTCTTCAATCTTTAAGCTCGCTGACTCAATCAATCGCAGATCAGCTGGCACTACGTCTCCTGCTTCAAGCAGTACGATATCACCAACCACAAGATCCTTTGAGTCAATTTCGATAACATGACCACCACGTCGGACACGTGCAGCTGGTGAGGACATCTTTTTCAATGCTTCTATAGCCGCTTCGGCACGCCCTTCTTGCCAGACACCAAAGGCCGCATTTATCAAGACAACTGCTAAGATAATCAGCGCATCGGCAATATCTTCTCCACCTGATGTCACCACTGATAGAACAGCAGCAACAAGTAGAATGATAATCATTAAGTCCTTAAATTGCCCGAGAAACTTTGCAAATATCGACTTTTTCTTAGCCGCTGTCAACTCATTGCGGCCATATGTTGCGAGACGTTTAGCTGCCTCTTGCTGAGATAAGCCATTTTCGGAAGATTTAACTTCTTCAAGAACTTCTTTTATTGACTGTGAATAAAAATTTTCCAATTTCTTCTCCTTTTAAGTACATTCGCGCAAATATTCCGCTTCAGATATAATCCTGCGAACATTTAGTTTTTTGCCTGTTTTTGGGAATAAAAAAACGAGGCTGTGGGCTTACCACAAGTCTCGCAATTAAAGATGACCGAGCTTTCGCTGTGTTGACGGCCATTCCAAACAAGTTTTCGTTAAACCTGCCTCGCTACTCCCTTGAGTTCTATTTATATTATATAGTAGCAAAATTTAGCTAAAAATCAAGTCCTTCTTGCAAAGCCAGAAAAATCGTGATGATGAGCATATCTGCTGATCCTCCTAGACTGAGCTTGTGTATGGCTAGCTTTTGTCGGAGACGTTCAAATTGCCGCCGTCCTAGCTCGGTCTCACTTCCTCCAAGACTAAAATACAGCTCAACCATTTTATGGTAGACCGTCAAAATCTCTGGATCGCCTGAACGCTTGATGAGATTGCTATCTGGCAAAAATTCCGAAATTTTCAACAACGTATCAAGTAAGCGCTGATTTCTATCTCCTCTGGTCTCCCTCAGAAAAGCTAGGCCGATCTCGGTCACGATTGGAAATCCAGCTTCTGCCTCGCCTCGAACTCCTGTGAAACCATATTCTAAAAACTGTCTTTCTCCTGCAGTCAAATTTGTCTTCTCTGTGACCTGCAGCAGATCTGTTTTAGTCAGACCAACGAGCATTTTTTTCGTCGTCTCAATGATGCTATCTGGTGAATAGGCCGCTGCTGCAACCAAGATACCCAGTGAGAAAATGACGCCTTTATGCGTATTTACCCCACGAGTAGCTTCAAACATCGTTTTTTCAGCTTGAACTCCGATTGGACGAAGGAGCTTAAAAAGTTCTGTCAAATCTGCGTCTCTAAAGTTTGCACCAGTTTCGTAGACTTCATAGAAATAATCACTCAACGATAAACTACTGTCAATAAAAGTAAAAACGTCCATATCTCCATGACTTTGATGTTGGGTAGGATCGACAAGGCCCGGCTTAGGATTGACGACGACTTCGTAAAGCATAGCCTTTAAGGCATTTTCAACAGTTTTATTCTTCAAAATAGTCCCTATATTTCTGATTGAGAAAAGCGCGTATCTCGCTGTTTGTATGCCTCTGGGCACGCGCACAGTCTTTGGCAGGGCAACTGCAAATAAAGCATTTTCTAGCTGCGAGTTGCAAATCTGCTCGAGAGATTTGTTTCATATTTTCATAGACATCAAGATCGAAAAGACGCCCCAAGGAAAAATTTTCTTCAAAGCTGATGAGTTGTTCCTTTATCAGATAAGATGAGGCATCAAAAGCCAGAAAACCTTCCGGTCCTGCAATATTACTGCGAAAAGCTTTGCTGAATCTTGCTTTCGAACTTAGAGCTGCCCAGCCAGCCTCAAAAAGCCTTACAATACCTTTCGTTGACTTGATTTCACCTGGAATATTCAACTTTACAGAGACCAGAGTTGTATTTGGAAATTTTACTGTCAGCTCTTTGAGCTGTGCCACACGCCATTCTTTATTTTTAAGAACTTCGTCAAGTCCAATTTTTTCTCCTGAGCTAAAAATATCCATGTCTTTATTTTATCAGAATTAATCTGATTCCTATCTATCTAATCATTTACTAACAATTTCTCAAATTCTTTCTGAGCCATATCATAAAAAGAGGCTGGAAAGTGAAAATATTCGAGAAAATTAGAAATATCTATCGCCTCTGGCCTCACTTCATAACTACCCAACCATTCCTCTGCTTGCTGCTGAATCATAAAACGATTGGCCTTTGCCTCCTGCACAATTTTAAGTTGTGCAGAGGAAAGGTGCGTTAAAATATCTCCCGACAAAGCATGAGCAACCTCATGTAAGGTATAATTTTCAAGCTCGATTCCGTCAAGATTAGCACTCAGAAAAATAATATTGAATTCTTCAATGTAGAGTCCTACTTTTTCAGAAGTTTCAGCTCTTAAAATCTCACAACCAAGTTCTTTTAGAATTTCTTTATAGTCCATTATTTTGCTTTATGATCCAGATAGGCTTGAATTTGCGCCTTAATAATAGCTTTATCACTCTCAGACAAATCTTTGCCTTGCCATGCAACAGAGCGAGCCAGAATCTCATCTAGATTGACATTCACTTTAATCTCATCCTTTGAAAATCTCGGATCAATCGCGGATTTTTTCACCTCAAAAAAGGTCGAAATTTTTTCCAAATTTTCCGGATTTGGCAGAGTTTTTGCCTGAACATATCCTGTAATCGTACTCACAGGAATTCCTGTTGCCCGATGTAACTCGATTTTCTTTTTATTTTGCGCCAAGAGAAGTTGATTAATTTTTGCTGCTATTATTTTTTTGTTTTCCTCATCTTGAGGTGTTGAATTTCCACGTCCCATGTTCTTATTATAACGAATTAAATCGAAAAATCAATTCTTTTAATTTACTTTCTTGAATATTTTCGTATTTATTTCTTGATTTTACTTTTAATTCGTGATATATTATATCTATCAGTTACAGAAAAACATTATAACTGATACAGATTGATGGCCGTCAATAATCACAAACAAAAAATACGATTTAAAGCGAGGAAAATTAAAATGGATCAAATGGTCTTACAAACACAGCAATGGCTGAACAAAACATATGGAAGTCTCTCCGACTTTGACAAAGTTCCAGAGGACGGAAAAACAGGTTGGGCAACAATTTATGGTCTCATTGAAGGACTGCAACACGAACTTGGAATCAGTCCACTCACACAAGCCTTCGGTCCAAACACCGCAAGTAAATTTGAGAGCTACTTCAAAAATACAATTCAAGCAGGCGTAGGCTCTGCAACACCAAATAATGTCCTCTTTCTTATCCAAGGAGCCTTCTGGTGTAAGGGAATCAGTCCTGGAAGCTTTAACGGCCTCTATATCGTCAAAACACAACAGGCAATCGTGGAACTTATCAACGATGCAGGATTCGATGACCCCTCAGCTATCCCAGCTTCATTGTGGGGCAAAGCCTTGTTTGACATGGCCGCCTTTGTCAATATTGGAGATGAGAGCATCCGCGAAATGCAACAATGGCTGAACCGTAACTATTATGACTACTTTGGTATTATGCCTTGTGATGGAATTTATCAACGGGATACCAATACAGCTCTGATTTATGCCTTACAAGCAGAGGAAGGCCTGGCAGTTGGGACTGCAAATGGAGCTTATGGTCCAACGACTACACGACTTACACCCTATCTCCAGATTGGCGATTCAGAAAATAGTGTGAAAATTCTCCAATATGGCCTCTATGTGAATGGATTTAACCCAAATAAAATCTTTGATGGCGTTTATTCAACTCAAACAGATGCCGATGTTCGTAGTTTTAGCCAATTCATGGTAATTCCTGGAATGCAGCCAAGTTATGGAGCAGGCGTCAGTGTCATCAAAGCGCTGCTTTCAAGTGCTGGTGACACAAATCGCTCAGCTTCTGGAGCAGATACTGCCACACAGCTCAGCCCCGAACAAATCCAAACTTTGGTGGATAATGAAGTTAAATATATTGGGCGTTACCTTACTGGAAGTGTTGGAATTGGCTCAGATGAACGGGATAAATTCCTGACGATTACGGAGCTTCAAAACCTCTTCAATGCAGGAATTTCCGTCTTTCCAATTTATCAAGACGGAGGATATTATCTAGAATATTTTGATGCTGCTCAAGGTACCAACGATGCAAATCAGGCTGTGGCAGCCGCAATTAATTTAAACATCCCAGTTGGGACAACAATTTACTTTGCGGTTGATGTGGACATTCAAGACGGTGACATCGCAGGGACAGTACTCCCTTACTTTGAGACAGTTTATAACACGCTCACTTCTCAAGGCTATCATGTTGGTATTTACGGGACCCGAAACGTATGTACACAAGTTATTGATGCGGGCTTTGCGATGACTGCTTTTGTCTCCGATATGTCTACGGGCTACAGTGGGAATCTCGGATTTCCAATGCCCCAAGCCTGGGCATTTGATCAATTTATAGAATTTACAATTGGAGATTCAGCGTCAGCTGTGGACATTGACAACGTCGCTGTATCTGGGCGTGACTCTGGCTTTAATCACTTCGGGGATAGCTCTAAATTACCTGTTTTTCAGAAAGTGATTGAGCTTGGAGGCGTGATTCCAGGCTTAAAAGCTCCAGCACTTAAAACAGTTGAATTTCAACAAGAGTTTATGTTGGATACGGGAGCTTATCATATCTATACTACCCTTGCTGAAAATTGGACAGATACGGATGCAAGTCAGGTCAAAGTTATCACCGTTGTAAATGGAAAGATTGAAAACGAATATTTAAACGCTTTCGGTAACTTTTATGATACAATTAAAATGCCACTCGGTTACCAGCAACTCAGTAATCTCTCGGATTTAGTGGCAAAGATTTATAACGGAAATATCGCAGTATATTCGCAAACACGCAGAGAAGAACCCACAGCTGGTGTCGTGATGAAAATTCAAAGTGACGCAGACTTAGGTACAGGCCTTGTTCAAAAATTTGAATGGGTAATAGAAATTTATTCACAACTCCTTATATTTGTGCAGGCAGGAGTGACTGATGAACAATACAATCACCTTCCACAAATTCTTGAGGCCACTACAACAGTAACAGCTAATTCTATTCGTTCAGCTGAAGTTTTCTTTGAGATGCTTGCGCAAAGTATAAATAATCCAACTACTGTTGAAAGGGTAGCACCTTTTATGATTCTTGGAATAGTTTTAGTGCTAGCTGCCGTTGCATTTGCTCCATTTGGCATATGATAATCAGGAGGTTATTTTGAGAAAATTAATAAATAGAGAACTAAAAATAGTATGCCTATTTATTGGCCTATCCTTATTTCTTCTGATGACCTCTTCCTGTAGTAAAAATACTGGAGCTGAAAAGAACACTGGTTCTGCAATAAGCTATTTATCTGATCAAGAAATACTAAAGCGAGCTGGCAATCTTGTGGAGAAAAAAATGATTATCAGCTAAAGGAGATTTTTGGCGATAAATATAAAACTTGGGGTCTCGGCCAATATTCTCGGACTTCCTATATATTTAATGTCTGGTTATACAGTATAACTCCAACTACACAGGCAGGTTTTGATGAGATAAAAGAAAAGTCGCTTCCTTTTTTAGAGCTTCTTCTGAAAAAACTTAAAGATCTTGGCGTGAAAAATCCTCAGATTACCTTCGAAATTGATGTCCAGGGATTTAATACCTTTGAGGGAAAAATCACAGATCAGTATTTAATAAAATAACTTAAAATGGAGTTTCCTCAGGGAACTCTATTTTCTATACTTGTTGTACATTTTTCGTTGACAAACAAGTTCAAAAAGACTAGAATACAATTATAAAAACGTTTTCTAAAAAGAGGGTGAGTCCGATGGACAATGTTATATGTCGTTGAGTGTTTCCATAAATAATATTTTAAGCAAATTTTTGCAGATAAGAGGAATAAAAATGAGATCACTAATAAAAATAAGTAGTTTATGTGCATTAGGAATAATTTCTCTCAGTTTTGCGACACAAATTGACGCATCAGTTTCTAGTTCTGATATTGAAAAGGCCAAGAATAATATCGCCAAGCAATTTGACAAATTAAAAGATACTGATAAAGTTCTTCCGCTTGGTGATGGTGGTTATCTTTATGGGAAAGCCAGAAATGTTCAAGTCGGTGTCAAAAATATTCCAAGTAACACGCCCTATGATTATGACAGCGAGGCTAACAATAAATCAATAACAGTTTCAGAAGCTAAAAAACAGTCCTTAGATAATTTTATTAAAGATAGTAACAATAAAGAAAGCGAAATCGCTCCAATGAATTTTAAATATTCCTTTAAAATCCTTGGTTCCTCTCCTCCAAGCACTAGCGCCTATAAAGCTTTAAGTCAGGGTTCTATTTATTATTCGAAAGCCTTTACTGGAACTGGTTGGGAATATGCTGGAATTTGGTTTTACAATATCGCCGAAACGAATGGTTATTCTTACTTTGAAGGTCCCCTTTCATTTAAATCAAATGTTGACAGTGGAAGGGTTGGTGATATAGACGATGTTAACAATATGTACTATAATAATTTACTTGCGGGATATCCACTTGAACCTAGCGCTGGCTTTGTTAATATAACATCTGGCGTCGGTGGAAACCCCCTCCTTCTATATTTTACTTATCACCCATTACCTGGTACTTCTTATACAGTTATTGGTACAGGCTTACGGGCAGGAGGCTAATAGCATGAGAAAACTCTTTATAGTAATATCTGCAACTAGCCTACTAATATTTACTGCATTTCGCCTCACTCAACCAAAGGGGAATGCGGAGAAAAGAGTCGCCAGCTTTTCTCTACGAAGTCAAGTAAGTACAAGTTCGAAGCTAAATTATACGATTGAAAAGTGCCTAGAAAGATTCAAGTCTGAGCAAGAGTTTTTAGATTTAGTTTATACTGCTCCCAATGTTACAGATGAGACAAAGCTTTTAGCTGATGCGGATGGCGCACTCATGTCGGGCGATAAAATAATTGATTCCAAAATTGGACAAATCGACCCAAATACAGATCAAAACTCGGCCACCATAGGGGAAATACGAGCTGCACTTAGAATGAGAGAGAATCTGAATAAAACGGCTAATTAGGACAAGCATTGTCTTTTATGAAACTGCTGATTGATAAACTCAAAAGTTTTGGAGTGAAGGGCCAGAAATTACGCTAACTGTGGACGTTGAAGGATTTAACGCTTTTGATGGAAAAATTACAAATCAGTATTTAATAAAATAGTTTAAAATGGAGTTTCCTCAGGGGGCTTCATTTTCTATACTTGCCGTCTATTTTTCGTTGACAAACAGATACAAAAAGATTATACTGATTTTATAAATCGCTTTCAATAAAGTAGGTGGTGCCAATGAACAATAACATCTGTCGGTAGGAATTTCACAAATAGGATTTAAGCATCCTCAAATAGCAAAGGATCAATTATAATGAAATCTCTAACAAAAGTGACTAGTATACTTGCTATAAGCTTATTGGCACTTGGACTCATAACCCAAGTAAGTGCAGCCGAAAAGAAGGACAATGCTAACACACCTGCCAAGTATCATAAAACTGTTGGGTCAAATCTTCCATTTGAAGACTTAAATGATTCCGACAGTGTTTTGATTCTACCCGATGGTGGAATGCTACATGGAAAAATACAAATCGTTGACAAAAATGATTCAAAAAAGATTTTGGCAACCTACAATAGTGACAGCAATTCAACAGGTTCGTCTACAACTGTTGCAAATGTTAGACAAAAGCTCAAATCTGGTATAACTCCAACATCATTGAGCCAAAGATTCAAACCTGCGAACTCAACAATTGCTGTTATTCATCCTCTCGTTTACAATGATTTATGGGGGCCTGGTACTACTTGGTCAATAGAATTATCTCTTGGAGCTGTCTATTCTCACACCATTGCTGATTCAGGAATAACCTCAAATGGAAGGGGATGGTCTGGTTGGTACTTTGCAGAACACTCATTTTGGCCAGTCCCTGGGACAGGAGCATATTTACGGTGGAGAACTTATGCTGACTCGGGACGTGTTGGGGATGATGACGATGCTGCTTCGCTATGTTACTATGGTATCATAACAGGTATCCCTTTATATGTCGAAGATGGATATCGTTATTTCACAGGGATAGATACTATGACTACTTATTTTTCCTATATGCCTTATCAATACGCCGTTTATGAGGTTGCCAATATCTAATGAAAACTACAATTAAAATATTTTTAATCTTCGTCAGCATCATTTTTCTCACAGCCTGTGCTCAACAGAAATCTAAGATTTCTTCTAGCTCTACGTCCACTCAGCAGTCGAGCACATCATCAATAAAATCCTACGCACACAAAAGTGCTGTGCCTACCAAGCAAGATTTAGAGAGCTTCGTTTGGATTTTTAACGACAATTATTACTATTTTACAGAAGATCAAATGATTATAATTCCTGGAGTCATTGCGTCCTATAATAGCGATGGAAAATTAGAGATGAGTGAACGCGCCTCGATACAGAATTACACTCTGACAGGAGACGTATTCACGTTAAATCCTGATGCTGAGAATCAAACTACAGCTAAGTTAGCTTGGAATAGTGACGGAAATCTGCTCTTCATTCCAGAAAATGCAAAAGAAGGTGACTTATCTGGTGCCCAACTCTTTGAGATTCATGAGAAATTTAAGCCTCTTCCTTATTAACTTCCATCTATATGTAAAAGCAGGTATTCATTCACCTGCTTTTACTTTAGTCTTTTACCTCGTATATGGCATCAAGTATCGTTCCGTCACGGTACTCGATTAAGGCAACCACTCGGTCTGTAAATTCAAGCGCCTTTGGTTTACCCAGCTTTTCTTCTGCTAGCTTTGCAAGTGCTTCGATTGTGTAAATCTTGATTCCCTGAACTTTACTCAAAATATCTTGTAGGTCTGTTCGTTTAGGATTGATTGCAATCCCTATTTCTGTCACAACAACATCAATGGAATCGCCAGGTGTAACAAGCGTGGTGACGTCTGGCACAATTGTTGCAATACGCCCACGCACGAGTGGAGCTGAGATGATTGTGAGCTTGGCTTTTGAGGCATCTTGATGTCCCCCGATAGCACCACGAATTACTCCGTCTGATCCCGTCATGACATTGACATTGAACTTTGTATCAATTTCAAGAGCGGAGAGAATCACAATATCAAGTTTGTCAACCATGGCTCCTTTATTCGCAGGATCGGCATACCATGAAGCGTCGATTTCTTGCTGCGCCTTATTTTTGTGCATGGATTGCGCAGCACCAGCATCAAAGTCTTGTACATCCATGAGCTTGGCAACAAGTCCCTCCTCTAAGAGTTCTACCATCGGGGAAGTGATCCCACCTAAAGCAAAGGAGGCCTTAATATTTTTCTCAATCATCGACTGGCGAAGAAAACGGCTCACAGCAAGGGCGGCACCACCTGTTCCAGTTTGAAAACTAAAACCATCTTTAAAATAAGGAGAATTTATGATAACGTCATTGACTGTTTGAGCTATTTTTAGCTCTTTTGGATCCTTGGTAAAGCGTGTTGCGCCTGCTCCGATTTTAGTGGGGTCTCCGACTGCCTCTACTTTGACAATCATATCCACCTGTGTTTGTCTGATTGAGGCAGGTGTATTAGGATAGGCGACAAGATTATCTGTGACGAGAATGACCTTGTCGGCATAAGCTGCGTCCATCAGAGCATAGCCGAGTGAGCCAAATGCCGTCTCTCCGTCCATTCCGTTAGCATTTCCCATTTCATCCGAGTTGGGGACGCCTAGAAAGGCGACATCAATTTTTATCGTCCCCTCTTCAATAGCACGCGCACGTCCACCATGGCTACGAAATATGACTGGATTTTTTAGGGCACCGTGCGATACGGCATCTCCCAAACTCCCCCTCATTCCTGATGAGGTAATATTCGTGACACAGCCTTTCTCGATTGCTTCAACCAAAATATCATTCATGACATTTGTGAGCGAGGAGGGCGCAATCGTCAAATTTTTATAGCCCGCCTCAATGATAATACGCATGACCATATTAAAAACAAAATCGCCTTCACGAAAATGATGATGAAAAGAAATTGTCATCCCGTCTTTGACAGACAGTCTTACTGCTTCTTCAAGCGAAGCCACAAGTTTATTTTCTGCCGTTGAAGCTCTGACTTTTGGTGCAATGCGCTGTGTCACTTTGTTTCCGTAGTCTGTCGTTTCAAAAGCTTCATAGCCAAGCTCTGTCATCAGTTGATCGGGTAATTCTCTCCCTGCTTTATTTTGCATTCTCTTCCTCCTTTTCCTTTTCATTCATCGGCTTATCTTCAGCAAGAACGCCAACAGCTTTTGCAAGCTGGATAATCCGCTCTGCACGCAATACAATAGGGCGGTCAATCATTTCTCCATCTAAGCTGATGACGCCTGAGCCTTTGGCTTTGGCTTCTTCGATGGCTAGCATAATCTTCTGAGCCTCTAAGATTTCTTTTTCTGTTGGTGTATAGACCTTGTCCACAAGTGGAATTTGACGTGGGTTGATTACTGACTTGCCGTCAAATCCGAGTTTATGAATCAGCTCTACTCCCCGTAGGAAACCTGATTCGTCATCCACATTTCCATAAACTGTATCAAACGCGGCGATACCAGCGGCTCTTGCAGCATGAAGCACCATATTGCGTGCAAAGTACAGTTCTTCCTCATCTGGATATGTTTTTGTCTTCATATCAACACGGTAATCCATACCCGAAAGCGCAATTCCCATCATGCGTTCTGGCACACTCCGTGCCACTTCGAAGGCATTCATGACACCAAGAGCTGATTCAAGCGCAGCCATGACCTGAATTTTCCCGACTTCAAGACCAAACTCGAGTTCGGCCTTTTCAATTTCTGCCGAGAGCTCTTCCATCATAGCAGCGGTCTCAACTTTAGGCGCACGAATGACTTCGATGCCAGCCTTTACCATGGCACGAACGTCTTGCTTCCAAAAGGCCGTGTCGAGACCATTGATTCGCACAACCAGCTCTGCCTCTCCATAATCAATATTTTTGACCGCTTCATAGACCAGCAGCCTTGCCACATCCTTTTCAGATAGAGAAACTGCGTCTTCAAGGTCAAACATGATTGAATCGGCACCAAAAATTCCAGCGTCTTTTATCATTGCTGGATTATTTCCTGGCACAAACATCATCGTCCGACGTAATTTTTCAGCCATTAGAGCGCCTCCCAGTTAATATCTTCAGTTTCAAGGGCACGCTCAACGGCTGCTACCGCCCGCGCACGAATCACGAGATCTAGCGCTCCCTTATCCACAATCTGTATCGTAGCATTTTCTATCTCATATTTCTTTAGAACATCTTCAATCGTCGCGATGATTTGATCGCCAAATTGTTTTTTAACATCGCTTGTTAGCTCAAAGCTCAGACCATTTATTGCTGGCGAAATGGTGATTTGAAGATCTGAGGACTCAAGCGTGCCGGCTACTGCCGTTTTTTTAAGCTCCATTTTGTTACTTCTTTCTATAGTTCTTTTTTACTTCTCTCTCTCGGAGGTTTTCCAGATTTTCTAAGATAAAGGCATAAGTCGTTGACGGTAGAAATTCTTTAATATCTGGGATATTCCCCGCTTTTATCGCAAGACGCACTTGAGTAGCTGAGATGATCTCGCCCTTGGCTGTCTTTTCTCGTGGAACAATCTTGACCTCTATCTGTGTGCCTAGTTCTTGGAGCAAAGTTTTATTATAAATTTCAGTCGTGGGGGAAAATGGTTCTTCCCCCAGATAGCGACTCGTGATACCTAGATTTGGAACTATCCATCTACCGAACAGCTTTGCATCTAGCTCTGTCTGATATCGGACGATTTCAGCTTCATCGGGGATAAAATAACTTGGGAAAGTCGCAAAACTGACCATATAGTCACCACCCGAGCTAACCATTACATTATCCAAATCTACGCAAGCCTTTCTCACCAGCTCTAATCTTTCTATTGGACTAAAGAGTGAGCCGTCAGCCGCAAGGACGAAAACATATACGAGGTCATTCTCCGCCACCGCTTTTTTTACCAGTGAGAGATGTCCCAGCGTGAACGGATTTGCATTCATGACGATGCTGGCAATACTTTTTCCTTTTGTTTTTTCTGGCAAATCAAAGTTTATCAAAAAGTCCTGAATATCTGGCTTACCTTTTTCGAGGAGCACTGCCCGATCTGTCCTAACCAACTCATGAAATCCAAGATATTCAAAACTTTGACGATACTCAGGTTTTGTGAAAACAAAGCTGTGGTAAATCTCCCGAAGCGCTAAGCGTCGACCAAGTTCTGTTAGTATCGCATTAAATCGCGATGATACCTGTTCCTCCCTGCAAGTTGCAACAAGCTGAATCACATTTGCCTTCAACGATCCACAAGCAAGAAGCTCCCCTGTTACTTCATCATAGATTCCCACCGTTTCATCAAGCTGTGATAGGTCATCTGGCGGACGTAAATGAAAAGCTCTGAGAAAATCTTGCCACTGCTTTCTCATACTTGGAATTTTCAATAATATATCTTGTATTTTTTCCATAGGATTTCTTTTCTTATTTTAAAAATAAATTTTAAATTTTTAAAAAGTGTTATACTGAATAAATGAACATCGACTTATTATCCAATCTTGCAAAAGATTTTTATCTCAAAAAAATGAGCTTTGCAGATTTAGCAGAAAAATACTCATTGAGTCGCTATTTGGTCAACAAATATCTTGACGAGGCACGTGACTCTGGTATTGTCACAATTTCTATTGCTTCTTCACTTCAGCGTAATCACGAGCTGGAACAAGTTTTTCACAAACTCTTTGATATCCACGAGATTGCCATTATCGAAAATGGTGGAGGGAGTACTGGGCGCAAGAATTTGATTAAATTTGCGGCCGACTATATTCAACAGGAAATTATGAAAAGTTCAATCGTTGGAACGCTTTGGGGAACAACCATGTATGAAGTCATGGACCATTTCACCCCAACTGAACGAGAGGGGCTAACCTTTACTCAGTTTATGGGCGAAAATCGCAAATATAAGTCGCTAGCTGGCTCGCGTCGCATGGTAGAAAATGCTGCTCAAAAGTTCTCCTCTGATTTTATCACGTTATCTGGTCCTCTTTACATTTTAGACAAAACAAGTCGCATCGGATTGATACGAGACATTGCAGCTGTAGACGCAATCGCCGCAGCGAAGCGAATGAACATGCTTTTCTCTGGTCTTGGCACTCTCGCCTCTGTCAATTCAATACCAACCTGGCGAACCAATATTCACAAGATATTCCCTAATGTCAATCTCAATGAGGTTGCAGGAATGTGCTATGGGCGTCCTTTTGACATTAACGGTAAAATCCTCATTCATCCTGATGTTGACAATGTTTTTGGACTGTCTATGCTCCAAGTTCTCAGAACTCCGACCAGAATTGGTGTTATCCCTAGTAAATTTAAGGCTCAATCCACACTAGGAGCTCTCCGTGGCAAGTTCTTTACAGATGTCATCCTATCCGAAGATGTAGCACAGCGTATCCTAGCTGAGATGAACATGAACTAGAACAAGATTTATTAAAGAAATTTGAGATCAATTTTAAGGTCGACTGTTTGTATCGGAATGTCATAAAATGGATCTTCTCGACGGCCGAGAAAATCTCGTCCCTGCTTTGGAAACAGTGCATAATCCAAGACGTCCTCGTCTGACTTCGCATAAGGAGAAATTTCTGCTTTCAGACGGTCAAATTCTGGCTTTAGCTTATCGGCTGGTCGTCCTGTCTCAACTGCTATTTGACCAATGATTTTTTGACGAATCTCTGGCAAAATCTCAACGGGTGGCTTTCCATATCCCCCTGCTACATAGTCTTTGACTTCCTGCGGGATAAGTTTGTAGCGCTCACCTGTTACAACGTTCATAACAGCTTGTGTCCCCACCATCTGTGACAAAGGTGTTACGAGAGGTGGAAATCCTAAATCTGCTCGAACCTTAGGTACTTCTTTCAGAACTTCTTCATATTTTTCTGAAATCCCCTGTTCCTGCAGTTGACTCATGAGATTTGACAACATACCACCAGGTACTTGGTAAATCAGGGCTTTAGGATCTATATCCTTAACTTTCGGGTTGAGGATTTTTTCATCTCTAAAACGATCACGTACAGAATCAAAATGCCCAGCAATGACTGTAAGTTTTTCGAGTTTTAGACCTGTTTCAAAACCTAGATTTTCAAGGGCAATTGCCATTGATTCGCTTGCCGGCTGCGAGGTTCCACTTGAAAAGCTTGAAATACAGGTGTCAATGATGTCCGCACCAGCTTCTACAGCTTTTAAATAGGTCATTTCAGAGACACCTGCTGTTGCATGGCAATGTATTTCAAGTGGTAAATCTATTTTGTCTTTAATTTGTGAAACGAGCTTGTAGGCTGTCTCCGGTAGCAAGACACCTGCCATATCCTTGATACAGATGGAGTCTGCGCCCATTTGGGCCATTTCATCTGCCAGATTTACAAAATACTCTAGCGTATGAAAGTCCGAAGTCGTGTAGGCAATTGCAGCCTGCGCTTCTGCTCCAGCTTTTTTTGTCGCCTCGAGAGCTGTCCGTATATTGCGTGTGTCATTCAGGGCATCAAAAATACGTATCACATCAATGCCATTTTCAACTGACTTTACGACAAACTTTTCAACCACATCATCAGCATAATGCCGATAGCCGAGAAGATTTTGTCCTCGCAGGAGCATTTGTAGCTTTGTATCTTTCACTTGGGCACGAATCAAACGCAGACGTTCCCAAGGATCCTCATTTAAAAAGCGAAGGCAGGCATCAAATGTTGCGCCTCCCCAGACTTCCAAAGCCCTGTAACCAGCCTGATCCAACGTCGAAAGAACCGGGAGCATATCCGTTATCGGCATCCGAGTAGCAATCTGTGATTGATTTCCATCTCTCAAGACTGTCTCCATGAATTGAATTTTTCTCATCATCTTAGCTTCCTTTCGTCTCGTCGGGCTTCTTGGCAGGAAATAGGCGACTCAGCGCCCAAGAAGCAAAAATGATAATGATTAAGACTACAAAGACGCCACCCCAACCAAAAGTCAGGAGTTCAAAGGCTTTAGATAAATTTTCAGACATTAGGTCTCCTTTCAGTTAGGCCAACAGAGCCAGAACAAGCCCACCTGCGATAACGGAGGCAATTTGCCCTGCGACATTGGCACCTGCGGCGTGCATGAGAATAAAGTTTTGCGGATCTTCAGCCGTTGCCATTTTTTGAATAACACGAGAACTCATCGGGAAGGCAGATATACCTGCAGCACCAATCATTGGATTGATTTTCTCTTTACGGAAAAGATTTAGAAGTTTAGCAAACAGTACGCCACCGATAGAATCCATCGTAAAGGCCACAAGTCCGAGAGCGATGACGATGAGGGTATTGACCTTCAAAAAATCATGATACTCAAGTTTGACTGAGACTGTTAGACCGAGCAGGATAGAAATGATATTCACAAGTTCATTTTGAGCTGTCAGCGATAAGCGCTCAAGCACACCACATTCACGTAACAGATTTCCAAACATGAGGAAGCCAACTAGTGGAAGCGAAACAGGCGCTATCAGTCCAGCAATAACCGTAATGACGATTGGGAAAAGAATTTTGGCTGTTTGTGACACTTCCCCTGCGCGATAAGTCATCCGAATGCGTCGCTCATGTTTCGTTGTCACCGCCCGAATCGCAACAGGTTGGATAATCGGAACTAAGGCCATATAGCTGTATGCTGCAACCATGATGGCACCAAGATATTGCGAATGCAAGGTATTGGCTACAAATATCGAGGTTGGGCCATCTGCAGCACCGATAATTCCGATTGAAGCGGCATCGTTCATATGAAAACCGAGCAAAGTCGCCACTATAATCGTAAAGAAAATGCCAAACTGAGCAGCTGCACCGAAAAGTAGCAAGAAAGGATTTTGGAGGATCGGGCCAAAGTCAATCATGGCACCAATTCCTATAAAAAGTAAAAGCGGAAAAAGTTCAGTATTAATTCCAGCATCAAATAATACCTTGAAAGGTCCAGCATCAGAACCAGTCTGTAAGACACCCGTATTGGGAAAATTGACAAGAATAGCCCCAAGTCCCATCGGAACGAGCAGGGTTGGTTCATAGTCTTTTTTGATTCCTAGGTACATGAGAACAGCACCAACCAGCATCATAACGATACGCCCAGGCTCTGCTCCCATTTGTGTGATTCCGTGTAGTAAAGTCTCCAAGTCTTCTCTCCTTATACAATTGTTATCAGGGCATCACCCGGATTTACTTGATTTCCGACTGTGACGTGGATGCCTGATACACTACCTGTCTTGTCCGCCACAATCTGATTTTCCATTTTCATGGCTTCAAGAATCATGACGGGCTGATTTTCCTCAACTGTGTCTCCGACATTTACCAAAACTTTCAAGATCGCACCCGGCATGGGAGCCAGAAGTGCGCCTTCACCTGCTACAGTTACAATTTCTGTTGGAATAGTGGGTGCTGGAGTGGGTGCGCTTTCTGATACAACTGCTGCTTGTGGGGCAAGAGGAGCTTGCGCAACACCTTCTTCCTCCATTTCAACCAGATATTCTTTTCCGTCAATGCGGATTTTAAATTTACGTAACATCATTTCCTCTTTCCAATTTACTAGTTTGCTAATTTACTAATTTGCTAATTTCTTACTAATTTTTGTCACTTTGACTGAGCTTGTATTTTCTCTTGCAGTCAGAGCTGTGGCAATCACTGAAACTAACTCTACTTCTGGATTACGTTGCCAAATCTTTTTGACTGTAAACTTAGACTCAGGATAGTCCCCAGCCAAGAGACTACTTGCTATGATTGAGACTGTCTTAATATCTTTTGCATCTGCAAGGATATAGGCCGGAAGTTCTTCCCAACCCTCTTGATTAGACGCCACTTCTTCAAATTTCTTTTCATTCTCTTTTGTCTTTTTTCTGCGAAAGAACACCATTTATTACCTCGTCTCTTACTTAATACGAAAGGTCGGGTGAGTTTCCTCCCCGACACTTTCATTTTTAATTTTACTACATCTAGCCAAAGAGCATATGACCTGGCACAGCGAAGAACATCAGGCCTGTCAAAATAAAGATGGCAAAGACACCTAATGCATATTTGGCCGACTCTCTTTGCCAAGCACCCATATCAAGTCCTGTCAAACGAAGTAGGAGATAGATAAAGGCAACGAGTGGACTAAGTAAGTGGAAGGCTTGTCCCATCAAAGAGGCAACGGCAAGTTGCATATTCGTAAAGCCGAAGGAAGCTCCCACCTTACCTAGAGACGCCATGACGCCAAAGTAGAAGCCATCATTTGAGAGGAAGAAAGTACCTGGTGCTGAGAGAAAGGCAATGATGAGGCCGTAGGCTTTACCCCAAGAAGCTGGAATAATACTCACAAGATTGGCTGATAGTGCAGACGCCATGCCTGTCCCGCTGAATAGTCCCAAAAGAACACCTGCTGCAAAAATCAAGATGACAACTTGGAGGGCATCTCCGCCATGCTCTGCAATACGTGACGACTGCTCTTTAAGATTTGGATAGTTGACCATCAAAGCAATGACAGTTCCAATCAAGAAAAGAACTGACGGTGGAACAGCAACTGCCTCTACAAATGAACTTGTTACCAACCATACAATCAATACAATTGTCAAAACACCATTAAAAGCGAAGAATTTAGGGCGACGAAGTTTCAAAGTTGCTTCGTCTTTGATCTCAAGCATGGCATCAATTTCTTGATAAGTCAGAGTTGAAATCCCAAGCCGTTTGCGCTCTTGGCGTCCCATACGTACTGCGACAAAAGCGATGACATAGACAAGAGCAAGAATCATACCGGGAAGTAGGTAGGTCAGAATTTTTGCATCTACCTTCATGACAGCCATAACACGTGCGGTTGGACCGCCCCAAGGAAGCAAGTTCATAATCGTATTTTGTAGAATCAGCAGCACACCCAGATTCATGATTTTCATGTCAAGCTTCTTGTAGATGGGCAAGAAAGCTGAAACTACAATCAGAGTTGTCGTTGTACCATCACCATTCATTGAGACTGCTGCAGCGACTATCGCTGTAGCAACCAGAATTTTCATTGGATCACCTTTGGCAAAATAAATCATACGCTTGGTGATGGGATCAAAAAGTCCTGCATCTAGCATGATAGAGAAATAAAGAATCGCAAAAATCAGCATAATCCCTGTTCCTGCGACACCCGACATCCCATTCATAATCATCGTCCCTAAGTTCTTAACGACGACACCATCATCACCTTTGGCATATTGAGCGAGTCCAGTCAAAATCGCAACGACTGCGAAGACAATAGGAACAAGCACAAGTGTGATAAATGGAGAGAGCCATTTTTTCATGATGACTATCATAAAGGCAATAATCATCAGATAAGCCAATACCGTTAACATATTTTCCTCCTATAAATTTTTCATGAATTCGATTGAAATCGATTACACCTCAATCTTAGTCTTCCCCAAAATATTTGTCAATCAAAAACTTGAATTTTTTTAAAAATATTTTTAATTTTTTTAAAAATAAAAACCATTTTAAATTTATCAAAATTTTGAATGAGCATTTTAGCAAAAAATATACCCCATAGGGTATATAATTAACTATCAAATTAAATTTAGGAGATGAAAATGAACTCAATCACAACTGATGAACTCGCAATTGTTTTAGAAGATAAGGCTATCTTGCTTGATATCCGAGAGGACTTTGAATATGCTGGAGGTCATGTTCCAGCGGCTAGAAATCTGCCACTTAGCCAGCTAGAAAAGCGTCTTTCCGAAGTCCAACCGGGTAGCTATATCATCTGTCAGTCTGGTGCTCGCTCAGAGAGAGCCTGCCAATATTTGGCCACACAAGGCTTGGACGTAATCAATGTACTAGGCGGCACTTCTGCTTGGGCTGGAAAGCTGGTCTAATATGTCTAAATATCTTATTATCGGAGGGGTGGCCGGTGGAATGAGCGCCGCAACGCGCCTCCGTCGCCTTCAGGAGTCAGCAGAAATCATCGTCTTTGAAAAAGGTCCTCATGTTTCTTTTGCCAATTGCGGGCTTCCCTATTATATTTCTGGAGAGATCGAAAAGCGCGAGCAGCTTATCGTTCAGTCTGCTGAAGCTTTGACACAGCGCTTTCGCTTGGATATCAGAGAAAACTCTGAAGTTATCAAAATCAATCCGAGTGAAAAAACAGTCATCGTAAAGTCAGGTAATCAAACCTATCTAGAAAGCTATGATAGCCTAATCCTTTCGCCAGGCGCAAAACCCATTTTACCCTCTTTGCCTGGCCTTTCTGAGGCAAAAAATATTTTCACATTGAGAAATATCCCTGATTTAGATAAAATCACACACTTTATTGAAAATCAGACGGTAAAGCAAGCTGTCGTCATCGGAGCAGGTTTTATCGGGATTGAGATGGCTGAGAATCTTACTCAGCGTGGACTAGCTGTCACAATTATAGAAAAGGCTGATCATATTTTGCCAACACTTGATCCAGAAATGGCAAAGCCTATTCAAATTTCCCTTGAAGCTCATGGTGTCCGCGTTCTCACCGGACATTCTGCCAGTCAATTCGAAGATGATGGACGAGAAATCCTACTTGATGACGGACAAGTCATCTCAAGTGGCTTAACTCTCATGTCTGTCGGTGTTCAGCCAGAGACAACTCTTGCAGCCGATGCCGAAATCGCGCTTGGTTTACGAGGCGGAATTTTGGTCAACGAGCGCTATGAGACATCTGTAAAAGATATCTATGCTGTCGGAGATGCCATTATCGTCAAGCAAGAACAAACCAAAGCGGACAGCCTCATCTCACTCGCAAGCCCTGCTAATCGACAAGGCCGACAAGTGGCGGATATTCTTTCAGGCTTAGATGTCAAAAATCGAGGTTCTCTCGGTACTGCCATCGTGCGCGTCTTTGAGCAAACAGCCGCCAGCACTGGCCTTTCAGAACAACAGGTCAAAGTCACTGGCTGGCTTCATAAAGTCGTGCATATCTCGGCCAATCATCATGCAGGTTACTATCCTAGCGCAAGTCCTATTTTGCTGAAGTTGATTTTTAACCCCGAGTCTGGTGCCATTTATGGGGCACAAGCCACTGGAAAGAATGGTGTAGACAAGCGAGTTGATGTGATCGCGACTGCCATCAAAGGCGGACTAACTATTTTTGACTTGCCCGAGCTTGAGCTAAGTTATGCACCACCTTTTGGCTCAGCCAAAGACCCTGTCAATATGATTGGCTACGCTGCGATGAATCTTGCCTTGGGGCTCTCTGATAATATTCAATGGTACCAACTCGCTGATGAACTCGCTCAAGGAAAAGTCTTACTTGATGTGCGTAATCCAAGTGAGATTGCACGTGGCGCTTTTAAAAACAGCCTAAACATTCCGCTTGATGAACTCCGCGAGCGCCTTACTGAGCTTGATAAAGACCAAGCCTACATCGTCAGTTGCCAATCTGGACTTCGCTCTTACAATGCCGAGCGCATTTTGAAACAGTCTGGCTTTGAAGTTGAAAATCTTGATGGCGCCTACGGACTTTACAGTAGCATGACCGATGCACTTTTAGAAAAAAAAGCTGAGAAACAGGTAAAAAAAGAGGCTGAGACTAGATAATGGAAAAATACGATGTTAAAATGAAAAATCGTCTCAAACGTGCAACAGGACAACTCCATGGCGTGCTTCGCATGATGGAAAATGAACAAGATTGCCCAGATGTCATCACGCAGCTTTCAGCCACTCGCGCCAGTCTTGACACACTCATTGGCCTTATTGTAGCCGAGAATTTAAAAAATTGCCTGCTTGACGCCAACGGCAACGAAAGTCCAGATAAACTTGACAAAATCAATCAAGCTATCAAGATGATTGTCAAAAAATGATAATGATAAAGAGAAGTAAAAATCTTCGATTTTGTTAAAATAAGTCATGACTACTTTTGATAAAGATTTTATCTCACAAAAAAATCCTTGGCTGTCTGAGTTGACTGTCCTTGCTGAAACGCCTTCTACTCAGCTAGAAGCCAAGTCTACTAGTAAAAAGAATAGCCTTTACTTGACAGATCGACAAACTGCTACCTATGGACGCTTTGGGCGAAACTATTTCGCCCCAGAAACTGGCGGTATATATATGAGTATTAATTTAGGTTCAATTGACCTAAATGATAAACCTATTCAATATACTCTGCTTGCCGCCGTGGCTGTTGTTTCTGCCATCGAAAAATTAACAGATAAGAAACCCTTAATCAAATGGGTGAACGATATTTATCTAGACAATAAAAAATTGGTCGGAATTTTAGCTGAGTCTGGGCCTAGCGGCACCGTACTTGGCATGGGAATTAACTTCCAGATCAAAGAATTTCCTGATGATTTGCTTGGACGAGCAACCTCTCTTTTTGGAGAGTCTAAGCCAGACATTACTGAGTCTGACCTCATAGCTGAGATTTGGTCTGAGTTTTATCGCTTAAAAAGCGAAAATTATCTTGATATCTACAAATCTCACTGCTTTATCCTTGGAATGACTGTTGAATTTACACAGAATAATCAAAACTATCAGGGACGCGCTATAGACCTAAGCCCTCTGGGAGAATTAATCATAGACTGTAACGATGGGATACAACGCTGTTTAAACTCTGGGGAGATTTCATTAAAAAAATGGACTGACTAAAAAATCAGTTCATTTTTTAATGAAATCTGCAAAATATACACAAGTTTAAGATGACATCAAGGCTACTCCATAGATTACTTACACATCAATGAATTAAAGAGTCGTTTATATCGCATCATAGTATCTCAGTCATCTTTCGCAAGTTGTGTTAAAGGTGCCAAGGACATGAAAAGTCCCATTATAACTGAGATGAATATGATTTTCCTTGTTGAAAACTTACTTTTTTTTACCAAAGATTTTTTACCCAATTGACCACTCCATTTACCGCATTAATTAAACTTCGATTGATTCAAATAGTTATAAATAAATTGGAGATTTATTACTGGTTTTTGCTTGGCTTTGATGATGTTTCCAAAAATACTTTCTTTTTCTTTTTCAAATTTTAATAAATCTGCCTTTTGGGGATAATATTCATGGTCATTTATATTCTCATAAATGGAATTTAAATGACCGTCTGTTCCAATTGTCTCGCCTATCGAACCTAGATTATTCCTTTTTGTTAAAACATATGTCGTTTGTGTTTTATTGAAATTTTCCATTTTATACAAAATATATTCTGTATCTCCATTTTGAAAATCTATACTAGATGTCAAAAAATCATATTGATATAACCGATTTTTTGAAGAAATATAATTTTTTGCACTAAATTCATCAACTACACGAGAGTTCTCATCAAGATTAGGAATATATATCTTGTCTAAGTTATCTATAATTGCCACAAGCTCTGGATCTGTTCCCTCTTTGTGTGGTAAATTTCCTGCATAGTAAACAGAATACTTCGCCAAGTTATCTTTCGCAAGTTGTGCTAAAGGTGCCAAGGACAAGAAAAGTCCTATTATGACTGAAATGAATACAATTTTCCTTGTTGAAAACTTACTTTTTTTACCAAAGATTTTTTACCCAATTGACCACTCCATCTGTTCCATTAATTAAACTTTGATTTATTCAAATAATCATAAATGAATTGGAGATTTATTACTGGTTTTTGCTTTGTTCTGATGATATTTCCAATGAGAATTTCTCGTTTTTCCTTAATGTCTTTTAAATCTGACTGGCTTGGAGAATGCTTGCTCCCATCTCTTTCCAAAACATATGTAGGCTCCCCTCTTGAATCAAAATACTCTCTCTCTGAATCAGATAATGGATAAATCACTATACAATAGCTCTTTTTTTCCCCCGAATTCTCATTTTTATTGATACTCCATTCAATGTTAGAATCTTTGTAATCTATTTCCAAAGTATCAAAGACGTATTGATATTTTCTATTAATGCTATAAATATAGTGATTTGCACTGAAATCATCATCCATTCGTGTACTTTCATCAAGATTCGGAATATATATCTTGTCCAGATTATCAAGTATCGCCACAAGCTCTGGGTCTGTTCCCTCTTTATGGGGTAAATTTCCTGCATAATAAACGGAATATTTTGCTAAGTTATCTTTTGCAAGCTGTGCTAAAGGTGCCAAGGACATGAAAAGCCCCATTATAACTGAGATGAATATGATTTTCCTTGTTGAAAACTGAATTCTTTTTTTTACCAAAGATTTTTTACCCAATTGACCACTCCATTTACCGCATTCCCAATCGCGTGTACGACATTATTTACAGCGTGTGAGACAGCCTGTGCTACTTGATGTATCACATTTCCTGCTGCCTGCACAACTTGACTTACTACGGTGCTTACTGCATTCACAACAGGGGCTACATAGTTATTATACACCGAAGTCACACCATTCCATACTGTTGAGACAACATTAGTGGCATAATTCATCGCATTTCGGGCTGCTTCTGCGAGTTGCCTTGCAATAACGCGCGCGTTAAGCGCGCTTTGAGCGCCTCTTACTGTCCCTCCTACAAATTGTCCGATATCTTCTCCTGAGGCTTTGACTTGTTCCGCAAAACTATTAAAGACATTCTGCCCTGTTCTTATTGCTATATTAAAGCCATTTTTTGCATTATTTTTTAAATTATTAAAAGCGGTTTTGATTGATTTAATCGCATGAGTAAAGACATTATTTACATCTCCCCCTTTAATGGCTTTAATAAGACCCATTCCTGCTAAACCAACGCCACCTGGACTAAATATTACTCGATAAACGTCACTTGATTTCTTAAACTTTTTAGCTTCATTTCGACGGAGTTTATCAATTTCTTCGGGACTTTGACTATAGTATCTTTTCAGTCGCTCATTCATCGGATATTTCGACCATTTAGGGTCATTTGCCATGATGAGGGCATCTAAGTCTGCCGCAATCTCTGGTTTATCGTAGTTTGTAAGCAAATCACCCACTAAACCATTTTGTTGTAAAATAGTTTCTTTATCAAAATCAAGAGAAAATGTTGTCGTACCATGTCGAAGTCTGTCAGGTTTTGAAAAACCAATACGAAGAGAAAACGGGAAAGATGCCCAACCTTTCGTCGTGTCCCATTTTCCTCCGCTCTTTTCTATGGAGGCTAAAGTTGTCGCAAGATGAGGTAGGTCCAGTGTTGAGCCTCTATGCATTCTTTGAAGCATCCTGTTTATTTTGTCATCATTATTTCTGTCATACTTACCAATTGAAAAATCATTATACTTCGGTTGTAGCGGATCGTTATAGTAGCTCGGATAGGCTAAGGAATTATCTACCGCATGATTCTTATTGCCTTTATTATTTTTAGCTACCTCGTCCATATACTGAAGCAAGCTAATCGCATCTTTTCGACTAATTCCATTATTTGCCATATAGTTCTGTAGCTCTTGTTCAGTCAGACCTGTGCCACTCACACTTCCAGAACTTGGCACAGGTTTCTGATTTGACGCCAACAAATTAAATGTCGCCAAGTTCTTTGTATGGTCATAGTTATCATAAGACACCTGATAGCTCGTATCCCCATAGTTCGAGAAGTTCACATTGACACTTGGCGTATAAAATGTGCCGTCGTTGTAGACCGCATTGTTAATATAGCCTTGGCGGTAGTCTTGGACGTTCTGCTTGTCATAGTAGACGTTGATGACGGGGTGATTGGCGATACTGCTGTCCTGTGTGAAGTTCACAAAGCCATAACCTGCTATCGTTGGCGTTGGGACTTTGTAGTCTTGATTGGTAAACCATTGGTAGTGGTCGGTTGAGGCAATCTGATGCCCGCTGAGGTCATAGTAGTTGACGGTAACTTGTTGGCGGACTTGGGTTGTCAGATGGGCTTGAAGCGCACTGCCGAAAAGGTCATAACGCACACCTTGGGAGAAGAAATAGCTGTCCTCTGCTCGAGCAGGCGCTGGCGCATAGTAGTTGTAGTAAAACTCTGACTGGAAGCCAACACCCAGATAACCACCATAGGGCAAGCTTGATGCACCGTAAAGTTGGCCGTAGTCTGGGCTTGCATCATAGATGATGTTTCCGTCTTGTTTCAGATTTGTGGTGTTGGGGATAATCGTCATCAGATTGGCGAGGTTGGTATCTACTCCCTGCGCCACATCAATGTCTGTCGTGATAAAGGAGGCGACAACTGGCATTTCAACATCTGTGCCATGTGCCACGATTTGATAGGCCATACTCAGCGAGTTGGCACCATAGTAGTAAGCCGCGATAGAGTCTCCTGTACTATTTAGTGTATTTTGCTCACCTGTAAAGGCCACGCCAACAGGTAGACTGGCACCGCCACTATTAGCTGCCCAATAGTCTTTATCACTGGTGATGACGGTATAAATCATGTCGAGGTCAATTCCTGATAAGGTCTGTCCGACATAAGTTAATCGACCACTGTCATTATCATTCATACTGTAGATGGTCGCAGGTTTGATTGGGCCATTGTCGCCAAAGTTTCCCACATCGAGCTGACCGACGGCTGTTCCTGTGATAGGGACTAGCTCTGTCTTATCCGACCAGTGCAAGCCATCTGGGGTTAGGAAATTATCGGGTGTTAGGTTATTGGCTTGGAGTGTAATATCCACGCCATCAAAAACAGGTGCGCCTGTGGCATTGTTATCAACTGCACCTGTTACTTTTATATTAGTGATTTCTGGGTCTTGTCCGGCCGATGCACTTGCAATGTCCGCTCCTGTCACAGGTTGATTGACAACTGTGGCGGAAGCTGAGACAGTCGGATCCACTGTCTTTGTGATGGGAGCTGTTGGCGAGACTTGGCTGTTATTTGTCACAGTGCTTTGAGCGAGTGCCTGTGCCTGACTTTGCGCTTGAGCTTGTAGCAACGCAGCCGTTTGGCTCATCAGCGCTTTTTGAACTGTCGTGCTTTTTACTGGACTCGCTATAGCTGGACTTGCGGCTGAGACAGCCTGACTGACAAATAGGCTCCCAAACCCAATAATCAGTGCAAAGACAAGAGATAAAAGCACGCGCTTTTTCTTTAACTTTTTCATTTCCCTAAAAATTTCCCCTAATTCTCTAGTTTGTTAATTATTTAACTTAACATTACTTTAAGATATTAACACAATATATTTCACTTGTCTATCACTAAATTATAAAAAAGTTACAAAAAAAATACCCGAAGGCATTTTCATTCGCTTTTAAAATAATTATTGACTCTCGGTAGGATTCTCAGGAGCGCTCTTGTAATCAAGATAATGACGATAACTTTAAGAATTTCTCCTGCGACAAAGGGAATAAAGCCTGCGAGGAAAGCCGACGACCAGCTCATATTTGCAAAAATTTTAAGCCAAATCGTCCCGATAAACAAGGTCAGTAGCACTGCCAAACTATTGGCAATTGCTAAGGACACAAGGCCTTTTTTGAAGAGACTTAAAAGCACTGAAATCAATGTTCCCGAGATTAGAAAAGCAAGTAAGAAACCTCCCGTTGGCCCATAAAGGATAGCAAATCCACCCGCTCCTCCACTAAAAACTGGTAAACCGATAACTCCAAGCAAAAGATAAAGTAACATCGTCAAAAATGTTTCTCGAATCTTATAAATGCTCGCAATCAAGCCAACTGCTAAGGTCTGTAAAGTAATTGGAACTGTGCCAATTGGAAAAGAAATTTGTGACGCAACCGCAATTAACGCTGCACCTAAGGCAATCAAGGTCAGCGGAAAGATATTCTTCTTCATGTTTAGAATTGTACCAGATTTTAAAAAAATCTGTTCTTTTAGATTTCCAACTCTCTATTTCAAACTCTATTTACACTTGACAAATAAGAAAATATTGTATATCATGTAAGCGATTACTTGTTTTGGATATTATTTATCACAAGGAGATATTTATGAAAACGCAAAATTTGAGCCGTGTCACCCGTTTACACACGAGCAAATCACACTATCGGAGTTGGAAATCTGGGAAAACTTGGCTTTATGCTTCTACTGCCCTTGCGGCCCTCACTTTCACGGCAGCTACTCCAGAAGTCATTAACCAATTCACAAATTGGACTCTCGTGGCTGCTGCCGATACAATTGCACCAAGCGTGCAGGTTAATTACACGGCACCAGCCAGTCAAACAACAGCTCCATATGCCTATGTTTGGGGAACAGGAACGACGGCCGATGGAAACTTCAATAATATGACCCTTGCCACAGGAACGACCAATCAATACCAGACCACGATTCCTGATGTCAAGACACCTACAGATGTTGGCGTGATTGTCACGACGACAAATGACTGGAGTACGGCTCAGAAACTAAACGGAGATGTCAATGGCGACGGCACAGCCGGTGACGACATTAAAGCTACTGTCGCCACTGGGACTTCTGAGCAAATCAATATCAACTCGGCTGGACTTCCAACTGACAAATCTTATAATGAAATCTCCATTACAGTTCCAACCATCACAACTGCCACTGTCAATCAAGCTGTCAACCTGAGCGCAACGATTAATAATCCGAGTCAACTCACACCAAGCACTGGGCTTTCAATTTCTGTAAATGGTGCTGCCCTTACGACAGACCCAAGCCAATTTACACCGACAAGCGCTGGAACTTACACCGTTGACTACAGTTATGGCTATACAAGTCCAAATGAAGGAAAGGTCACGGCGACAAAGCAACTCATCTTTAACGTGGCGGCGGCCAATCAGGCGACCTTGCAAGTGCCTATTACTAGCCAGATCATTACTCTGCCCCAAGGACAGACAGAGACGTCCTATACTCCTGCTGCTTTATCAGATAGTTCCAGAAATCCGACAAATATTACCGTTTTTAAAGCTGACACACTGCTCGTCCCCGATAAAAGCGGAACGTATAGCTTACCTGTCGGGACTTACACTGTCCAATACATGGGACAGGATACCGCTCCAGCATTTGTTCGCCAAACGCTGACAATCGCTCCCGCTCCTGATGCTGTTTCGGCTGCCACACTCAATGTCCATTTCTACAATCCAGCAGGCTACACAGATTGGAACATCTGGAAATGGGTCGATGGCAATGGAGCTAGCAATCAGTTCTCAGGCACGACAACGATTGACGGAAATACTTGGAACACAGGCACGCTCAAATATGATACTTCTGCCACAGACGGCAATGCTAAGGCCAACTTCAACAAGGTCAATCTCATCATTCGTCAAAGTGTTGCCGGCAATGATTGGGCGGCTCAGACCTCTGATCTTTCTGTCAGTCCAAATCTTGACGGTAGCCCAAAAGACATTTATATTGTGTCTGGGGTCAATAAGGTCTTCCAAAACTCTACAGATGCCATGGCTGCTTTCGCTCGTGGAAATATTGACTATGCCGCCTTTGACAAACAATGGGGCTATGATGGTGCACTTGGAGCGATTTACAGTCCTAACAGCACGACCTACAAGGTCTGGGCACCTACAACTGCCGACACTGGCATATCGAAGGTTCAATTGGTCGACTATGGGACGAATACGAGTCCCACAGCGCCTGCCCTTTCAACCTACGACATGGTCCAAGGAAAAGTTTCAAATCCTGACAATCACACGCTCAACACCGTCGGGCTTTGGACACTGACAAGGTCTGGCGATCAGAAAAATACAGTTTACGCTTATAAGGTGACTTATCAAGACGGAACTTCGGTTCTGGTCGAAGATCCTTACACGGTCGCAACGATTCTCAATGGTACACGCTCTGTCGTTGTGAATCCTGCGGATACCATTCCAGCTGGCTTCAGCGTTAAGCAGGGCGCAGAGGCGACTTGGCGCGTTTCATCTCCAACCGATGCCATCATTCAGGAGATGAACATTCGTGATTTCACGATTTCCGCAAGCTCTGGCGTTGACAAAGCTATCCGTGGTAAATATCTCGGTGTCATTCAGACAGGGACAAAGAATGCAGCTGGAAACCCAACTGGTCTGGATTATCTCAAAAAGCTAGGGATTAACTATGTCGAAGTCATGCCGACGGCTGATTTTGCCAATGATGAGACCAAAGACGAACAAAACTGGGGCTACAATCCCTTGAATTATAATGTGCCAGAGGGAAGCTATTCTACAAATGCAGCAAATCCTCTGACCCGTGTCACTGAAATGAAGCAAATGGTTCAAGGCCTACATAATGCAGGAATTGGCGTTATCATGGATGTCGTCTATCCACACGTGGCAAATGTCGCCAGCTCTCCTTTCCAAGTTCTCACACCTGATTACTACTTCCGCAAGTCCAACGGATCTGGCATGGGCAATGACACGGCCAGCGAGCGTGAAATGTACTCTAATTACATCGTCAATTCCCTCCTCGGTTGGGTGAATAACTACAACATTGATGGCTTCCGCTTCGACCAAATGATGAATATTGATGTCAATACGATGAACAGCATTCGCGCCAAGCTCAATGCCATTGACCCCAATATCCTCCTCTATGGCGAGGGCTGGAACGGCAGCTCAACTGCCTTGCCGAAGAAGCAACTCTCAGACCAGAATAATATTCAAGAAATTCCTGGCATCGGTGTCTTCAACGACATTGCCCGCGATGCTATTAAGGGCTCCGATGTCTACAGCAAGACAGATCCAAAGACTGGATTTGTCAATGAATCCACGACGAACAATGTCTTTGACGATACCGTGGCTGGGGTCGCCGACGTCATCACTGGCACGCAGAAAGCCATGGGAGAAAAATCCATTCCAGCTCTTACGCCATCTCAAATCTTCAACTTCGTCGAAGTCCATGACAATGCTACGCTGAACGACCTCATCTGGAAGCAGAATCCAACCGACACGCAGGTCCAGCATAATCTCCGTGTCAATCTTGCAAATGCCATCAATCTCCTTTCCGCAGGTTCCACTATCATGGAAACAGGCCAAGAATTTGACCGCACAAAAGTCGTCGACGCCAATAATAATGGGAAAATTGATGACAGTGAATGGGAAGCCGCCGTTAATTCTTACAACGCTGGAGATACTGTAAACAGTATTAATTGGAATCTAGCAGGCACAAACTCTAGCATGGTCAAATTTATCCAAGATGTCATTACCTTCAAAAAAACTAACCCATCCTTTACTCTGCCAACTTTCAATGAAATCAATGCGAGCGTTAAAATCACCAATCAGCTTCCAGGTTCAGGTCTGATTACTTATGAAGTCACTCAGGGCAAGCAGAAATTCCTCGTTGTCTATAATGCTTCTGGGAAGGTCGTTTCCCTTGGTCAAGGCTCCAGTAGCCTAGCGGGACTGAATAACTATGCGACGACCGACTTTACAGAGGCCGAAGTTGAGGTCAGCGACAGCACTGGCTTGATCTCTGGTCAAAAAGTCGCTTCTAAAACTCTCGCCCTCTCTGACTTATCCGCGACCATTATTCGCCTTGCCCAAGATTTCACCGTCTCCTTCAACAGCAATGGTGGAAATCGTCTCTCAAATCTTACGATTGTCGAGGGAGAAAAAGTCAACGCTCCTGCTACTCCGAGCAAATCTGGCTACACTTTTTCTGGCTGGTATGCTGACAGTCAGCTCACCCAAGCTTACAACTTCGCTCAAACAGTTATTTCTGACTTAACGCTTTACGCAAAATGGTCAAATGTAGCTCCAACTCCATCCTCAGAGATTTCGCAAGGTTCAAGTAAAGCAAAATCTGCTAGTAATGCAAATCCTAATTCTTCCACGGCAAGCTCTCCAGCATCTATACTTCCTAGGACTGGTGAAAACCTGAGTGAAGCAACTGGACTTGAAGCACTTGGCATCTATGCTCTTTTGATCTCAGGTTCAATCCTGTTGAACAAGAAAAAGAAATATGAATAACAAGAACTAACATATCAGCAGAGATAAAAAATCTTGATTTTGAATCAAGATTTTTTATTGATATCCTTCAATCAATGGTACAATATAACTAATTCAAATTAAATATGGAGGATTTTATAAATGGCTGAAACAAAAAAGATAAATAATGTAGAAAGTTTTCAACTGGATCACACAAAAGTGCTGGCCCCTTATGTGCGCCTAATCAATATTGAAAAAGGCCCACATGGCGATAGCATTACTAACTTTGACGTCCGTTTTGTACAACCTAACCGCAATGTTATCGGCATGGCTGCATTGCATACTATCGAGCATAGCATGGCGAGCCTGATCCGCAATCGCATTGACGGGATGATTGATTTCTCGCCATTTGGTTGTCAGACTGGCTTTCACATGATCATGTGGGGAGAGCATTCCTCCGCAGAAATCGCTCAGGTCATTAAGGCCTCTCTTGAAGAAATTGCAAGTGACGCCTTCGACTGGGAGCAAGTTCCTGGTGTTGCAGAAAAGGAATGTGGAAACTATAAAAACCATAGCGTCTTTGGGGCTAAAGAGTGGGCAAAGAAAATTCTGGCTGAGGGCATCTCTATTGACGCATTTGAAAGAAAGGTTATCTAATGGGAAAATATCAACTTGACAATAAAGGAACAGCCGCAGTTGGAAAATTTCACGAGAAGAACTCTACTGCTGGTGGTAGAGGAAGCAATACCCAAAAGGAGACGAATTCAAAAATTGCCAATCTCCGAGAAAAAATGAAAAAACAAAAAGGCGCGAAATAATATAAGCTTCTTTTTCGTCATTGATATACTGATTAGCCTAGTCGTTTTCTAAGTAGTTCGACAGGCTTTTTTAATATCAACATAAACAGAAAACTTCCTGACGCGTGCATCAGATCAAAGGGAATGCCAGCTCCGTAATAAGCCCAGAAAAAATTAATTCTGAAGATGAAGACTTCACAAGCTGAAATGATAAAACCATAAAGCAAAGCGCTACAAAAAGCGAGCATCATTTGCATCGGCAGTTTTTTTAAGCTCGGAATTTTACAGAGTAAAAAATAAATCAAAAGAACCAAACTATAAGCCAACATCTGCTCGAAGACCCAGTAGCCTATTCCCAGATAAAGGCCTGTTGCCAAAACCATAAGATTTGCGACAATCAAGGCATCAAATAATCCCCAATAAAGGCAAACGAGGAGAATCAGCGCCGTTACAGCTGTAAAATTCGGAAGCCAAGTAAAAAACAAACGTATCACCACACAAACTGCTGTCAGTAAACCTAATGTCGCTAGATGTTTTGGACTAAAGCTCTTAAGATTTCGATTAGAATTTTGAAATATAGAACTCAATCTTGTCGCCCTCTTTTAATTTGACCTCTTCTGCTCCCACATTTGAAACTTTTCCATTTAGCTTAAACATCAGATAGGCTTTATTGGTGGGGTCTGACTTCATTCCAGCTACCGAGTTAATCAAGCCATTTGCCTCATTTGCAGCGAGTTGATTTTTAGCAAATGTCAATAAATTAGTCTCACTCTTAACAGTATAATCCTTGCTTTTCTGTGCAATCATAACTTTTACTAAAATCTTATTTGCGGTCGGAACAACATTCTTCGTTGAGCTTTCTTTTGTGACCGAAATATTTGAGCAAGCTACAAGCCCCATACTTAGTATGGCAAAGAGCAAAAGCAGACTTAACTTTTTTAAACTTTTCATATTAATTAAATTCCTATATTTTTTAAATTATCTTTAGCTTCTATTTTACTGTATTTTATCGTATTTTTTAAGTTCTTTCTAAGCTCTATGGCTTATAATATATTTAAAGAAGATCTTCATAAATTCTCCGGGAAAGCTAGGTTGTTGAACCTAGCTTTTCTTTTACTTTTATCGACATTTTATCCCTCTATGCGGAAACTTTTACAAAAAAATAGTAAAATTAAATCGTGAATTAAAAAGAAGGAGTTTATATGTCGTCAGGGAATATACAATCAAATACCGTCGATGCTCAAGAGGCAATCGCCGAGCTAACAGGAATTGATGCGTCTAATTTTCAAAATCAGAATATTGAGTTGAACTACAGCTCTGGAATATCAGGAATGGAAACAGGAAAAAATCTAGCCAATCAAATGCTAACTGCAGTTTCTGATTTAGTTTCTGCCACTTTAGGTCAAGCAAATAAATTCCCAGAGTTGGCTTATCATATTGAACAGCGCGATCAGGCCGATGCTAGAGGTTGGGAGTAGTCAATGCCAAAAGATATTAATGCGAATGAGCGACTCGAACTTGGATTAAAAATTCAACATAAAGAGAATGATATAGATACGCTATATCAAGAAAAAGAAAACTACCAACGTGATTTTAGAAAATTTCAATCGTCAATTTCAGCAGCTATCTGCCCAGTATGACGAAATTTCTTATCAACAGGTTACAAAGGGAAGTCAAAAAGCTCAAGAGGAGTTTGAACTCAACCAAGAACTTAATCAACGTATGAGAAATTACATTTCAGAGCAGTCCGAAGAAATAAATCTTACTTATTCTTGTATAAGGCAAACAGCTGATGATGACATTGAAAAACTGCATAAAGAAAGGAATGCACTGCCGTGGGAGTAAAATATAGTAGTTCAGAGTCTGAAGCACTTATTCAAGCGTTGACAAATAACTCAAATATCGCTACGCAAATTGTTGAGCGTTTGACAAATGGTTGTAAGCATTTGATAGCCGTACTCAATACAGGCCTGCTTTCTGGAGCAGTGTATACTGCAGGCAAAGGACTCATTGAGCAGATTATCATTCCAGCCATTTATAAAGTGCACGCTGCTATTGATGATGTTAGAAACGATCTTTCTTCCTACAGCTATGCAGACTCTCAAATCAGTGGCTATGATTTGCTAGATGAGGATAACTTGAGGCAACAACTTACATTAAAAAATGCGCAAGTAGATGAAATCAATGATCAGCTTGAGAGAAATAATAATTTTTTTAATCTTATACAGGAAACTTTCTCTGGAGAGCTTGGGGCTATCATCGCTCAAAATCAAGCATTAGAATACATGCGTGACCAAATCCTTGAACCGCAAATTAGCGAAATTAAAACTAAACTTGATAAATTACAATGGTTTGTATCTGCAGTTTCCTCTCTTTTTAGCGATAGTTTAGAAGCCTTTCAACTGGCTATCCAAGGAGCAATAGCGCTGAATCAAGTTAGTTTTGACAGTTCTGGTAATTACTACATTAATAATGCCGATATGAGCTGGACTAAAAAGCTTGGAAATGAGAAATTTGACGAAGGAGCCGGAGGATTAACTATCAAGTATAAGAAAGACCCTAAAGATCTGAAAGCCATTATGGAGATGGCAAAATCTATGGGACTTTCACCTTTGAAAGCTGAAGATCTTTATTTAGCTCTTAAAAAGTATAGTGAAAATCAAAAAAGAATGGACAAGCTCAATAGATTATCAAATTTCTTGAATGGCGAATATAGTACAAAAGACGATCATGATGAGTATAAAGAAAAACTGAAAAAATACGGAGAAGCCTCCGCCTTTCAGTGGAATACCGCATTAGGTAAAGTTGAATTTGGAAAAGCCGTCACGGAAAAAAAATCTGATGGATGGAAATTTTAGCCTTATTTCTCCTAAAGGAAAAACTTTTGGCTCAAAGGCTGTGGGTGATAACGTCCATATGGGGCCGAGCATTGGCGGATCGGGAACATGGCTGGAATGGTCTCCAAAAGTATGGAATACAAGGCCAAATATTAACTTAGTTACAGGAAAATTAGGTGGCTATACTGATATAAATAAAAATAACTTCAATATTGGGGGCGGCGCAGAAATAGCCGCTACAAAGCTAGAAATACCTTTTTCATTTACAATTCCATTTACTGATTTGAAAGCGAATGCAAGCTTCGAAGGTTCTGTGCTATCTGCTGGTTTAACTGGACATGTAGACATTAACCCTAATAAAGGCGAATTTTCACTAGGAGGAAAAACTTCTGTTGGTGCAGGCGCCGGATTTAATTTTAAAATATCGGAGGAGAAAAAGAAAAAATGAATAAATTTATAAATTATTTTGTCAATCTCTATATTGGACAGGATACCCGTAAAAAAAATCCCAGAATTGAAAGCAGCCGTTTAGCTTTCTTGATTGGAAGTATGAGTGCTGTTTGCATAGTAGGTTCATATTGGACTTCACTCATTATGATTGTCATCTATAATTTATTTGTAGGAGGAAAATAGTAATGAAATTCAGTTTTCAGACAACTTCAAAACAAGAAAATATGCTCACTGTAATTATGTTTTTATGTTTTATTCCCATAGCTATTCTAAGCTTTATTACCAATAATATTGATATCGCTAAACTTAATCCTAAAATGCCCCAATTATATCTAGATATTATCAATTGGATTTGGATAATTATAGCAATACTTTTCATTAGAACAGTCATCAAGCGTGGAAGAAAAATCATGAGAAGCAAAGAATATCAAGATATGCTCATAGAAAACAAACAAAATGAACCTAAGCAATTGACCCCTGAAGAAGAGAAAAAGAGATATGGACTTTAATGCTAAAGTTCATAGCTAATTGAATAAATCTGTAAGAAATTGGAATCAATTTTAAAATAAAGTAATTTGGAGAAAAAGTGATAAATAAGCTAATTAATTACTATGTTCATTTATATATTGCAGAAGACTTTGAAAATGATAAACCACGAATAGAAAAAAAGCGAATGTGGTTTTTGATAGGAAATTTAGTTTTAATGCTCATAACTAGTATAGGACTATTAAATATGCTTATCACAATTATTGGTAGAATTTCAGGAGTTATAAAATGAAATACATAGTAAGTGATAAATATGAGAGAAAATTGTGGATAATTGCTGTTGTGAGCATATTCACTGCTTTCGTAGTCGAGATATCTATTCAAGCATTTTTTCCACTATCCCCTGTAATTAAGAAACCACTATGGTGGAATGATCTGGAAAATTATAGCAAGATATTTTGTTTTTTACTTGCCATATCTTTCTACTTCGCTATAATCAAACGTGGAAGAAAGATCATGAAAAGTAAAGAATATCAAGATATGCTCATAGAAAACAAGCAAGATACTCCGAAAAAAATTGACCCCAGACGAAGAAAAGCAGAGATATGGACTTTAACCGTGAGATTCATAGCTTGATTGAATAAATCTATAAGAAAAAGGATCTTAAATAAATGAATAATGACAATAATTTAACAGGCTTTTTACCTCTCGGTAGTGTCATATTATTAGATGGTGGTGAAAAGAGACTGATGATAATTGGGCGTAAGCAAATTTCGGTAGAAACTCAAAAAGAATTTGACTATGCTGGAGTTCTTTTCCCAGAGGGTTATCAAAATGCTGATCAACTCTACTTGTTTAACGCCGATGACATTACGTATATCTTCCAAATGGGTCTCTTAGACAGTGAAGAATTAAGCTTCCAAGACCTGCTAAATAATCAAGTCTCAGAAAATCATAATAGAATCTATCTTGATGAGAAAAGAAAATTAGAGAATATAATCCAAAAAATAGCCGAAATGAATGCAACCATCGAAAGTGAATGGAAAGGGCAATATTTTGCTGATTATCTTAAAACTTATGAAGAGTTCGAAAAAGCAATGACTGATTTTATCAAGCACCTCGAAAAAGGCGACGCTCTGTTACAGGAACACGAAGAGAAAAATATGATAAATATTGCTCAAAGTAACAACGGCGCTATATAAATCTACAAAACGTAATCCTCACTTTGGGCTATAATTAGTGAAACTTGCAAACACGCTATTCGCAGTTTTTACGTTATAATACATACATGACAATTGAATTAAAAAATATTTCAAAAAGCTACCAAGACAAGGCAGTCCTATCGGACATTTCACTTAAAATCTTGTCTCGGGAGTTTTTTGTTTTGGTCGGGCCTTCTGGGGGAGGAAAAACAACTCTCCTAAAGATGCTAAATCGACTTATAGAGCCTAGCTCAGGAACTATTTCTATTGATGATGAGCTTATCACTGAGATGAATCTGCGGGATTTGCGTTTGCAGATTGGCTATGTCCTACAGCAAATCGCCCTTTTCCCTAATATGACAGTCCTTGAAAATATCGGGCTTATCCCTGCAATGAAAGGCTGGGACAAGAAAAAAATTCAGGCACGCGCTGAGGAACTTCTTCCACTTGTCGGACTTGACCCAAATATTTATATGAATCGTTTCCCCTCAGAGTTATCTGGCGGCGAAGCACAGCGCATCGGTATCTTGCGCGCCCTCGCGGCCAATCCAAAAATTATTCTCATGGATGAGCCTTTCAGCGCACTTGATCCGATTTCTCGAAAACAGCTACAAGAGCTCATTAAGAAACTACAGCATGACTTAAAAATCACGACAGTTTTCGTTACCCACGATATGAATGAAGCCATGGCTTTGGCTGACCACATTGCGATTGTGCAAGACGGAAAACTCGCCCAGCTTGGAAGCCCTGCCGAAATTTTATCAAATCCTGCCAATGACTTTGTTGCAAATTTTTTCAAGGATTATCAACCGAATCTCTCAAATTTTAATCTTGAAGACTTGACAAGACTTGGCTTAAGTCCAGAAACAAAGCTAAACGTCGCAATACGCGAGCTAGCAGATAAAGCTTACGAAGGAGACCTTACATGAACGCTTTAATTTCAACTTGGCAATCACAGCAAGGGCATTTTTGGCAAAGTTTACTTGAGCATATTCAAATTTCACTCATTTCACTTTTTATTGCAATTTTAATCGCCTTGCCTATTGCCTTGCTTTTGAGACGTTTCCCCAGAGTAGCTGAATGGTGCCTCCAAATCACAGGCATTTTCCAGACAATCCCTTCACTTGCACTCCTAGGTTTATTGATACCTCTTGTCGGCATTGGTTCTGTCCCTGCCATCATCGCACTGGTTGTCTATGCCATTTTTCCAATTTTGCAAAATTCTTATACTGGCCTACAACAGATTGACCCTAGCCTCACCGAAGCCGCCGTTGCCTTTGGTATGAGCCGCCGTGAACGTCTCATGACTTATGAATTAGCTCTGGCGATGCCCTTTATCATGGCGGGCATTCGCACGGCGACTGTCATGATTATCGGAACAGCTACTCTTGCAGCTTTGATAGGCGCAGGCGGACTGGGTAACTTTATCTTGCTTGGCATCAACCAAAACGATGTCAACTTAATTCTTATCGGTGCAATCTCAAGTGCCATCTTAGCCGTGATTTTCAGCTTCATCTTACACCGCTTGGAAAAAGCCCGTATCCGTACAATTCTTATTAGTTTTTTCATCGGACTTCTGATTTTACTTGGCAGTTTTTATCGTCCTAGTAGTTCTCAAAAAAATATTACCATTGGCGGAAAACTCGGTACTGAGCCAACTATTCTTATCAACATGTACAAAGAATTGATTGAGGCCAATAGTGATATCAAGGTTAATCTCAAGCCAAACTTTGGCGACACAACTTTTTGTTATAGTGCGCTCAATGCAAACAAGATTGACATTTATCCTGAGTATACGGGGACGATTCTCACAACCTTTATCAAAAATCCGACAAGCTCAACAGATCCTGTGACCGTTTGGAAAGCTGCTCAAACAGACATCGCAAAGCAAAAGGATTTGACTTATCTGAAACCGATGAAGTTTCAAGACACCTATGCGCTGGCAGTTAAAACAAGCTACGCGACTACAAATCATCTTACAAATATCTCTGATTTGAAAAATCTAAGTAGCGCTAGAGCAGGTTTTGACCTCGAATTTGCCAGTCGCAATGATGGCTACCTTGGCCTCCAAAAACTTTATGGTCTAAATCTCACTGTCAATACCATGCAGACCTCATTAATTTATAGTGCCCTAACTTCAAATGCGATTGACGTTGCGCAGGTATATTCAACCGATAGTCAAATTCAACAATACAAACTAACTGTCCTCAAAGACAGCAAACATCTCTTCCCTCCCTATCAAGCAGCTCCACTCATGAAGCCAAGTCTTCTCAAAAAATATCCCAAGCTCGAATCTATCCTCAATGAACTCGCTGGGAAAGTCACAGACAGCCAGATGGTGAAAATGAACTACGAAGTCTCTGTCGAGCAAAAAGATGCGGCAACGGTTGCCAAGACTTACCTTGAATCTCAAGGGCTCATAAAATAAAATTTTAATTTTATAAACTTTCAGATTGCTTTAAGTTAGCTACTCTATAATACAATTATACTCCTAAGAGGTGACTCCTAAACACCTCTAAAATGAAGCGAAAGCTTCAAAAACTTTTTCATAAATTACTCCTAAAAGTAAAAAGTCCCGTTGGGGCTTTTTACTTTTTTAACAACACTATATAACCAAACAAGCACAGAAGCTAGGTCTTTCATTATTTTTAGTCCCATCTTTCTACGCTTCAAAACGCTTCTCTTCACTTTTTGTTATAAGGCGAAATGCTCGGATCTTGATAAATCAAGAACAAGCAAACAAAAGTCGCTGTGATTTACCTTTATGCTTTAGCACATTAGAGTAAATGGTCAACAAACTTTCTAGCGCTCCTTTTAATAAAATATTACAAAATGGCCGTTTGCAATATTTTACGTTATAATTTAAAGCAGAAAGTTCAGAAGGTCATGAAGAATAATTTAGAAAATAAGATAAAATCTCCTCATCAAAACGAAAACGAAAGCAAAAGTAACGAATTAAGTTTCGCTCAACAATTTACGAGCGTTTTTCTCCCCACTATGATATATGAAACGGGAATCGGTGCGATTACTCCTGTCATTCCATTGATGGCGTTACAGCTACACGCCAATGCTGGTATCGCCGCTTTTATTGTTGCACTTCTAGGAATTGGGCAGGTTGTCGGTGATATCCCTGCAGGTATCTTAGCCACTCGTCTGGGTGACCGTAAAGCCATGCTTTATGGAGCAGTAGCAACTTTATCGCTTCTGATTCTATGTACCTTTAGTCCAAATTGGTGGGTTTTTGCGCTGGCAACTTTCCTGCTAGGTATGATTAACTCACTTTTTGTGCTCGCCAGACAAGCCTATCTGACTGAAGTGACACCTGTATATAAGCGTTCACTGTCTTTATCCATGCTCGGAGGCATGCAGAGAATCGGCTCTTTAATTGGGCCATTTATCGGTGGTTTTGTGATGTCACTTTTTGTCATTCACTCGCTACATGGCTCAAAGGACTGGTTAGCTGGAGCTTACTGGGTTGCCGCAGTCTTGTCAGCTATTACTCTAGTCGTTGTTTACCTCATTCCAGAAATCAAAGAAAATACAGACAAAGTAAAATTTGAAAAACACGAGGTCAAGCCGAGCTTTATCCTGAAAAAGCACAAAAAAATGTTTGCCAGTCTGGGGATTGCCATCATCTTAGTTGGCGCTGTCCGTCAAACTTCCAACACTGCAATCCCGCTCTGGTCTGCCCATATCGGCCTCAATGCCTCAACAATCTCCTATGTCTACGGTCTAGCAAATCTACTTGATGCGATGCTCTTTTACCCAGCTGGTAAAATTATGGATCGTTATGGCCGGCTTTGGGTGGCTGTTCCATCAATGTTGATTCTGGGCGCTTCGATTCTTTTTCTTCCTTTTACTCATTCGGTCTGGTCGATTGCGCTTGTCTCTCTTGTCATGGGGCTCGGTAACTCAATCGGGGCAGGTATGATCATGACTATTTCCGCCGATATGGCCCCTCACGAATATCGCGCGCAATTCCTTGCTACGACCCGTTTATTTGGAGATTTAGGTGCAGCTGCTGGGCCTTTAATTGTCGCAATCGGAGCCGCTTTGAGCTGGCTAGCAGGTGGCATCTGGGCATTAGGTGTTGCAGGTATTGCGGCTGCAGGTATCATGGGCGCTACTTTGGAAAAATTTACACCGCATGCAAATCAACGCACGCGATTAAAGCACGGCTTTAGCAAAGACGGACGAAAGATTTAATAAAAAAGTGTATCGATGATAATTTTCATCGATACACTTTTTTATTAAATTTCAAATCTCTTTCAAGCCTCTGCGAACTGTGAATTATACAAATCTGCATACATTCCTCCACTCGCTAGAAGCGTCTTGTGTGTTCCCTGCTCCACAATATTCCCTTGATTCATAACCAAGATTTGATCTGCGTCACGAATCGTAGACAGGCGGTGCGCCACAACAAAACTCGTGCGACCTTTTAACAAACGAGACATTGCCTCTTGAATCATGCGCTCAGTGCGTGTATCAACTGATGATGTCGCCTCATCGAGGATTAGGATTTCTGGATTTACTAGAAAAGCACGGGCAATTGTCAAAAGCTGACGTTGTCCTTGTGAAATATTACTGGCTTCTTCATTCAAAACTGTGTCATAGCCTTGCGGTAAAGTCTTGATAAATTCATCTGCGTAAGCCATTTTAGAAGCTTGATAGATTTCATCGTCTGTCGCCTCAAGCTTCCCATAACGAAGATTATCACGAATTGTCCCTGAGAAAAGCCAAGTATCTTGAAGTACCATAGAAATTTTTGAACGAAGTACTTCTCGACTGAGGCCTTTCGTATCTTTGCCCCATAAGCGAATCGTACCAGCAGTGCTCTCATAAAAACGCTCAAGCAGATTAATCAGCGTAGTCTTCCCAGCACCTGTTGGGCCAACAATTGCGACCATTTCTCCCTCGGTTACTTCGATTGAAACATCTGTCATCAGAGGCTGATCCTCAACATAGGCAAAGGCCACATCATCAAAGCGGATAATACTGTCTGTCTCTATATCCTCAACTGCTTGAAGTTCTTTCATCTCTTCTTCGTCTAAAAGGGCAAAAATGCGTTCAGCAGAAGCCGCTGTCGCCTGAATTGTATTAATCAAATTTGACATATTTGTGATGGGCTGACTAAATTGATTCGTATACTGCAACATAGCTTGAACATCACCAATATTTACCTGACCGTTCACGACATAAATACCACCAATAACTGCCATAGCTAGATAATCTAGGTTATTCAAAAAACGCATTGTCGGAAAAATAAGAGTCGAGACAAATTGGGCGCGCCAAGCAGCTTTGAAGAACTTTTCATTTTTTTCATCAAATTCTAGCAATGCCGTCTCCTGATGATTAAATGTTTTAATCACAGTATGTCCTGCATAATTTTCCTCGATTTGATTATTTAATAAACCTAGATTTTTTTGCTGTTCAGAAAAATATTTCTGCGACAGGGGCGCAATCACGCGCACCAGAACAATTGCCAAAGGCACTGTCACAAAGGCCACTAAAGCAAGCAGCCAGTTAATCGTCAACATAAAATAACAAACGCCAATAAATTGTAACGCCGATGTCACCACCTGAATCAAAGTCTGGTTTAAGGTCCCCGCGATATTATCCATGTCATTAATCATACGAGACATAATATCACCATTTGAATGCCGATCGTAATAGCTGACCGGAAGCTTCACCATCTTGCTTTTAAATTGTTTACGTAGCCGATAAACTGTCCGTTGAGAAATACGCGTCATGACTTGTTGCTGCAAAATACCAGAGACAAAACTCACAGCATAAATAATCGCAACTGTCAGCAAAATTGAGCCAACTTTATCAAAGTTTATTCCTGACTTGCTTGTCACTCCTTTTGCGACAATCGTTGTTGCAGTTCCCAAAATCTTCGGCGCCTGAACAGATAAAATAACCGACACAGCCGCAATAATCAAACTAAAGATGACGCCCCATTTATCATGCTCCATATAGCCAAAAAGTCGAGTAATCGTGGGCCAGAACTTGACCGGCTTTTGACTGCGATTACCAAATCGGCCAGCCGCTCCATCTCGCTTTAGATAATTTCCACGCATCATAAGGTCACCCCCATTTTTTCCAAATCTTTATCTGACAGCTGCGAGCGCATGATGTCCTGATAGGTTTCACAACTTTTGACCAGCTCCGCATGGCTACCAAATCCAACTTCTTGCCCTTTATCAAGCACCAAAATTAAATCAGCATTCATGACGGTTGCGATACGCTGAGCTACAATAATCTTTATCTTATCTCGATGACTTGGACTGGCATTTATGGCAGCTCGCAACTTGGCATCTGTCGCAAAGTCAAGCGCGCTAAATGAATCATCAAAACAGTAAAAATCTGCTTTTTTGATTAAGGTACGCGCAATCGCAAGGCGTTGACGTTGACCACCAGAGAAATTACTACCATTTTGCTCAACTGTCATCTCAAGCCCGCCCTGGACTTTGACAAAATCACTAGCTTGAGCAATCTCAAGGGCTGACCAGATTTCCTCATCACTTGCGTCTTGTTTTCCAAAAAGCATATTACTGCGAATAGTTCCGGAGAATAAAACTGCCTTCTGCTGAGTTAATGAAACCTTGTCATGTAGAGCTTTCTGGCTTAGATTACGAATATCTATCCCTGAAATTGAAATATTTCCAGAACTTACGTCCATCAGACGCACAATCAGATTGAGCAAGGTTGATTTCCCTGAACCTGTACCACCAATAATCGCCAATGTTTTGCCTTTTTTGACAGTGAAGTTAATATCTGATAAGGCCGGACGCTCTGCCTGAGAAAAAGCAAATGTAACTTTTTCAAATTTCATTTCATCGGCCGAAAGTAATTCAATCGGATTTACAGGCTCTAGGATTTTCTCTTTACTATTCAATACCTCACTAACCCGAACAGCTGAAACCTGCGCCCGTGGAATCATCACCATCACCGCAGTTAATTGCATAAATGACAATAAAATCTGATTGGCATAGGTCAGGAAAGCCACCAGATTTCCCATTCCCATAAGTCCTTTTCCGATGAGCTGAGCGCCAAACCAGACAATGGCTAGATTTGTCGCTGACAAAATCACGGTCATAATTGGCCCAAGCATAGCCACAGTTGCCATCACAAATTGGCTAATTCTCGTAAGGTCTTTATTTGCTAGATCAAATTTCTCAAGCTCATAATCATCTCGGTTAAATGCACGAATCACCCGTACACCCGTTAAGCCCTGCTGAAAAACCAAATTTATCTTGTCAATCTTCTCTTGCATTTTACGAAAACGTGGCATGACCAGCATAATATTTATCACAGCCGCAATAGCCAAAAGAGGTAAAGCCACCAGAAAGACCAAAATTAAGTTATGATCAAGATTCCAAGCCATAAAAATTGAACCAACTAACATAAGAGGCGACATTAGCATCATCCGAAGTGCGGTCTGATAGACATTCTGGAGCTGTGTAACATCATTTGTGCTACGCGTGATTAAGGTTGCATCTCCAAATTCTTTAAAGCTTGATTCATCCATTTTGACGATCCGCTTAAATACATCCGAGCGCAGTTTTCTACCAAGCCTCTGGGACTGTTGTGAAGCAAAATAAACATTTAAAATAGCTGCCAGCCAAGAAATCAAAGCAACAAGCAACATCCAAAAACCTTGCATCCAGATATAATTCAGATTTGATTTCGCAATTCCTTTATTGATAATATCCGCAGTGATATTAGGCAACATCAAGTTTGTCACAACCTGCACAATTAAAAATAAAATTGCCAGAGTTACTGGCAAAGCTTGTAAATACTTTTTTCCAATGTTAATCATAGAATAATTCTACTACTTTTTTTCTCCAATACAGGAAACCTTAGAGCATCTGCTATATTTTTTCTCTAATTCAATACAACTTTGTGAGCTTTGTTAATGAATTTTTCTAAAACAAATGATATACTATTTTCATACTCCTTACAAGTCTTTGTAGACTTGTTCATAAATACTCCTAGAAAAGTCATCTCCTCAGATGGCTTTTCACTTTCTCCTAAATTATAAAATCTATTTTTCAAATAGTAATTATGAAAAAATTTGGTCTGATTTTCAGAAAATCAAATATCATTTTTTGAAAACCAGTCCAAATTTAGCCTAAATTATACAATTTTTTAAACTTTGTTATTGAAATTTTGAGGTCAAGCGCTATACTAGTATCATATTCCTACAAGTCTTAGTTGACTTGTTCATAAATACTCCTAGAAAAGCCACCCCCCTAAGATGGCTTTTCTTTTTATTTCAACTATCACGTACCTGCTATTTTATGAATTTTGTTAATAGAAACTCTAAAAAATACTTATACTATTTACATACTCCTTGCGAATCTTAGTTGGCTTGTTCATAAATACTCCTAGAAAAGTCATCCTCCCAAATAGCTTTTCCTTTTGCTTCAAGTTACATCTTCTAGAGTTAATAAAAGCTTTTTTGTCAAACTTACCCACTCTTCTTTTCCCTAATTTTATAAAATAATATAATCCCTGCAAAAATTCCTGTGACGACATTGGCAAATATCAACGGGAAGTCCCGTAAAAACAGTCCATATATACACCAGCTCATTACTCCTACGACGAACATGATATACATTGGGAGAGAAAGACTTTTTGTATCTTTGGTTCGGATCACATAGAAGGCTTGCGGAAGAAAAGAGGCCGTTGTTAAAAATGAAGCCAGCAGTCCAATCACTGTAACTAATGCTTGATTCATCTCTTTAACCTTTGACAATCTTTTCAAAAACTTCCCGTAAATTTGGAACATAGAGACCGATAATAACTTGAAAGGCTTTGCCATTTCTTACAACGCCTAGGGCTTGATAGTTTTTAAAATCCGCATCACTCAAGACCTTTGCTTCATCAAAAACTGAAACTCGCAGGCGTGTTGCACAATTGGTAATCGTATCAATGTTTTCAACTCCACCAAAAGCCTCTATCAAGCCGATGGCTTGCTCATCATATTGAGAATCACTTGCAGAGTCTCCGTTTGACTTTTTCGCGGCTTTTTTGGCCTTGTAATCTTCTTTATGAAACATCTGAACTTCGCCTTCAGCTCGACCAGGCGTTTGAAAGTTGAACTTAAGAATTAAAAATCTGAAAACAAGGAAGTAAGTCAAGAGTGAGAAAGCTCCCACAACAAACATGACGATATAAGTCATGTAGTGATTGGCCCAAAGAGGGATAAAATTGGAGGTTGTGATTTCAATCAAACCACCTCCCATATTTCCCACCGTGCCTAGCGCATAGGAAATTGTTGCAAATATGGCAGCTAAACCTGCATGAACAAAGAATAGAACAGGTGCAATAAAGAGGAAAGTATAATCAAATGGCTCCGTAATTCCTGCAAAGACTGAGGTAATCACTCCTGGGATAATTAACACGGCAAGCTTCTTACGATTTTCTTTTTTAGTTGTTGACCAAAATGCCAGTGCAATTCCTGGTACACCAAAGAAATTTGACAAACCTTGGAGTGCAAATCCTCCTGCTGGAAATAAAGACTTCAACGTTTGATGAGAAGCTGCAAATTGTTGTAAATGATCGTACCAATAAAGGGTTGTTCCACCTTCTACAACTGCAGGGCCAAATTGAAATGGGGCATAAATGAAGTGATGTAACCCCGTCGGAAGCAAAGCTTTTTCAAGGAAAATATAGATAAAGACCCCAAAATCACCAGATTTCACCATGAAATGTTGCATGTCATTAATTCCATTTTGGAGGATTGGCCAAACAAAGAAAGTGACGATTGCTAACGCAAACATGACAACAAATCCAATCACAGCTACAAGGGCAGAGCCTTGGAAAATTCCGAGCCAATCTGGCAAACGCACATCGAAAAATTTATTGTGTAGATAGACAATAATCGCAGCAATCACAATGGCACCAAGCACTCCTGTATCAAGCGTCTTGATTCCCCCAATCATGGTTAAGCCTTTTCCTGTATCTCCAACTTCAGAAGCAAAGTCAATCTTAACGATTTTTCCAAAATTTTCCAATAAAGTTGAAAGAAAAGTTTGAAAGGTCATATAGAGCAGGAAGGCTTCCAGAGCTGCCCGTCCTCTTGCTTTATTGGCTAATCCGAGAGGAAGCCCAACAGCAAAGAGAATATCCATATTATTAAAAACTGTCCAGCCACCATTTTCAACAACTTTCATAATTCCATGATAGGTCGTTCCATCTGTTGCAATACTTCCTACAATTGCTGGATTATTTAACACCCCAAAAATCGAAACAATCAATCCCGAAAAAACAAAGAATAGAACTGGCGTGAACATTGCGCCTCCAAAGCGCTGAATTTTTGCCATCATATTTTTAACTCCTTTAAATTGCGTTCACTCAACTGTGCGAACATCTTTATAGCTTCCCTATAAACCTCTAACTTTTATTGGAAAGCTATTTTTTCAAGTCAACCCACATATCTCCATTTGCTTCGATAAACTCGTCTAAGACTATTTTGGCTACTTCTGCATTGGGAACAGTTTGATTTAACGTAAAAGCTTCAAAGGCTCTTTGATAAGAACCTTCAACGAAAGCATCTACAAGTAATTTTTCAGCGGCTACTTGCGCTTCCATCAAACCTTTGTGAAAATCAGGAATATCAAATCTGAGTGAAATAGGCTCCACCCCTCTTGAATTGACATAACAAGGCACTTCGACCACTGCGTCTTCTCTAAGATTAGGAATGGCTCCTTTATTTGGCACAATCAACATGAAGCGGCCATTTTTATTCTGAAGCAAAGAAATGGCAATCTGAACAATGTAAAGACCATGCCCTGTTCCTGCATAATCAATTGTATCCAAATCTCTATTTTCTTTGATTTTAGCAACTGTATCCTTTATCTTCTTAAGACGGCCGTCCATGATTTCATTTGCCCGCGTGTAGTTTGGATTTGCCTCCGCAACCTTTTTGTTTGGATAAAGATAATACTGTAGATAGTTATTCGGGAGCGCACTTGGAAACTGACCTGTCAGAAACTCCAGAAATTTCCAGGTATGTTGCCAATCTAGTTCCTCTTCATCAACCTTATATCCCTCTGCGATAGTCTTTTCAATAATCTCTGGAAGTATATCTTTTCCTCTTGAGATGTCAAAAATTTCTCGATACCAGCCAAAATGGTTCAGACCATAATATTGAGAAATAAAATTCTTTCTATCATATCCAAAGGATTTCTCAATGATCTCTTCAATCCCTATGGTCATATCGCAAGCGCAGATAATTTTGGCCTCTGGAAAAAAACGACGAACCGATTCAGAGATAATGGATTCTGGATTTGTGTAATTAAGAATCCAAGCGTCTGGAGCATACAATTGTATATAGCCAACTAGCTCTTTAAAACTTTTCATTGAGCGCATCCCATAGGCAAAACCACCTAAACCACACGTTTCTTGACCGACCAGTCCATGCTTGAGAGGTATTTTTTCATCCAACTCGCGCATTTCCATTCCACCCGCTCGGATTTGAGTGAAGGCAAAGTCACAGCCCTCAAAAGCCAGCTTTGGATTCACTGTTGCAATCAACTTTACATCTTCTTGTCTCTTTTCCAAAAGATAAGCCATAATCGTCTCCATGTCACGAAGACGTTCTTCATCAATATCATAAAGTCTAATCTCGCCAACTGGCAACTCATCTGGAAAGTTAAGCGCCGTCAGTAGTATTCCTGGAGTATAGCCACTCCCTGCCCCAGCAACCGTTATATTAATCTTTTTCACCTAATCTCCTTTTCTGTTAAGTTCATCTTAGCATCGAACTTTTGAAAAATTTTTTATTTTTCTTGATTTTCTTGAAAATATTTTTATTCTTTATTAAATCTCTATTAAATCTGTTACAATGAAAACAGAGTACTCGTGATCAGATAAGGAAGGAATTTCTTATGAAAAAAGAAATTACAGATACGGAAAAGCAGACATTTATTAAGCTTGAGCTAAATCCTCAGAAAGTCCTTCAATTAGGAATTAAAGATCTGTCAGTCTTTGCGACGGCATCACCTGCAACGATTATCCGCAGTCTGAAAAAGCATGGCTTTAGTGGCTATTCGGACTATAAAAATTTTGTCAAAAGAAAAGAACTCCGTCACTTCAATAACTTCTCTGATGAGGTCAATCACGTTATCGAAAAAAACTTTATTGAAGTCAATCAAACTTTAGAGTTATTAGAGCCTGAAATTGTAGAAAATCTTGTACAAGTGATGAATCGCGCTCAAACCATCTACATTTATAGCACGGGTACCACAACAGCGATTGCAAATTATATCAATCGGAAGTTGAATCTCATTGCAAAGCCCTGTATCAATGTTGATGATGACGACCTTTTTCTCTACTACTCCCACCAAATAGGACTGAAAGATGTCATTCTCGTCTTATCACAATCTGGTGAAACTAACAGCCTAATAAATGCTGTCAAAGAGGCCAAAAAAAGAGGCATCACCATAATGCTTTTGACTTGTGGCAAAGGAAGTCGCTTACACCATCTTGCCGATTATTCTATGCTCGCTTACAAGTCCCCCGTCAGTCGTTATGAATTCGATGTTGATTCTTCTAGCCGTATCGCGCTACAGATTAATGCAAGAATCTTGCTTGATTGTTTTTCTATCTATCGAAATCTCGGAACAATCAAAATGAAAAAGAAGCTCTGATATTGAGCTTCTTTTTATCTATAGGACTGAAATTTACAATTTCAGTTTGATTTCAGTCCTAGCTAATATTTCTTTAAGCTACGCAACCTATAATAACATCATCGAAAGCGAAAAGCCTTTAAGGCAAGGAGAATGGAAATATGATGAAAAATACAAATATCGTGAAACTTAGAGTAAATTATAGTGTAATTTCTGAGAATTCAATGATGGTTTACGAAATCAACACTTACACTGTAAATATTAAAATTAATTAATTGAATCATTAGGAGAAAATTATCATGAATACGAAATTAGCTAAAATTATTGTTATCTTGACCACCGCCACTGCAGTTGTCCTATCAGGAAATCACCAAATCTCGGCTACAGTTGAACCCAGAGCTACATTAGTTGTGCAGTCACAAAATACTACAGTTTAAAGAAAAAGCCAAATAATTGGCTTTTTCTTTTGAACTCAATCCTAATAGGAAATAGCTAAAATCCCTCGCAAAATCCATTTTGTATCCTCGCAATTTCTGACTTGTATCGTGTCAATACCAAAAGCCTTGACGGGATAATCATTTCCACCTTCGTCAAGCATATCGCCAATGAATAGGATTTCCTCTTTTTTTAGTCCCGTGATTTTCATGAGTTCGCGTATACCATAAGCCTTGTCAATATTTGGTAACGTCACGTCAATGCTGGTTGCACCCCCGATGCCCATTTTCACACCGAGTTCCTTTAACTCTTCTTCAATGAGTGCCAAAATTTTCTGGCGTTTCTTCATGTCTGGATCCCAAGCGTGCTTCTCTTCAGGCTTGGCCCACTGTCCCAGACCCGAATAGGTAATCTGCGAGCCACGATTTTCAATCACTTCTCCCTCTGGAAAGTCTGGCCAATAACCTAGACTTTTTGCTGCCTTCTCCAAACTTTCACTGACCTTCTCTGACTGTTCTTCAGTCAGAAAGTGTGCATACTCTCGTTTCCAGTCTCCATTTTCAAAATACCAATACTGTGTTCCAGTCGTCGGCATGATGATATAGTTAGTCAAATTGGCATTAGCTGGGAGTGTATCAATATCATTTCGTTTCATGACTTCCCAATCTGTCCCTGAGATGATGCAGACTTGAAACTTTTCCATCAGTTGACTGAGAAGCTCAGCCATTTCGCCATCTATCGGCATTTTAGTGATGTTAATGGTATCGTCCTGATCAAAGGCAATCAATTTTTTCATGTTAATTTACTCTAATTCACTTTCTAGCTGGCTGAGAATTTCGGAAATGCTTAATTCACAGGCAGCCATCGACCTATCCGCCACGCCATAGTATAGGGTCAGTTTATCTCCATTGACAATTCCACCACAAGCAAAAACGACTTCGCCAAAGAATCCTTCTTTTTCATAAGGCATTTCAGGCATCATAAGCGGAGCTTTCGACTTCGCTAGAACTTTTGTAGGATCATCTAAATCAAGTAGCAGAGCGCCCATACAATAAACATTGTTTTTGGTTGCACCATGATAAATTTCTAGCCAACCTTTTTCAGTTCTGATAGGAACAAGTCCACCACCGACGCGTCCATTATCCCAGTCGTCCTTGCTCGTATTTAGAAGATGGCGATGTTCTCCCCAAGCTTTGAGATCAGAACTTTTTGAAATCCAAATGTCTTTTCGATCTAAACTACTCGAAACAGGACGTGACAAGGCATAGTAGCGATTGTTGATTTTTTCTGGAAAGATTAAAATATCTTTGTTATCCGGCAAAAAGATATTTCCCATGTCTTCAAAACTTTCAAAATCTGTCGTCTTGACTAATGATTCAATAATTCCCATCTCCGAAACAGAAGTGAAATTAATATAGTAATTTTCATCACCTATTTGAGTACAGCGTGCATCTTCGATTCCAAAGTTTTGAAATTCGTTAAAAGGATAAAGAAAAGGGCTCTCATCAATCGTAAAGCGATGCCCGTCACGGCTTCTCGCAATGCGAATATAAGACAGTGAGGTCAGATAAATAAAGTCTGCCTCTGAGCCGACTTCATGTATAATGCGAGGGTCGGAAAAATCATATCTGGGGTCATCTCGCTCTATCTCAAGTAAGGTCAACTCACCATTTTTTAGTAGCGGGACTTTGATGATATTGGGCGTTTCACTAATAGGACGTTCGGCTACCCTCAAAAGAAGCAAGGTCTCTCCCTTGTAAAACGCAACCCCTGCATTAAAGGCACCAATGACCTCAAATCCCTGATGGTAAGGTTTAACATCATCAGGAGTTATCAAAGGATTTTCAACAAATCTATTAATTTTCATAGTCTATCTTTTCTGTTTACTTAATAAATGGATTTAAAATTTTCAAACTTTGCGCTTCAGCATCTGACGTTCCGACGTAGATAACTGCATATTTCCCATCAAGTATAAGTCCGCCACTGAACACAACATCTATCAAGTCAGACCGCTTTGACTTTCCATCCTTAAAGTCTTTTCTCTCCGCAATAATCTTTGAAAACTGAATTGACTTCCTATCCTCAGATAAGAGATATAAAGCCGAATAATAATGACGATTTCCTGCACGGTCAAAATTTGCTATATGGCCTAGAATCCAAATCCTTCCATCAATAAAATGAATCTCATTGGCTCCTCCCCACTCGGCATCAATGAATTGATTTTCAAGTAAAAGAGCCTTATCAATCACTTCAAGCGATAAATCTGAAAAACTTTTAAGATGCACCAAGCCTATTTTTCCCCGTCCGCCTTTTTTCTTATTTTCATTTTGCGGTCGAGTCAAAACAAGAATACTCCCATCGGGTATTTGTTTAAATCGTAGGTCTTTCATTCCCCAAGGGCCTTCAAAAATCCGTTCAAAGGCAGACAAACTTTCCATCTTATAAACTATCGTCCGCCAAGTTGTCTTTTCGTCAACTTTTTCTGCAAATATAACTTCAACTCCTCCAATGAAACGTTGCTGATTTACAGTGAAAGTAAATGGATCTTGAAGTTTTAGCTGACTGGCCTCTTCAATCAAACGCCAAAAGCCCGCACTTTTTTCAGTATCAGCTTCTGAAAAAAAACAAATCCTTGAATCTTCAGAGTCCGTTTTTTCCACTCGGCCTGCAATGATTTTCAATCCAGAAAACTCAAAAGGGGCACTTATATTATAGACATCAAATCCATCAACACCTTCAAATATTAACTTTTCTGCTTGTCTTGGCGACTTATCAAGTCGATGCGCTTCGAGTAGTTCTTTAACTTCCATTATTCGGCTCCTCCTTTTCTAAATCCGCAAGCCTGAATCCTTGTCAAAGAGCAAAATCTTTGGAACATTTACCGTATATTCTAGCTCGTCACCGACTTCCAGATTCTGACTAGACGAAACCTTTATCGCAATTTCATTTTCTCCTAGCTTTGTAATCAAAATCAGACTGTCCCCCCGCATTTCAATCAGGTCAATTTTGCTCTTATAGCTCTGCCCTGTGCTTTCAAGATAAACATTTTCCGTCCTGAAATCCTCAGCTCGAATCCCAGCAATGACTTCTTTTCCTTGATAGTCTTTGAGATTAGGATAGAGATTCTCCGTTAAAGCAAGAGAGATATCACCAATTTTCAATACATTTCCAGTTATTCTCCCACTCAACAAATTGATTTCAGGATCTCCGATGAACTTTGCCACAAAAAGATTGGCTGGATTGTAGTAGAGATCTTTTGGCTTTCCGATTTGTTGAATTTGCCCCATGCTCATCACTACGATCTTATCGGCCATCGTCATCGCTTCAATCTGATCATGCGTAACATAAATCGTCGTCACGCCGAGACTTTTATGAAGCTTCAATATTTCTAGTCGCATCCGACTGCGTAACTTAGCGTCCAGATTAGACAGTGGCTCATCCATCAAGAATATCTGTGAATTTTGAACCATCGCACGTCCCAATGCGACACGTTGTCGTTGGCCTCCAGAAAGCTCACTCGGGTACCTATCCAAATATTCGCTAAGATCTAACATCTCTGCTACCCTATCCACGCGCTCTTTGATGACTTCTTTCTTTTCCTTACGGAGTTTGAGTCCAAAGGCAATATTGTCGCGATTTTTTAAATGAGGGTATAGAGCATAGTTCTGAAAGACCATCGACATATCACGGGCTTTGGCATGCACATCATTTATCCTCTTTCCATCTATCAGCAAATCTCCACTTGTAATGTCTTCAAGTCCTGAAATCATGCGCAGCAAGGTGGATTTTCCGCAGCCCGAAGGCCCGATCAAGCAGACAAACTCATGCTTTTCAACTTCCAGATTAAAGTTATCAATCGACAGTACCTTCTTGTCATAGACCTTGTAAATATCTTTTAATTCTATATAACTCATGTTAAATCCTTTCTCCCATGTCATAGGCTGTTAGCCGTTTTTTTATCTCCGAAGCCATCAAAGCCGTCATTGTCCCAGCAAATACAACAGCAAAAACTAGGAACTCAACCTTGAAGTCAAAAACTAGCGAAGAAAGCACTAATAGCAGCATTCCCACAAAAAGACTGATAAGCAAAGCGGATAGTAAGCGTGGCAGCTTTAATCTAAACTTGATTAAGACTTGCAGGGCAATCGTGACAATTGCCACAATAAATATCAGCATCATAAGATTTTTTGCCGTATCAAGGAAAAATACACTGTTCGAATAGTTTATAAAATCATGCGCTGACAGCTTAGCGACTTCAGCTTGACTGCTTCCGCCGCTTGATGATGACATCAAGATGTCTGAAATCTCTCGCATGGCCAGATAACCCGCGATATTAAGAGACAGAAATAAGCCAGTCATGATTTGAAAATATCTCGGTAACTTTTGAATATTATCTTCTATCTTTTTTACAATCTTCTTCATCACTTCACCCCATCCTGCTTGTTTGATGGGATAAAATACTTCTGTAGTGAGAAGAACAATAGAATCATCGGAATCACCGACAGCGTTGTCGCCGCCATTAGGAGGGACCAGTTTGTGCTAAACGAGCCTTTAAACAAAGATAACCCTACCTGAATCGGAAATAAATTACTGTCATTCAAATAAATCAGAGGAGCTAGAAAGGCATTCCAGACACCCATTACCGAGCTGATTGTAATTGTCAAAATGGCCGGTAAAGACATGGGGAAATAAATCTTCCAGAGAATCGTCCAGCTTCCTGCCCCATTAATATAAGCAGCTTCTGAGAAGTCTTTCGGAATCGTCCGAAAATACTGGGTCATAAAGAAGATAAAGACCGCCTGCCCTCCAATTGCGGGTAAAATCAGTGGTACATAAGTATTGATAAAACTCGTTCCAAAAATTTGCCCCAGCTTGACCCAGAAAATATAGCCTGGCACGATACTTATTTCTCCGGGAATCATGATTGTTACCAGCAAAAACATGAATAAAGTCTTCTTAAATCTAAATCTGAATCTAGCAAATCCATAAGCTACCATAATCGAGGCCGTGACCTCAAAAAATGCGACCGCGACGGTATAGCCAACTGTATTTAACACAAACCTAAGAAATGGCACCGCCGTGAAGACATCTGCAAAGTTTTGAATCCTGGCTGGATTTGGAATCCACTGTGGAGGAACAGCAAAGACATTTCCAGAGGTTTTCAGAGAGGTCGAGACCATCCAGAAAAAAGGCAGTAGCATCGAAAGCCCGACCAAAATTAACAGACTATGCTTGATGAGCGAGGGAACTATTTGCTTGAAAGTCTTTCGTTTTGCGCGCGCTTTTACTAACGACGCGATGAAAGTATCATTAGAATGGGAGTGGGAACGAGAATTCGATTGATTTATTTTTTGAACTTCCATTATGTCTCCTTACTCTTCATTTTTCTGACTGTATTGCCAAAAATCTGTAAACTTGAAAACGACCATCGTGATTGCCAAAACAATGATGAGAAATATCCAAGACATCGCAGAGGCATAGCCCATCTTGAAATATTTGAAGGCCGTGTTGTAGATATGCAGTAAGATAAATTCGCCTTGATTTCCTGCTCCACCTAGGATATAGGCAGTATTAAAAGTCTTGAAAGCCCCAATAATCCCCATAATCAGGTTATAGTAAAGAATCGGCCGCACGTAAGGAATGGTAATCAGCCAAATTCTCTTAAAGTATCCCGCCCCTTGAACCTCGGCAGCTTCGTGCAAGTCATTTGGCACTTCATTTATGGAAACTAGATAGGTCAGCATACCCGCACCGGCACTCCAAAGGCTCATGACGATGTAAGACGGGAGCACCCAGTTTGGATCTGTCAGCCAGCCTGGTCCTCTGATTCCAAACAGAGCCAGCATATTATTCATCAGACCATTGGTAGGGTCGAGTATCCAACGCCAAATGATACCCACAGCCACTCCTGAGACAACCGCCGGCAAGTAGTAAATCGTCCGATACCAGTTTAGCGCTTTAGTCTTTGAAGCCATAATGAGTGCCACAGAAAATGAAGCCAGCATCCCTAAAGGAACTGCAATAACGGCATAGCGTACTGTGACAAGTAAAGCATTGATGAAGTCAGCATCTTGAAAAATATCTTGAAAGTTCTTCCAGCCAACAAAATTGGGATTTCCTCCAATGGCCGACCAGTCTGTAAAGCTCATATAAATCGACATTAAGGTTGGGATCAAGGCAAACAGGGCATATGCAAAAAACCATGGCAAGATATAAAAATAGCCTGCGCTAAAATGCGTCTTCTTTTTTATCTTATTGAGCTCAGCAATTTTTTCACTTGTGCTTAGATTTTCTAATTGAAGATTTTTCATACAACTCCTTTCTAATTAGTTTTAGCAACTTAAAGTCTTTAAAAAGGACTAAAGCTACAAAGAAGCCATAGTCCTCGATAGATTACTTTTTGCTTAATATATTTTCAAATTCTTTCTGAGTGCTTTCTGCAGAAGCCTTAATATCTAAGCTACCTTTACCGTTGTTATTACTAATAACTGGTAGCCAAAGTTTATTCCAGAGGGAATTGTTCAGATCAGCCGATTGTGGCAAGTTGTTAAAGCCACGGGCAATTTCCATTGATTTTTGAATCACGTCTGTCGCATAGCTTTTATCTGGATTTATCGTGGCTAACTTGTTTTGGGCAGACTTCACAGGTGCTGGAACTTTCCAGTCAAACATCGCATTTGTGACATCTTCCATAGCTTCCTCAGCTATTGCTTTATTTTTGGTTTGAGAAGAAACAACTGTTGAAGCTACATATGAAAAAGTCACTTGCTTCTTCGTCCCCGCTGGCATGACAGCCATGCCAACTTCAAATTTTCCACCAGCCGCTTTGACTTGTTTTTCAATGTCATCATTGGCCCCGCCAACAATCATGTCTACCTTGCCCTGAACAAATGCCTGTGTCGCACCGCTGGCACTTGCCTGAGCATAAGGCATTGTCATCTTATCCTGAGTTGAAATATCTGAAAGCTGTTGAAGCCCTTTTTCTGCCTCAGAGCTATTTATTGCGGCCTTTCCTGAGCTCGACCAGATATCTCCACCTTCGCCCCAGACGGGAACAGCCAGTGGTAGCGTCCCATCATTGGCATAGCCATAGATACCATTTGTCGTCAGTGTGGTGGCTGCTTTTTCAAAGTCAGTCCAAGTCCAAGTCAGACTTGGTTTGGAAATACTTGCCTTGTCAAAATCAGTTTTATTGTAATAAATTACATAGGGTTGACTGATCCAAGGCAAACCATAGGTTTTACCAGAATACTTCGCAGTATCTAAAGAAGCCGAGAAGTAATCGGACATATTGACTGTTTTTTGAGCTTTTAAATCTGATGTCAAATCAACCAGCGCCCCTTTACTGGCATAGGCTGGGATATACTCTTGAGACAGCCACATCAAGTCTGGAGCTTTCTGTCCTGCAATCATCGTCTGGATTTTTGTATAGTAATCAGATCCTGGAATGACCGTCTGTGTGATTTTATAGTCTTTTGACTTGCTGTTTAGCGTCGCCAGAATCTTATCAAACTGCTTAGCCTCATCTGCCCCTGCCCATGTTGCAATTTTTATCTCAACCTTTCCTGATGTGCTTGATGACTTGCTAGATGAACAAGCCGACAATAAAGCGACAGTCGCCATCAGCCCTGTTACTCCTAGTGCAATTTTACGAATTTTCATTTTTTCCTCCTGTATGAAACTTTTATTTATGAATATGAAGCGTCTCGCTTCATGTGAACCGCTTTCAAAAACAGGATACTCTTTTTAATTTTATTTGTCAAGTATAAATAATTAACATTACAAAACATTACTAAATAAACAACTGGAAAACACAATTACTTTATTTCGTGTTAAAATATTCCTATGAAAAATGTTTCCATGCAGAAAATCGCTGATGAATTAGGCATCTCAAAAAACTCCGTATCTCAAGCTCTCAGGGATACAAAAGAGGTTAGCGATGAACTGAAAACTGAAGTCAGACGCGTCGCTGAAAAACTGGGTTATGACTATAGTCCGCATAAAAAAAAGCCCAAAGGGACTTTCGCAGTTTTAGCAACGAGTTTTGCCTTGCAGCAAGCGAGTTTCTTTGGCGAGATTATCAAATATCTCTATTTCTACTCAGGCGAGAATCAACGAGATATCCTAACTGTCGAGGTCACGCCTGAGATGGTTGAGCATGAAATATTACCTGTGCAACTTTCTGATTATGAAGGAGTCTTTATCGTTTCACACATCTCCGATCGCTACATCTCAAAGATTATCAACCAAAACATTCCGACCGTCATTATCGACCATCATAGCTATAAATTTGCTGCCGATTGCATCTTGACGAAAAATACAGATGGTGCCTATCTCGCCACAAATCTCCTGATTGAACATGGTTATAAAAAAATTGGCTTTATTGGTGATATTGACTTTTCTCCCAGCTACAAGGAACGCTACCGTGGCTATGTTCAAGCACTCACTGACTCTGACCTTCCCCTTGAAGAAAAAGTTACCATTACAAAAATCAAGGAAAATCAAGGCGAGTTATTTAATCGTCTCAAAGGAATTGAAACAATTCCTGAGGCTTGGTTCTGCGTCAACTCAGGTCTTGCTTTTATGTTGAATTACTACCTACAGTCATTAGGCTATGTCATTCCGCGTGACATCAGCATCATTTGCTTTGACGAGACCGAGTTTAATCACATGGCCATACCAAGCATTACAAATGTCAGTACAGATTTAAAATACATGGCTCAACTTGGTGTGACGACTCTCCTTAATCGTCTCGAAAACCCAGACCTTCCTTATACACACACGCAAATTGTTCCCCATCTCAACATCTTAGAGTCTGTCAAGCTGTAACTGAATCATCGCCATAATAAAAAAATAGCCATTTTCATGACTATTTTTCATTATAATTTAGAATTTTTTACGCTTACGAGCAGCTTCTGATTTTTTCTTACGTTTTACAGATGGCTTTTCGTATTGCTCACGTTTACGAAGTTCTTGAAGTGTACCAGCCTTCAACGTATCACGTTTGAAACGGCGGAGTGCGTCTTCAAGAGACTCATTCTTACGAACAACTGTTCTTGACATATATTTTCACCCCATTTCCGTTTTATAGTCGTCGACTTAATATCGAATCGCTCTATCTACTTTATCAAAAACTCTAAGTTTTGTCAAATTGCTATTATGCGGGCCTTGGCCATCTATCATTCCTCAAAAATATAGTGATAAAGCTGCACTAGCCTGAAAAATGCAGCGGTCTTCATGAATCCGACCTTTTCTGCTTCTCTAGCCCTAAAATCAAAAGTGTGAAGCTGGAAAGGATTCACAAATCCATCTACTTTGCGGCTCTGAACCTCAATAAGCATTCCTTGTTTTCGCAGCTTTTCCGACCCATGCGTAACAGGGAAGACAGCAACGAAACCTGTCATTTCACTGTATTTATGGCTCGACACTACAACGGCTGGGCGACGTTTTTGAATCTCTTTTCCGAGAGAGGGATTAAAATTGATGTATATAATATCTTGTTTTTCTGGAATGTAAGACACTAATCTACCTCATGATCTGTGAAATAAATCTCTGAAAAATCGTCCTCCATAACCATTGGCTCTATGCTATCTAAGGGATTTTTGATCCTAGGAGAAAAAACTAAAACTTCGTCGACTCCCTGATAGGCAACATACTCCCGCCCTGCTTCGATGTTCATTTTCTTTGGAATTGTGATTGTCATTGAATTTCCAACCTTTCTAGTTTTTACAGTCGTCATTTCTCAGCTCCATATATTTGATAATTAAGTATACACTTCGTATGTACAATTATCAACTACTAAATTCCGACCTACTTATTAATACGTAAAAAAATCCCAAATGTTTCAGACATTTGGGATTTTGAGTTTATAAACCGACGGGCTCTCTGCAGCAAAGCCATTTTCCAATATTTCAATCGCTGTCACAGCTTGTTCCTCAGTTACGAGCGGCTCCGCTCCATTGACCAAAGTTTCATAAAGGGCATCATAGAAACGGCCATAGTCGCCAACAGGCGTTTTAATCTGTTTTTCAATCCAGTCGCCATTGGCATTGCGATATTTCGCGATTCCGTAAAGCATCGGCGAATCCTCACCAAAGCCTGCAATTTCAGGCATGATACCTGCTTTCAAATCATTTTCCTGCTGATCTTCGCCATATTTGATAAATGAACCATTGCGACCATGCACGATGAAGCGTGGATAGTCTTTGGCAACCGTATAGTTCGTTTTCACTTTGACTTTGAGCTGATTGCCATAATGCAAGTCAACATCAAAATAGTTATCTGTTGCGCCAGTTTCTGTCGTCTCATTATTTCGGATGTCGTAAGTTACAGTCTCTGGACGGCCAAAAAGAGCCAGCATTCGATCCATCTGATGAATCCCCAAGCCATAAAAAGCCCCATTTTCTTTAGCCCCTGGCTGACGCGACGTGCCTGGACGGAAGTAATCAATATGACTTTCAACCTCGAGAATATCACCAAGGAAGCCCTGTTCAATAACCTGCTTAACTGCCAGATAATCTCCATCAAAACGACGATTCTGATAAGGCGTGACAACAACACCATGCTCACGCGCCAAAGCAAAAAGCTCACGTGCATGCTCTACTGAATCACAGAAAGGTTTCTCCACAACAACTGACTTACCTGCTTCAATCACCTGCTTGGCTAAGCCATAGTGAGTTGACGGTGGCGTACAAATCGTCACAAAACTGATTTCAGGGTCATTGAGCAGTTCATCAATATTCTCAGTAAAGCCGATTCCCTTTTCACGATAAGGCGCTGCCATCGCCTCATCTACCTTCAAGTTCATAATCGTCTTCACCTGAATATTTTCACGCAAAAGCACATAAGGCAAGTGATAGCGTGTCGCCGACTTACCAAAGCCGATAAATCCCATTTTTAATGTCATGATAACCTCCAGATTTATTATAGCAGAAATTTTATCATACTTAAAAGCTCTTATAAGCCTTACAAAGTTCTATATTTCCTATCAAAATCCAAAACTCATCGCATCTAACCGAGCATTCTCACCGATATATTTAGAATACTCCTCCCCAAAAAATTTCTTGAAATACTCCTCATCACTCACAAGTGTGAGCTGAAATTTTTTCAAGTAGTTGATAATCGCTTGATCGGCTTGTTTCACAAAAGTTGGCATATCAAATTCGTATTTGTAATACTTATCTTCGTCTTCAACATAATAGGAAATTTCGCCAACTCCATCTGGGTTTAAGCCAATATAAAAACTTTGACTTTCTATTCCCATCAATTTGAAATAATGGTTCGGAAAATATTCTTCCAAAATATTTTCTTCGGCATAAATTTTCTCATCATCGCCATTCTCATAATCTATTCTCCCAAACAAAGTATCTCTACTTTCAGCTATAGAATTGATATATTCAAACGGATAATTTTCAGTTTCCAATATTTCTTTTTTATCCAGAAAGCTCAAAATCCAGTTGTGCATTTCCCATTCACATTCCAAAAGAATTTTATCTCCATATTTCAGCGTAAGACTTCCCCATAAATCGTATTGAGAACCGTTTTGCTCTTTTAAAAATGGATTATCTGTTTTCTCAAAAATAAAGCTTAAATTATCCATCTTTTATTATTAAAATCCCCATGCCTCGAACTCATCTTGTTGCTTCTTCCATTTTTTGAATTCTTCAAATTCCTCAGGGCTTATATCCTCTTTCTTTTCTTGTTCAGCTTTATATTTACGTAGTTCTTCGATTTCTTGCTCGAGTTCGTCATTTCTGTGGCCTTGCATTGGATCGTATACTTTTTTATCAATGTATTCAATTTTAATAGTTGGTCCACTGTTTGAAATGACATCTACAATGTCATTACGCGTTGCAACACAAAAGTGTCTTACCCAACTATCATCGAAAACTCCTGCGCTAGAATATTTGAACCATTCTTGATAGTCTGTTTCAAAGAACTCAAAAATATAGTTTTGAGAATATTCTTTCCATTCAGGGGTCTTTGGCGTTGGAAAATCGTTTTCCCAATTTAAATACTCGCCTTCATCTCCAACACGAAAATGCCAAATATTACCAAAATCTAATGTAATTCTAACATATTGTCTATCATTTAACTTGTTTACCCCAACAATATAAATAAATAAACCTTTAAGATTATAATCAACTCTTTCTATATCTTCATTCTCAATTTGAGGTATTTCATTTTTTCCAATAACTTTTAATTTCATTTTTCTATTTCCTCTGGATACCTAATTTTAACTTTCATACCATTTGGTCGCTTGATTTCAAGAGTTGGAAACCCGTCATCAGTTGGACCACTTTTACTTCCTGCTCTTGCAGTAACTGACGAACCATCAGGTAATTTCCCCGCTCTTCCCACACCATACTTTTTTGTCTCGATCTCTTTAATATTTGATAGATTCAACTCATCAAAATCCTTGTTAAGCTGATCCATACCACCAGATTGTTCATAATTTGGAAATCTGGCACCTGATTCGGTTATATTATCGAGGCCTTTTGTAAGTCCAGCAATCTTTTGTTCAGTATCACTAACCGCTTTGGCTCGTTCCTCTGCGCTAACAGTAAAGCTATACTGCATACCCTCTGTGGATAGGTTAATCCTACTCAGCACATTCCCGACTGTCGCGCCTCCTGTTATTAGCGCGCCTGTCCCTACTCCCTCTAGCGCGACACCTCCTGCAATGGCTGGAGTTCCAACTACTGCGCCTGCGCCTGTCAGGGTGAAGCCCGCACCGCCCGTAATGACAGCTACCCCTGCTAGGTCAAGCAGCCCACCACCAAGCATCGTCAGTCCGCCTACTAATAATTGTGTAAAGCTATCTCTTACGGCTTCCCAACGTTCTGAATCAATTTCTTTGTTAGCCTGCTCAGTCAGAGTCTCATCATAAACTCCATTTTTCAGTACAATGATGCCCTGTTGAAAAGGGCCAATTTGCAAGATATTCCCATCGGCATCAAACTGAAGATTCGCAGCGGCCTCTTTTATCTTGGCGTTCCACTGACTTTTCGGAATATTTTTTAATTCCGATTTCATTTCCTTTTCCCAGTAAGCTCGTGCCTCATCATCCAAGCCCAGCTTTGAGACAGCTTTTTCCAGAGCTTTGTCTTCGCCTGACTCTGAGTCAAAGCCTTGATTTTCTAGCATAGTAAGCCAGCTCATATCTGCACCGTTCGTATAATAGTTTCCTGAGCTATCTACTGTGATGTTATTTATTGCTGTAATTCCTCTGACGATATCACTAAAGGCAGTTAAGCTATCTTGGAATAAAGGACTTGTCTGATACTCAAAATCTTCTAATGCGGACAGTTGTTTCTGGAGGTCATTCAACTGTCGCTCTGTCTCGTTGATTACGTTTTGGATATTTTTGGCCGCTGCTATCATGGAGCTGTAGAAAGCTGGGTTTCCATAGGCCATATTTTCATAGTATTGTTTCTGATTTTCTAGGTCAGCTATCTGCTCTTGCTTCTGATTAATCTGTTCTTTGAGATCATCTTCGTTCAAATCCCCATACTGATAGACCGAGTTTTCAGCGCTCAAATAGCGATTCAAATCAGACTGAACATCGTCAAGAGCCGCTTCAAACTGATTTGTTGTTGGATACATCACCTCTGTGAAAAGCCCCTCGCCCGCAGTGTAGGCAGCACCTGAAAGTCCTGTCCCATCTCCCAAAGAGGAGATGAGATAGTTTGTTCCGTGTTTGATTTGCCCATTGACTGTACGACATTGGGACATATTGCTTTTTAGCGCCGTTACAAAAAGCTGTGAATCCAAAAAGTTATATCTCAATCCCATGGGAGTGCGTTCCTCTCCTTGTGCAGTTTCTCAATGTCTGCTTCTAGTTTTCCTCTTGTCTCTTTGTAATATTTATCAAACTCCTCACTCTGTTGCGTCAGAGTCTGATTTATATTTATCTCCATCTCGTATTCGACTGAGAGCTCTCGCTCTGAGTAGCGATTCCCTGATCTTGCCATTTTTTCATAAAGCAAAGAGGAGCGTTGAAAGTTTTGATGCGTAGTCGCTTGAAAACTTTGAAGTTGTTCCTCAAAATTCTTTTTTTCTTGATAAAGACTATCAATATCATTCTCTTTTTGGCTGATGGTTAATCCCATTTCATAACGTTTATCAGCACTTATATCTTTTGGCATATTTATCTCCAATCCTGTGCATCTTGCCTGTCATTGGCTTCGATTCGAGCTGCAAGCTCTGGAAATTTATTTGCCTGAGTCAAAAATGCTTGCACAAAGCCTGATAGGTCATTCATGAGTTGATTATTCACACGGCTGCCAGTTTTCATCGCTGTGATATTACTCTCTCCAATGTCTACTGTTTGGTTCGTAAAGCTCGATGCGTCAATGCCTGTCAGCTCGGCAATGGCTTCCTGTGCTGCAACTGTGTCTGAGCTAATATTTGTAACTCCCATCACTATCCTCCTGAGTATTTAATGGGTCTATTATAGCACGATATTAGAGCGCTTTCAACACTTAATATCCATACGCTATTATTTTTTTGCACTAGGCAGATTTCTTGTGATTTTTGTGAAAATTTACTATACTAAAGATGTCAAAAACATTTTACATCTCATAAAGGAGAATAATCATGGCAAATATATCTACTGCTTCCGCACATTGGGAGGGCGGCCTTGAAGACGGTTTGGGTACTATCTCAGCTGAATCTTCTCAGCTTTTTACTGATGCACCTTATAACTTCAAAGCACGTGCTGAAAGCCAAGTCCACATCACAACTCCCGAAGAATTACTAGGTGCCGCTCATGCAGCCTGTTTCTCCATGGCTTTCTCGCTCGTCCTTGGCACAAAGGGAATCAAGCCTGAATCCATAGATACGACAGCCGAGGTTACTTTTGCAGCCACGGCAGATGGTCCAGCCATTACTGGCATTCACCTTATCAATCACTCCAAGATTTCAGCTCTGAGCAGCAATGATAAATTTCAAGAAATAGCTCAAATCGTCAAGGAAAATTGCCCTGTCTCTAAAGTCTTGACAGGTGTCACCATTACACTTGATGCAACACTTGATTAATTAAAAAACGCCTGTGGCATTTTTTAATTGGTAATTCTCGATCATTTGATAAAAGTTGCCACATGAGAGCGCGCATTGGCAGCCTTTGCCTCTTCAAGTGTCAAGATGTTATTATCCAGCAACATCTGGTATTCCTTAGGCAGAGTCGTATTTTGCAGAATCGGGCCATCAGTATTGATAGTAAAAGGCACACCGTGGTCAATCAAGGTCCGATAGTTGAATTTCATCTCTTCCAAATCCTTGACTGCAAGTGTTTGCAAGTTTGAAGAGGGACAAGTTTCCAGAATGATATTATGATCCACCAAAAACTTCATCAAATTTTCATCATGCACAGCCGCCACGCCATGCCCAATCCGATTTGGGCGAAGCTTTTGCACAACCTCCCACATCTCATCCGCTTTAGTTGCCTCTCCAGTATGAATCGTCAAACCAAGCCCCTCAGCATGGATACGTTTTGACAGACCTGCGATATCGTCAATTGAGAACTTCGGATCAATTGGGCCTGCCAAATCAATCCCGACAACGCCACGATCCTTGTATTTGATGGCCTTATCTACAATAATCGTATTGACTTCTTTACTAAAGCGTCGATCCATGGATAAAATCAAACCTGTGCGGAGCTTTGGGAACTTCAAACTTGCCCGTTCAAGGCCTTGCAAAGTATACACGATGATATGGTCAAGATCAATCTTCCCACCACGCGAACGCAACATCGGATTCATACGAATCTCGACTAGGTCGATATTATCATGCTGATAGAGATGTGTCGGTACAGACTCAGCCAAATGAAACATCGACTCAGGCGTTGACTGAATCTCTTCGAGTAAATCATACATCTTCAAGTAATCCTCATAGCCAACCTGCCCATCAATTGTGACAAGCCTTGAAAACTCGAAATAATCACGCGCAGGCAACTTCATCCCCTGCTCATGTGCCAAATCCCAAAGAATCTCCGGTGTGACCGAAGACGAAATATGCATATGAAGCTCTGCAAGATCTGTTAAAACGTTCGACTTTTTGTTTTCCATAATTTCCTTCCAAAAACGCCCTATCCAAAAAGATAGGGCGACTTTACATAAAAAGTTAGCCCTAGCATGATAGAAAACGTAGAAAAATAGGGAGCTTGTGGTTCTGCGCAAAGCGCAGGTTCCAAGTCATCTTTTTTCCTAGTTTTCTGCTTGGGCGAACTGGATTATCAAAAAAGCTGTTAAAAAACAACCTTATTGTCCCGCATTTCCATTGGTTGCGAGGTAGAGACGCCCAGCCATATTCTGGGTATAAATAAGTTGACTTAGTTTATCACTTTTTTGGGGGAGGGTCAAGGCAAATAGTTGCTGTGGAATCTCAAAATAATATGTAGTTATTTTGAGATTATTGTAACATATTATTAGCGCTTTCAGCGCAGATTACTCTCGATTAGAAAGAACTCTATGATCTACAAGGAAAAACTTATTGAAACTTTTATTCAGAAAAAGGAATTGGAAAATTTATCTGTTAGTAGTTTAAAATCCTATGCTTTTGATTTAAATCTTTTTTCAGATTTTTGCATTGAACATCAACTTACCTTGGTCTCAGGGATTGCTGACTATATGGAATTTGTTGAGCGAAAGGAGGATTATAAAGCCAGTACCAAGCAGAGAAAATTGATTACACTTAAATTTTTTCATAAGTTTTTGCTTGAGCAAAAGCTGATAAGTGATTCCTCTCTCCCTCATATTGCGATTCGTAAGGGAAAAAGGCTCCCTCGAACTTTAACCGTTCGTGAAACCCAAAATCTGCTTTCGGCTGCTGAAAACATTGTTTCTCTTTCTCCTAAGAAACTTCGAGATCAGATACGTAATCTTGCGATTTTGCATATTTTAGTTAGCATTGGCTTACGTATCAGCGAGGTCAGCAATATGCGACTCGGCGACTATGATGCACAAAGTGGAAAAATCGTCATTCATGGTAAAAATCGCAAGGAACGCATTCTTTACATTCTCCATAAAAAGGATAAAAGTAGCCTCAAAGCTTATCTCAGCATGAGAAAACAATATTTTCCCAGCGAGCATGAAAAAGCCTTTTTCCTCAATAAATACGGGAAAAGGCTGTCTATTTTTTCGATTGAAAATATTTTTTCTAAATATAAACTTTTAGCCAGAGTAAATCCTGCTGCAACTCCCCATTACTTGCGTCATGGTTTTGCAACGGGCTTACTTGATAATGGAGCCAATCTGCGAGATATTCAAGAACTTCTCGGACATTCAAGCATTACGACAACTGAAATTTATACTGAAGTTTCAGTTGAAAGAAAGCGAAAAGTTTTGATGAAGTATGGCTTTAAGAAATAAGGGGCATTCTTATTTCTTCGTTTTCTATTAACTCTATATATTGCTTTTTAGGAGTTCTTCAATTTTGGTTAAGACTCCTTGTTCTTCACAAGAGGGGGTAACTTCTCGGGCTATTTCTTTTATGGCGTTAACGGCATTTTCTGTCGCAAATGGGTAGGCTACTCTCATTAGCATTTCTTTATCATTCAGATTATCTCCAAAGGCTGCAATTTCTTTCGAGGAAATTTTGAAATAGTCTTCCAAAAATTTTATTCTACTAGCTTTCGAAATTCCAGATTTGATTACATCTATTGACTGGAAGCCACTTGTTGTTGCTCTTACTCCCTGAATTGTATTCAAAAACTTTTCAACTTCACCTAAGTTTTCATTTTGGAGGTTCATTGTTATCTTGACAATCTCGTCATCTACCTTTGAGAAATCCTCGACATAGTTTATTTGTCGATAAAAACGACTCATTTTTTTCTTATAGGCTTCATCGGCAGAGTTCAAGAGGTAAGCTCCCTTTTCGCCAGAAAGAAGAACTTTTCTCCCTTCCATTTTGGGGTGTTCTAGAATTGCGCAGCTTACATTAAGCACGAGTTCTCTTGCCAGTTTTTCTGAAAAAAGCATCTCATTGTCTATCCATACTTGGGCTCCGTTTTCTGCAATATAAATAATTCTGTTTGAAAAGTTCTGAAAGTATTCTTTGAGGCGGAAAATTTGATTTCCACTGGCGACAACAAAAATAATACCTCGTTTCTCTAACTCTATTAAGATTTTTTCAAATCGTTTCTCATCATAGCTTTTATCTTCTCGCAAGAAAGTTCCGTCCATATCGGTGACTAGCATTTTAAGATGCATCATCTGACTTCCTTTATCCAAACTGTTTCATAGACTCCAAGTTCTTGAACTTTCCTTTCAGAAATGAGATCATAGCCCGCATAATCACCCAATGTTTGTTTTTCCTTTGTCACATTCGTGACACAAATAATTTGTTGCCCTTTAAATTCTCTCAACACGCCAAAGCATCCACTCCCCAAGTCAAGAATCTTCTGGCTTCCATAAGGATTGAAGGCAATTTCTTTTTGCCGAACTCTAATCATTCGCTGAATGCCTTGGTATATCTCCTTTCGATAAACATCGTCTTCTAAGCTGTTAAACAATTGCTGCATATCTAATTTTTCACGATTTATTCGCCGATTTATCCCAGATTCCTTTAAGCCTTTGTAATCATTTTTTGAACCAAAAATTGAGTGATAATAAATAGCCGGAACTCCAATTACAGAAAGCAGAATATGATGTGCAGCGAGCATTTTATCTGTTACCCACTTATCATTTTCTCCCTCTTTCAACGCCTCGGAAAAATTGATATTCATCTCATAAACTGATTCTGAGCCATCTGGATTATTTTTATAGGAAACTTTACCTCCGTTTTCCAGTACGCGTTCGACAAGTTGTGCTCGCTCCTCGTCTGATAAAATCCCTTCCGTCGGACGTAATCCAATTCCATCATGACTCGCTAAAAAATTAAAGTAACTAGCTGTTTGGCTCACATGCTCTATGCCTTTTGCCCAACCAGATAACTTTTCGCTATTTCCTGTGATAAAAGTATGTAATACTAGTGGAGGCAGTGGGAATTGATAGACTTGCTGCGCTTCATTATTTCCGTTACCAAAGTAAGCAACGTTGTCCTTATGTGGCACATTAGTTTCTGTTATTATTTGAGTATTCGGTGCAAATTCTTCAAGCAGTAAGCGCCAAAGCTGAATGATCGCATGAGTTTGCGGCCGATGCATACAAGTCGTGCCTGATTCTTTCCATAAGAAGCCAATTGCGTCTAATCTAATGCTGCTTGCTCCCTTGGCTGCATAGTCAAGCAGAATCTTAGTCAGCCTTACCAGCATCTTCACCTCTTGTGCATTAACATCTACCTGATCCTCTGAAAAAGTCGTCCAAACCTTCAGTCCATTTTTATAAGTATGGAAAAGTGGAGAAACCCTCGGGCGTGTGACATTTGAGCTATCAAACTTTTCATCAAATTTGATGAAAGCCTCCGAAAAATCTGGCTCTTGATTCAAAAATTTCTGAAACCAGTCACTTGATTGCGACATATGGTTGGCCACAAAATCAAACATTAGGCGATAATCATCTGAAAGCCTCTTAACATCCCTCCAATCTCCAAGGATAGAATTAATTTGCTCATAATCCCTTACTGAAAAACCATCATCGCTCGTATAAGGAAACATTGGAAGCAAATGAATATCTGTGACTGTATCCGACAGTTTATTATCTACAACGTCCTTAAGAACTGATAAGCCTTTTCTATCGCCGTCTACAAAAGCATCCCCATAAGTAATCAAATAAACATTTTTTTCTGATAAGGGTGCACGTTCTGAAAAAGTCTGCTTTGAGTAGTCCTCAACCAGCTCTTCAAAGGCTATTCTTGCTTCTTCTAGCTTTTGGCCTGAGTAGACTTCTGCTAATTTCTGATATAATTGTTCTATAAATTTCATGGTGAGGTCCTTATGTTCTTTTATGATGTGTTAAAAGCTAATCGGAATAAATTAAATTCCTTTGAAGAAGAGATTTTGCAAGATTTGCTTGACAATCGCTCCGAAGTAAAAAGTCCTACAGTTAGAGACATTGCAGTCAAACATTTTACCAGTCCGAATACAATTATAAGACTGGTTAAAAAGCTAGGTTTTTCTGGCTATACTAGCTTTAGGGAAAATCTTAAGGCTGCGCGACAAGATGGTCAGACTCTGCTTGAAACGACTAGCCTCGATGAGCAAATTATCAAAACCAAGCAGTTACTCAATGATGAGCTTATCAAACAAGTTCTAGTCCTCATTCATGAGTCTGATAAAATTTTGGTGGACGGCTTAGGTCTTTCACGTTTTCCTGCTGAAGAATTTCATTTTTATCTGGAAGTTTTAGGTAAAAATTCTCAACTTTTTGTCGATCCCCACATGGTCAAATATGCGGCGAAAAAATTAACTCAAAAAGATTTACTGATTAGTTTTTCAATTTCTGGAGAACAAGAAAATGTCTTAATTCCAGCGACAATTGCCAAAGCAAACTCTGCCAAAGTCATCTCAATCACTGGATTCTCGCAGAATAGCCTGTCCAAGCTTTCAGATCTTCAACTCTATGCGATGACGGATAATACACTCATCAATGGACTAGACATGGCCAGTCGCCTCTCCTTCACCTATATCGTGAGCCTTATTTTTAGGGAATATCTTGCGACTTATAATTAAAAACGCGACGCGAGTCGCGTTTTTACGATGGAAGAGAGGCGGAAACAAGCTTATTTCTGCTTTCCTTCCTTCTTCAAATCATAGGACAGGTCCCATAGGGATTCCCCCTAGAAGCACGTGGGTCGGACGTCCCGTGCTTCTTTGATTTATTCTGACAGACCTGCCGCCTCTTTTACTTTCAAGGCGATAGATTCAACTTGTGGTCCGTAAACAACTTGAATATTTTTAGAATCCAACTTGACGATTCCGACTGCTCCCGTTGATTTCAGAGTTTCTTCGTCAATTTTGCTTGCATCATTCAAAACTAGACGAAGACGCGTGAAACAATTGTCAATGGATTCAACATTTCCTAAACCACCCAGAGCGGCAATTATTTTATGTCCTAGGTCTCCTGTTAATTTTGGAGCGTTGTCCATGACGGCGGAACTTCCCAAATCTTCTTCTACTTCACGACCTGGCGTTTTCAGATTTTTCCACATAATCACTTTTTTGAATGTGAAATAATAAACTGGCGCATAAATGGCTCCTAGAAGAAGCTCAAAGTACCAGCGCGTATCAAGTCCACGAAGCACTCCGAACACTCCCAAATCAATGGCTCCCCCTTGAACATTTCCAATCGCGACTCCCAATAAGTTTGTGAGCATGAAGGCCAAGCCCCCCATGATTGCATGGAATATAAACAGAATTGGAGAGATGAAGATAAACAGAAATTCAATGGGCTCTGTAATCCCTGTAGTAAATGACGTCAAGGCTGCTGCAAAGAGCAGAGCGCCCACTTTTTTCTTATTTTCTGGTAAAGCCGTGCGGTACATTGCTAACGCAGCCGCTGGAAGTCCAAACATCATGTAAGGAATCTTACCTTGAGCAAGGAAGCGCGTTGCCGAACGCATGATTTCCATATTAGGATGCCCCTGAGCAAGTAAAGCGTTGAAAATATTCAAAGCGCCAACAAATTGTTTGCCGTCAATGGTCGCTGAACCCCCAATTGGTGTGAAACGAACCATTTGATTGAGGATATTGTGCAGGCCTGTAGGGATGAGCAAACGCTCCAGCATTCCAAAGATAAAGGTTCCAAACAGCCCAGCTGAGGCAATAATTTCTCCGAGACTCTGAATGCCTGTCCCAATGAAGGGCCAGACAAAGTAAAGAATCACACCAAGGACTGGTGCAAAAAGTGTGGTCATAATTGGCACAAGCCGTTTGCCGCCAAAATAAGAAATAGCCATTGGAAGCTCTGTCTTATAGAAGCGGTTATGAATAGCCGCCGCAAGCACACCAGCGAGTACGCCGCCAAAGACATTCATATTGAAAGAAAAGACACCGAGGACACTCGTATACATGGAAACAGCCTTTGTTGCCTCTAAAACTGACTGCCCACTCTTCACTAACAAATCAACCGAATAAGTTGCTGCTGTGATTCCCTTAAGGCTCAGCATGTAACTAATCGTGACATGCATCAACAAGAAGGCAACGACGGATGAAAAGGCTGCATTGGCTTTTTCAGCTTTGGCCAAACCGATAGTCACTGAAACTGCAAACAAAATCGGCAAATTCGCAAATAAGGCTGCGATAATCGTTTTGATAAATCCAATGACATTTTGCGCATCAAGATTGGCCACAAAAGCTGGGCCTACAATATTGGGATTTTGCAGAACACTCGCAAGCCCCAAGAAAATTCCTGCTGCCGCAATGATCGGAATCGGCATCATGAGAGACTTACCTAATTTTTGAAGGTAACCCGTTGCCTTTCCAGCCTTTTTAACTTCTGATTTTGACTGTTTCAATTCACATCTGGCTGCTTCTTTTCCAGCGATAACTTTTCCTGTAGCAGCTGAAATTTTCTCAAGTTTATCTGCCGTGTTAGTAATGATTACAAGTGTAGTTTTAGGGATAGATGCTGCGTCTACTTGCTCCCAGTCCACTTCTCCAAGAAGTGCCCCCACCTGAACTTTATCTCCAACCCGAGCTTTGATATTGAATGGAGTCCCTTTTAAAGCTACTGTATCAATTCCCAAGTGAATCAGAATTTCAAGTCCTTCCTCACTTTGAATCCCAATCGCATGTCCCTGTTGCACACTGATTGTTCCAGATACGGGACTCACAATTTTTCTATCCGAAGGTTCAATCGCAAATCCGTCTCCCAGCATTTTAGATGCAAATGTTTGATCTGAAACCTTATCTAAGGGAACCATCTCACCTGAAACAGGTGCGTAAAGTTTCGCCTCAGCTTGCTCCTTTTTTAACCGCATCATATTTCTCCTTCTCCTATTAATGACTTGGTCAAATATTATCAAAAAACCGCTTTCAATTCAACGTATTCTTTAGCGATTATTCTATAGTTGCAAAAATTGCTCTTGTACACTTTTTTGTGTTATAGAACACGAGTTTACCACACACAGACGAATAATCGAGTTTGGGCTGGTTACAACCTTTTGAACATGTGAAAACATTTTTAATATCTTTGTCTTTTAACTGATTAAGTATTATAATACAGCCAAGATACAAAAAAGAAAGGCTTTTCACATGACAAAAATCATTTGCTCTCCTGGTAGCTTCATTATCGGAGACGGCGAGATCACAAAATTGGCTAATTATTCCAGTCTAAAAGGAAAAAAAGCTTATATTTTGGTTGATCCATTTATCGCTAAGACTTATCAAGCTGATATTTTATCAAGTTTTATAAGTCAAAATCTTCCTCAAACCTTTAATCTCTTTGGGGGAGAATGTTCAAAGAATGAAATTGACAGACACCTTGCGGCTCTTGATGGGGCTGATGTAATCATCGGAATTGGAGGAGGAAAAACTTTAGATAGCGCAAAGGCCGTTGCTTATTACGCGCATGTTCCTGCCGTAATTGTTCCGACCGCTGCTTCATCTGATGCACCTTGCAGTCGACTTTCCGTCATTTACTCCGACGGAGGAGAGTTTGAAAGCTATCTCTTCCTCACCGAAAATCCTGCGATCGTGATCATGGACAGTAATCTCATTGCCCATGCACCTGTACGTATGCTCGTTTCTGGCATTGGTGATGCCTTAGCAACTTGGTATGAAGCTCGAGCCTGTGAGCAATCCAATGCGCTTACGATGGTCGGGGCACACAGCACACGAGCTGCCTTGGCTCTAGCGAAGCTTTGTCGAGATATACTTTTCGAGGATGGCTTGAAGGCTAAAATTGCAGTAAAGCAGCAGGTTTCGACAAAGGCGCTTGAAAATATTATTGAGGCGAATACTTATCTTTCAGGTATCGGCTTTGAAAGTAGCGGGCTTGCAGCTGCACACGCAGTGCACAATGGTCTGACCGCTCTTGACGAGACTCATAAATATTTGCATGGAGAAAAAGTGGCATTTGGCCTTCTCACCCAATTAATGCTCGAGAATACAGACAACTCTGAGCTAGAGCAAGTTATCCATTTCTGTAAATCTGTCGGACTCCCAACTTGCCTCAAAGATTTAGGAATTGATGCCGTAAGTGATGAAAGGTTGATGAACGTAGCTGTTCTGAGCTGCGCTGAAGGTGATACGATGGCTTGTATGCCTTTTAAAGTTAGCCCTGAAGATGTCTTTGCTGCTATCAAAGCTGCAGACCAATTTTCTCAGACAATTGTGTGAGTTCTTCCTATCCCTGACTAAGCTGATTTAAGAAAAAATCTTCCCAAATTTTAGGAAGATTTCTTAATATCTTTCGGTGGAATATGACCTTTATTTTATTCTTTCACAAGATCATATGTCAGGACAAGTGCGCCTGATTTCAAAGCTTTGCTATGCGTAAGTTTCAGATTTGTCTGTTCTTGGATGCCTTCAAAAAGGCGCAGTCCTGAACCGACTAAAACAGGTGAGACTGTAATTTTATATTCGTCAATCAATCCTGCCTTCATAAGCTCATGAGCAAGACGCGGACTTCCTAGGATAAGCATATCTCCGCCAGATTGAGCTTTGAGTTTCTGAATTTCTTCAAGCATATTTTCTTTGACAAGTCGTGTATTTTTCCAGTCGGCTTTGTCTAAAGTTCTTGAAAAGACGACTTTCTCCACGTTTTCAATCCACTTGGCATGATTGAGCTCATGCTCTGAAGCATCTGGATTTGACGGAATGGTTGGCCAGTAGCTGTACATGCCCTCATAGGTACCACGTCCCCAAATAATTGTCTCCACTGTGGAGAGGATATTTCCAGCCTCTGCTTCCAAGTCTTTATCATAGGCCACAAAGCCAATATCCATGGCTCCTTTTGGACCCTCAACAAATCCATCTAATGAACTATGTAAAAATAAAATAAGTTTTCTCATGCGCGACGTCCTTTCTTTTTCTCGGGTGCTTTCACTTCTGTGAGTGCGTTATTAAGCCAGTCCACAAATGGGCTCATGGCTTTGAATTCTTTTGCCAGCGCGTGCGCTGCGTCTTTTGTTGTCAGCGCTGACAGATCGAGATGGGTCTCAATATGCCAACTTTTATGTTTGAGCAGTTCTGCAAGCGCGCTATCAGCTTGCATTTCAAAGCCTGCAGGCAATTTTTTCAGCGCGTCGCCAGCTATCTTGTATTTCTTGTCAAACTCTAAGACGAGCGAAGCATCTTTAACTAAATTTTCACGAATGGCTGCCACTGCCTCTTTGGAGTCTGACATATGAAAACCGCTCCCCACAAAGGCCTGTCCCTCACCGTCAATTCCAAAGAAGTAGCCAGCTCCTAAAACTTTCTTGCCTTGTCCACTCAGAAGCGCACGAAAAGTTGGATTGTAAGGCGTCTTGTCTTTTGAAAAGCGGACATCGCGGTTCAGGCGATAAATCAAGTCCTTGGCTTCAAACTGCGCAAGCCCAGGGATAAAGTCGTTACTGTCTGCAATTAAATACTCGACAAGCTGCGTGAATTCTGCTTTGGCAGCGTCGGCTTGTGCTTTGTGTTCCAGAAACCAGTCCCGATTATTATTTGCAGCAAGTTCACTTAAAAATTTGCTAATCTTTTTCATCTGGCTAGAACCTCCTATTCTCTTAGTTTTCTCGTTTATAATCATGCGCCGAGGCTTGCGCTTTCGGGAAAATCGTCAGATCGGCGATTTGCACATGCTCAGGCTGGCTGACCGCGAAGTAAATACTCTCGGCAATGTCGTCAGCTGTCAGCGCCGTGATGCCTGCATAAGTTGCAGCCGCCTGCGCTTCGTCGCCCTTGAAGCGGACAAGTGAAAACTCTGTCTCAACCATGCCTGGTGCGATATTGGTTACTTTGACACCTTCGGGCAGCAAGTCAATACGCATCGCTTCAGAAATGGCTTCTACAGCTGATTTTGAGGCACAGTAGACATTGCCATTTGGATAAACTTCCTTACCTGCAATTGATGAAAGATTCACGATGTGACCATGCCCATTTTCCAAAAGCAATGGCAGCACGGCTTTTGAGACATAAAGCAAGCCCTTGACATTAATGTCAATCATGGCTTCAAAGTCGTCCAGCTCTGCGTCTTGAAAACTTGCACGTCCATGGGCATTTCCTGCACTGTTTACTAAAACGTTGACGGCTGACTTCCATTCGGGGCTGAGACTTTCTACCGCTGCAAAGACAGACGCACGATCGCGCACATCAAAATTCAAAGTCTCAACCTTGACCTGAGCTGAAAGCTCTATTTTCAGTGCGTCCAATCTCTCCTGACGTCGCCCCGTCAAGACTAAATCAATTCCTTGGGCCGCAAAAAGTCGAGCTGTTGCTTGACCAATCCCGCTGGTCGCACCTGTGATAAATGCTGTTTTTTTCATTTTGTCTTCTTTCTAACTGAGTTCGGGAGGCGTGAAGCTAGGAAAAAAGATAATTTAGAACCTGACCTTCAGTCAGAACCTAAATTCCTATTTTTCTATCTTCGCATCAAGCTGCTACGCTGTCCATTCTAGCTAAGTCCTAAAGGACTTGCTAGCAAGGCACGCTTCAGGGCGAGCCTCCCTCACATCTTTAATTCCTCGTATT